>NZ_JBEOYO010000047.1:0-69332 GCF_040297125.1 Streptomyces sp. NPDC001868 | reverse complement strand
ACGGCCCCTGCGGGCCGTTGAAAAAGCACGGGGCGCAGCCCCTGCTTTTTCAGGGGCGCGGGGAACTGCGCGACCAGCCCCCACCGGACCCGCACTCTGAAGCCTCCAGGCCGGGCGGGCATGCTACCGCCGGCTCCGTACCAGCAGATACAGGAAGTACGGCGTACCGATCACCGCCGTCATCAGGCCGGCGCCCAGCTGCGCGGGGGCGATCACCGTGCGGCCGAGGAGGTCGGCCGTGCAGACGAGACAGGCACCGAGGAGAACGGCGACCGGAACCACCCGTACGTGCCGTCGGCCCACGAGGGCGCGCGCCGCGTGCGGTGCCACGAGGCCCACGAAGCCGATGGTGCCGGCCGAGGCGACGGCGGTGGCGCTGAGCAGGACGCTCACGACCAGGAATCCGAGCCGGGCCCGGGACAGCCGCAGGCCCAGGAGCCGGGGGGTGTGTTCGTCCAGGGAGACGAGGTCCAGCTCGGTGCGGCAGGCCATCGCGACGACCAGGCCGAGCACCAGCACGCACATGACGGGCAGGACGTCCGGCATGGTCCGGCCGTATGTCGAACCCGACAGCCAGGTCAGCGCCTTGGTGGCGTTGAACGGGTCGGTGAGCACGATGAGCAGGCTGATCAGGGCCGTGGTGCCGGCGGCCACGCCGATGCCGACGAGGACCAGCCGGTTCTGCTGGTAGCCGCCCCGGGCCGCCAGCCCGAAGACGACCACGGAGGCGAGCGCGGCGCCCGCGAACGCGGCCCCCGCGACACCCCAGCCCCCGGCGACGGGCACGGTGGTGACGAGCAGCACGGCGCCGAGCGCGGCTCCGCCGGAGACGCCCAGGATCGCCGGTTCCGCGAGCGGGTTGCGGGTCACGGCCTGCACCAGCGTTCCGGCCAGGGCGAGCGCCGCGCCCGCGCACAGCGCCGCGAGGACGCGGGGCACCCGGGTGTCGAGGACGAAGGAGACGGTCCGGCCGGCCCTCCCCTGGGCCCAGTTCGCGACGTCGCCGAGCAGGAGTTTGGTGTCGCCCAGCAGGACGCCGGCGATGGTGACGCCGACGGCCACGGCGACGAGGACGGCGACCGTGACCAGGAACGCCGTGCGGCTGGGGATGCGCAGCCGGTCCGGTGCCTCGGCCCCGGCCGTGTCCCGCAGCCGTAGCGCCATCACCACCAGGAACACCGCACCGGCCAGGCTGGTGACGACGCCGGTGGGTACGGCGACCGCCGTGTCGGAGGGGACGAGGGCCCGCAGGACGACGTCCGACCCGAGCACCAGCCCGGCGCCGACGAGACCGGCGACGGGCAGGGTTCCCCTCGCGCGGGCGAGTCCCCGGAAGCGGCGGGCGAGGGGGCGTACCAGGGCCGGGGCGCACAGGCCGACGAAGCCGATGGGCCCGGCGAGGGTGACGGCCGCCGCGGACAGCAGCGTGGCGAGGACGACGACCGTCACCCGGGTGGCGCGGACGGGGACGCCCAGCCCGCGCGCGGCGTCGTCGCCGAGGGCGAGCGCGTCGACCCGACGGGCCGTCAACGCCAGGCCGACGAGCCCGACGGCCACGAGGGGCAGCAGTTGCAGGACGCCGTCGAAGCCGTTCTGGCCGATGCTGCCCTGGTTCCACTGGTAGAGGCCCTCGGTCTCCTGCGGGAACAGCAGGAGCAGGCCTTCCGTCATGGAGTTCAGGCCCAGCGCGAGGGCGGTGCCGGCGAGGACCAGTCGTACGGTGCCCGTGCCGAGACCGGAGAGCGCGAGCACGACGGCCGCCGCCAGCAGCCCGCCCGCGAAGGCGACGCCGGAGGAGGCGAGCAGGGGCAGCGAGACACCGGTGACGCCGACGACGCCGAGCGCCAGATACGCCCCGGCGTTCACGGCGAGGGTGTCGGGCGAGGCGAGCACATTGCGGCTGACGGCCTGCAGCACGGCGCCCGCCACGCCGAGGACGACGCCGACGAGGATGCCGGCGGTCATACGCGGCAGCCGGGAGGCGATCACTACGGACGCGTCGCCCGGGTCGGCCCGCCCGGTCAGTGCCTTGAGCACCTCGGCGGGTCCGACGGCGGCGGTGCCCTGGGTGATGTCGACGACGGCGAGGACCGCGACCAGGAGGACGAGGCCGGCCGCCACCGTGGCCGCGCCCGTCCGGGTCGCGGCCGTCGGCGGACGGGTGGCGGGGGGCGTTGCGGTGACGGCCATGGCTCCGTTGCTTCTGCTTCCTCGTCCGGTCTGCGTCTTCGACCGGTCTGTCTCTTCGACTGGTCTGCGTCTTCGACCGGCCGGTGTCTTCAACCGGTCCGCGTCTTCGTCCGGCCTGCGTCTTCGTCCGCCGCTGCTCGCGCTACTTCTTCGTCAGCGCGTCGACGACGGCGTCGATGTACGCCTCCATCGACTCCGGGCCACCGAACATCCAGATACCGTCGGGCAGCCGGTGCACGTCACCGGACTTCACGAACGCGAGGGACTTCCACACGGCGTTCTTCGTCAGCTCCTTGGTGAAGGGGTTGCTGGTCTCGTCCTCGTCGTTGCCTATGTAGGCGAACTGGACGCCCTTCGGCAGGTCGGTGAGGCCCTCGACGTCGGTGGTGCCGAGGCCGTAAGCGGCGTCGCCCTTGACCTTCCAGGCGTTCTTCAGACCGATCCGCTCGTTGACGGCACCGATGAGCGAGCCGCTGGTGTACGGGCGCAGGGAGACCTGGTTGGCGTTGACGTAGCCGTCGGCGAAGGCGATGTCCGTGCCGTCGAGACCGGCGTCGGCGAGGGCCTTCTTGCCCTCGGTGACCTTGGCCTCGAAGCTCTCCTTGACCGTCTCGGCCTGGTCGGTGGTCCCCGTCGCCTTGGCGATGAGATCGAGGTTCTCGAACATCTGCCCGACCTGGTCGGAGGCGTCCGCGGACTGGATCCCCAGCACCGGGGCGATCTCGCGCAGTTGCTTCACGGCGGCGGGCGGCAGGTCGGAGGAGGCCACGATGAGGTCGGGCGCGAGGGCGGCGATGGTGTCCATGCTCGGCTCGCCGCGCGTGCCGATGTCCTTCGGCTCGTTCTTCAGCGGGACGGCCTGGTCCCAGGTCTTGTAGCCCTTGACGTCGGCGACGCCGACCGGGTCGACGCCGAGCGTGATCAGGAACTCGACCTCGTTCCACTCGGTGGCGACGACCTTGGTGGCCGGGCCGTCGAGTTCGACCTTCTTGCCGGTGGAGTCGGTGAGGGTGATGCCCTCGGACGGCTTCGCGGAGCTCTCGGCGGCGGGCTCGGTGGTGCCGCACGCGGCGAGGGTGAGCGCCGCGGCGGTGGTGGCGGCCGCGGCGAGCAGGAGGCGTCTCATGAGGTGGAGCCGAGCCTTTCGCTTGGGGTGGTGCGGGTGTGGTGACGGCCGATCGGGCGGGTGCGCAGCCGGCCGGTGAGAGGGTCGGTGTCGACATCGATGCGGATGCCGTAGACGGAGGTCAGTCGTTCCGGTGTCAGGACGTCCTCGGGTCGGCCCTCGGCGACGATCCGGCCCGCTTCGAGGAGCGTGATCCGGTCGGCGACGGCCGCCGCCTGGTCGAGGTCGTGCAGGACGACGCCTACGGCGATCCCGTGGTCGTCCGCCAGATCGCGGACGAGGTCAAGGAGTTCGACCTGATAGCGCAGGTCGAGATAGGTCGTCGGCTCGTCCAGCAGGAGTACGCCGGTCTCCTGGGCGAGGCAGCTCGCGAGCCACACCCGCTGCAACTGCCCGCCGGAGAGGTGGTCGGCGCCGCGCTCGGCGAGGTCGGTGACACCGGTCAGCGCGAGCGCCCGGTCGACCGCGGCCGACGCGTCCGGGTCCCGGCGGCCGAAGCGGCCCCGGTAGGGGTAGCGGCCGAACTCGACGACGTCCCGCACGGTCAGCCCGCTGGGCGTGGGCCGTCCCTGCGTCAGCAGGGCGACGTGCCGCGCGAACTCACGGGAGGTCAGCGCGAGGCCGTCCGTGTCGGCGTCGATCCTGAGCGCGGCTTCACGGGCCCGCTGCAATCGGGCGATCGTCCGCAGGAGCGTCGACTTCCCGCTGCCGTTGGGACCGACCAGCACGGTCACTTCACCGGGCCGGAGGTCGATCGCGACGTCGTGCACGACGTCGACACCGTCGTACGACACGGTCACGCCCGTGGCTGACAGTTCGTGACCGCGGAGCCTCGGGGTGTCGGCTGCTTCCTCACCAGATCTCACATGCGAAGGTTAGCCTAACCTAAATTATGGCCGACGGGGGTGCCCCTTCGGCTTGTTTCAGCCGGTCTGCCATGACGCCGGATCCCACACTCCGGAGCGGCGCAGCGACTGCGGGCAGTGCAGATAGATCTCGTCGATCTCCAGGACCAGCGCCAGCGTGGGCCGCCGACCCTCCAGCGCCATCGCGTCGAAGAACGGGGCGTCGGTGAGGATGCGGGCCCGGCCGTTGACCCGCAGGACCTCCTTGCTGCCGGGGATCAGATAGAGCAGGCCGGCGTGCGGGTTGTCGAGGATGTTGTGGAAGCTGTCGCCGCGCCGGTTCCCCGGCCGGTCGGGCAGGGCGATCGTGCCGGGACCGATGACATGGGTGAAGCCCGGCGCGTCCCCGCGCGGGGAGACATCGCAGCCGCCCCGCGCGTCGGAGGTGGCCAGCAGACAGAACGGCGAGCGGGCCAGGATGCCCCGGTCCTGCTCGGTCAGCCGGTCGTGGACCTTCTCGATGACCACGGGCCAGGGCTCGCCCAGCAGTTCACGCAACTCCTCGCGCGACTCCAGCCCGACCCAGCCCTCCTCGCCCACGGCATCCGGCCCGCCCTCTGCGGTGATCTCGATCGTGCGCGGCAAGGCCGACCCCCAAAGTGCGTGCGTCCAGCGGCGGTTGCGTCTCGAACCCGCATCCGAAAGTTAGGCCAGCCTAACCTCGTGATCGTGGCACGGTCCAGGCAACCGGGCCCGGCCCACGACGCCCGGGGGCCGGACCCGGCCCCACGACACCGGGACCGGGCCTGGCCCCATGACACCCGGGACCGGCCCCGAAGCGCGCCGGCCGCTATCGGCCCCGAAGCGTGCGCGGCGGCTACCGGCCCCGGCGACCCGGGCCGACCGGCACGGCCAGGAGCACCAGCCCGAGCGCGAGAACGCCCAGCCCGCACCAGGAGACGGGCGACAGTCGCTCGTCGAGGACGGCCACGCCCAGCACCGCCGCCACGGCGGGCTCCCCGAGGGTCAGCGCGGTGGCCGTCGACGCCGGAGTGCGGCGCAGCCCGTGCCCGAAGAGCCGATAGGCCAGGCAGACGGTGAACACCGCGAGGTACGCCGCCACCGCCGCCCCGCGCGTGGTGGTGAGCCAGTGCGTGCCGGCGAACGCCACGAGCGGCAGAACGAGCAGCCCGGCCGCGCCGAACAGCACCCCCATCACCGCGTCCGACGCGTGCCCGCGCGTGATGAGTGTGCCGCCGATCGACGAGTAGACGGCGTACGACAGTCCCCCGCAGGCGGCGAGCGCGACGCCGGTCAGATCCATCGTCCCGGCCTGCCCGGTGAACCGGGGCCCCAGCACCAGCAGGGCGCAGCCCAGCACGGTGGCCGCGGTGGCTCCGGCCCAGCGTGCGGTGGGCCGGGCGCGCCCGGTGATCCAGGACAGCAGTCCGGCGAAGACCGGGGCGCCGCCCAGCGCGATCACCGTGGCGGTCGCCACGCCGGTCCGGGCCACCGCCGGGTAGTAGGCGACCGGATAGCAGGCCACCGCCGCCGCGCCGAGGACGAGCAGCCACCGCTCGGAGCGTGTGCAGGACGCGGGCAGTGAGCGGGCCCGCCGGGAGGTGAGGAACAGCAGGATGCCGCCGAGAGTGAGACCGGCGCAGCCGATGGCCGCGGCCGGGGCGCCGGCCGGTGCCAGCGAGCCGACGGTCCCGCTCGTGCCCCACAGCACGGCGGCGACAAGGATGGGGGCGGGTCCGTCGAGGCGGGGGGTACGAGAAGGGCGCGGGGCGGCGGTGGCCGGGCGCGCGGGAGTCAGGGGGGTCGTGCGGTTCGGCACAGTCGTGAACTTCCGTCGTCGAATGCGTCTGGGACTGGATTCGAAACGGGCGCACGACAAAAGCCCCTGACCGCCCTGCGGGTCGGTTGGGGCCGGGAGTCAAACCGTCGGTGTCCGCGCCCGGTCAGGCGCGGAGCGGCGGCAGAACGACGTGCCAGTAGGTGTTCACGCCACGAATGTACTACGCGGGCAGCGGGCGGTCGTTGACGATCTGTTTCATGACCAGCGTGGATGTCAGGCGTTGGACACCCGGCAAGGTGGCCAACCACTGGTCGTAGAGCTGCTGAAAGGCCGTCAGGTCGGTGGTGACCACACGGAGGAGGTAGTCGGGCTCGCCGAAGAGGCGTTGGGCCTGCACCACGTGCGGGATCGCGGCGACGCCCTCCTCGAAGGCGGTGACCTCGTCCCGGTTCGCCGAGCGCAGGGTGACGAACACCAGCGCCTCGAAGTCCAGGCCGACCGCCGCCGGATCCACGACCGCGCGGTAGCCGCGGATCACGCCCGCGCGTTCGAGATCGCGCAGCCGCCGGTGACACGGCGAGACGCTCAGCCGCACGCGGGCTGCCAGTTCGGTCACCGTCAGCCGGCCGTCCGACTACAGCTCGGCAAGAATCTTCCGGTCCAGGTCGTCCATGAAGAAGACTCTCCCCCTCCACCCCCGTGATCGGAGAATCTTTGGAAACACTTTCGCCCGGAAAGTTCCTACTCTTCCCTCTCGTACGGCGTACCGCACGTACGGGACAGAGACGGAAGAAGAGGGATCGACTCAGCATGGACATCGGCACCGTGGTGGCCTTTCTCGCGGTGGACCTCCTCCTGGTCCTCACCCCCGGCGCCGACTGGGCCTACGCGATCGCGGCAGGACTACGGGGCCGGGCACTGCTCCCGGCGGTCGCCGGACTGGTGACCGGATACGCCGGATACACCCTGCTCGCCGTGGCCGGCCTCGTGGTGATCGTGGCCGGCTCCCCGCACCTGCTCACGGCGCTGACCGTCCTCGGGGCCGGCTGTCTGATGTGGCTCGGCCGGGGTGTCCTCGTGCGTCCGGCGACACCGGGCGCGGACACGAAGAACATGGCGGGCACGGAGACCACGGCGGACACCGGCCGGCGGACCATGCTGCGCGGAGCGGGAATCAGCGGCCTCAATCCCAAGGCGCTGCTGCTGTACTTCTCCCTCTTCCCCCAGTTCATCGACCCGGCGGCGGGCTGGCCGGTCGCCACCCAGACCGGTCTGCTCGGCACGCTGCACATGGCGTGCTGTGCGGTGGTCTACCTGGGCGTGGGCCTGCTGGCCCGCACCGCGCTGACCACCCGACCGACGGCGGCCCGGGCCGTCACCCGGACGAGCGGCGCCATGATGATCGCCATCGGTGGGTTCCTGCTCGTGGAACGCCTGGCGTGACCACCGACCGGGCACCGCGCCCCCTGCGCACACGTCACGCGTCCTGCCGCACGGCCGCGTCGAGGAGGGGGCCGAGTTCCCGGGCCACGGTCGTCAGCGGGCGTACGTCCCGCTCGGCGCGGGCCATCAGGATCGCCCCCTCCAGCGCGCCGACCATGAGCGTGGCGAGCGCTTCGGCCCGCGCCTCCGGCACCCCCATGTCCACCAGGGCCCGCGCCACCGGCCCGGTCCAGGTGGCGAACGCGGCGGCGGAGGCCTCCCGCGTCGACGGGGTGGACTCCGCGCAGTCCACGGTGGCGGCGGCCACCGGGCAGCCGCCCGCGAAGCCCCCGGCCTCGTACTCGTCGGTCCACTGACGCACCATCTCGGCGAACAGCGCGCTGGGCGTCCGCTCGTCCAGTACGGCCAGGAAACGGGCGACGCGCCGGCCGGCGTAGCGGCCCGCCCACCCCACCGCCTCGTTGACCAACTGCTCCTTGCCGCCGGGGAAGTAGTGCTGAAGGGAACCACGCGGCGCCCCGGCATGCGCGGCGACCTCGCGCATCCCGGTGGAGGCGACCCCGTCGCGCCGGATCAGCTGCGCCGCGCTGAAGACCATCCGCTCGCGCGGGCCCCGTTCGTCCACAGCCATGTCCGACCTCCACCACCACGACGACGCGAGTGCTCGGCACCACCCTATGACCGCCGTCATAAACGGGACTACTATGACCGCTGTCATAGTCGGCGGCAAAGCAGCAACAGCAACGAAAACTGGCTCAACGTCGGCAGGAACCAGACAGGAACCAGAAAGGCGGCGCCTCGTGTACGTCGGTTTCGTCGGTCTCGGTGTCATGGGACAGCCGATGGCCCTCAACCTCGCCCGCGCCGGAACACCCCTCGTCGTCTGGAACCGCACCCCCGACCGGTGCGAGCCCGTACGTGCGGCCGGTGCCGAGGTCGCGGCGAGCCCGTCCCTGGTCTTCGACCGGGCCGGGACGGTGATCCTCATGCTGGCCGACGAGACTGCCGTCGACACGGTCCTGGCACGCGGCACCCCGGACTTCGCCGCGCGCGTCGCCGGACACACCGTCGTCCACATGGGCACGACGTCGGCCGAGTACTCGGCGGCTCTTCGGGACGACATCCGGGCGGCGGGCGGCCGGTACGTCGAGGCCCCGGTCTCCGGTTCCCGCGTCCCGGCGGAACGGGGCGAACTGGTGGGGATGCTGGCGGGTGACGACGATGCCGTGGCCGCCGTACGGCCCCTGCTCGCGCCCATGTGCCGGGAGACGTTCGGCTGTGGCGCGGTCCCGGGCGCGCTGCTGATGAAGTTCTCGGTGAACCTGTTCCTGATCACCCTGGTCACCGGCCTCACGGAGGCGTTCCACTTCGCCGACCGGCACGGGCTCGACCAGCGCCTGCTCCGGGAGGTGCTGGACTCGGGGCCGATGGCCAGCGCCGTGTCCCGGATGAAGGGACCGAAGCTGCTGGACCGCGACTTCACCGTCCAGGCGGCCGCCGCCGACGTCCTCAAGAACAACCGCCTGATCGCGGAGGCCGCCCGCAAGGCCGACCTGGCCTCACCCCTCCTCGACATCTGCCACACCCTGTACGGCGAGACCGTCGAACTGGGCCACGGCGGCGCGGACATGGTGGCCGTACTCCACGCCCTGGAGGCCCGGACCGACGGCACGTCACCGGCCCCGTGACGGGAGCCGTGCGCGCGGCCGGATGAGCACCGATGCCATGGCCGACGCCTTTCCGCACGGGCCCCCCGTCTCCGCTCAGGCCAGACCGAACCTCTCGGCGTGCACCTGCCGGCGGGGGACCTTCAGGCCGCGCAGCCCGCTGAGCACGGCCGAGGTCATCGCGGGTGGACCGCAGACGTACACGTCGCGCTCGGTGATGTCGGGGACCAGGGCACGGAGGCCCTCCGGTTCGAACGGTGGCCTCCCCTCTCCCCTGCGGCCGGTGAGCAGATGCAGTCGGCCGCCGCGCGCCGCGACCAGGGCGCGTACCTCGTCGACCAGTACGGCGTCCCGCTCGCTGCGCACCCGGTAGAGCACGACGACGTCCCCGGGCGGTTCCTCCTCCAGCAGGGCTCGGACGGGCGTGATCCCGACCCCGCCGGCGATCAGGACGGCACCGGGCCGGGTGCGATGCAGGGAGGTGAACGCGCCGTACGGTCCCTCGACGAACACGCGGGTCCCGACCGGGACATGCCGCAGGCCGGCGCTGGTGCTGCCGACCGCCTTGGCCGTCAGGCGCAGCCCATGGCCGTCGGGGGCCGTCGACAGCGAGAACGGGTTCGCCGACCACCAGTGGTTGTGCCCGGGGAACCGCCAGATGCAGAACTGCCCTGCGCGGGCCGGCAGTCGGTCGAGGTGGCGGCCGGTGATGTGGACCGACACCACGTCGTGCGACTCCGGCACCACCGCCACGACCCGGAACCGGTGATAGAGGTTCCGCCACACCGGCACGACGACGCGCCCCGTCACCAGGGCACCGAAGGCGAACAGCCACAGCGCCCACCAGTAGAGCTTGGCCGGCGCGGACGAGTTGAAGGTGGTGGTCTCCAACAGCTGGTGCACGAACGCCAGTCCCAACGCCAGGTAGAGCAGCAGGTGCAGACCGTGCCAGGTCTCGTACCGCAACCGCCGCCGCACCTGACGGACGGAGACCGCGGCGACCACGACGACGAACGCCGCGGCCCACATGCCCAGCAGAGAGGCGGGCACGCCGGCCAGCGCGAAGAACGTCTTCACCGTCGACGCGTCATCGAGCCGTGCGTACCCGAGCACCACCAGAAAGGCGTGTGTGAGGACCGTCCACAGCAGGGTGAAGCCCACCCAGCGGTGCCACACCGTCAGCCGGTCCATGCCGATACGGCGGTCCAGCCAGGGCAGCCGGGCCACCAACAGCAGCTGGAACAGCATCAGTACGGCTGCGTGCAGCCCGAAGAACTTGGCGACCGTGAGCACGCCGTTCTTGCCGGTGCCGGCGGTGACGAAGAGAACCTCGACGATCACCAGGTTGACGAGGACGAACGTCCACAGCGCCCAGCGCGCCGCGACCACCGGAAGTACGGTGCCCCGCCGGACGGTTGGTGAGCCGGTAACCCCCATTGCTCCCCCTCACGGATCGCGACCGGAGCGTACGGCCGAGTACGCGCGCCGGTCGTCGCAACCGCGCGCACCGACGGCCGACGCCACCGGGCCACGCGCTGGAAGGGGGTTACCCGAGGAGGAGCCGCTTCACGCTCCGCCGGGCCCGCGCCGCGCCCCGAACTCCAGTTCCCTGACCTGGCGGTGTGTCCAGGACGGAACGGACCGCCCGAAGGACGACGACGCCGGGGCACTTGTAGGCTTCGCTCAGCATGGACACGGCGGGGGCGGAGCACATGACGACTGAGTCGGCGCAGCGGTGGGGGTCGACCCTCGATTCGGTGGTGGTGTACGCGCAGGGCGCGCTCTGCCGCCGTCTGGCCCGTGGCATCGTGCCGCCCGACGGCCGAGTACGGGTGACGGGACTGCCCCGCTCGCTGGACCCCGGTTCGCTGCGGGCCCGCGTCCTGGGCGCCCCCGGGGTGCGGGTCACCGAGGCCCGGGTGGACGTCGAGGCCGAGCCGGTCGGCGCGGGCGCGCCCCACGAGTCGCGGCACGAGGTCGAGCGCCTGCGGGACGAGCACGCGGCGGCGCGGGACCGCCGGGACCGGCAACTGAGCCTGATCCAGGAGATCACGGCGCTCCGCCCGGTCCCCCCGGCCCGCAAGCGCGACGACCCGCACCGCCGCACCCCGGTCGACGCGTGGCTGGAGCTCGCCGACTTCGTTGACGAACGGCTGACGGGACTGCACCTGCGCCTCGCCGAGCTGGAGGAGGCGCTGCTCGACGTCGAGCACCGGCTCACCGTCGCCGCCGACCGGCTCGCCCGCGCCTCCACCGACGCACCGCAGGCACATGTGGAGACCACGGTCGGCGCGCTCCTGACCCTCGACACCGTCGACACCCTCGGCGGCACCGGCGAGGCGCGGCCGGAGGTGGAAGTGGAGCTGGAGGTCGAGTACGGGGTGCCGGGCGCCGTCTGGGTACCGGCCTACCGTCTCTCGTACCGTCAGGGCGACGGCACCGGCCGTCTGGTGCTGCGGGCCTCGGTCGCCCAGCGGACCGGCGAGGACTGGACCGGTGTACACATCGCCCTGGCCACCGCCGATCTCCGGCGCCGTACCGATCTGCCGAGGCTCCGCTCGATCCGGATCGGACGCCGTCAGCCCGCCCCCGCGCCCTCCGGCTGGCGCGAACCTCCGCCCGGGCTCGCCGACCTGTTCACCGGGTACGCGGCAGCCGGCCCCCGCCCTGTCACACCTTCCGCGCCGGGGGCTGTCGTGGCCGGCGCCGCGCCCGTCTCGGCGTACCGTCCCCTTCCGGTCCCACCGCCTCCCCCGCAGGCAGCCGCTGTGTACGGAGGGCCGCCGCCGGTCGCGCCCGCGGCTCCCGGCGGCGCGTTCGGCGCTGCCCCGGAAGCCTTCGAAGGCGCGATGCCCGCCCTCCCGCAACCGGCCGCGGCGCCACGGGCCGGGGCTCGACCGGGCAGCAGGCCGCCGGGGGCCGGGGCCGCCCCCGCCCCCAAGGCACCCGGCCGGGCCTCGGGACCGCCCCCGCAGGCACCGGTGTCCGGCCCGCCGCAGCCGAGCGACGCCGAACTCGACTACGCCGCCCTCGTCCTGCGCGGGCCCGAGGAGCAGGCCGGCCGCAGGGGCCGGCTGTTCCCCGGCTCCGCCCACGACCCGGTGGCGGCCGAGTACCGCCGCCGCGCCGAAGCGGTGGCGGCCCTGCCGCTGCCCGGACATGCCGTACGGCCCCGCGAGTCGGCGGGCTCCTTCGACCACCGCTTCGATGCCGCCGCCCGCGCCGACATCCCGTCGGACGGCACCTGGCACACCGTCACCGTCGGCGAGATCCCGGTCGGCCTGCGCACCGAGTACCTCTGCGTGCCGTCCGTGGAGCAGACCGTGTACGCGACGCTGGTGCTCTCCAACGCCACCGACCAGGCACTGCTGGCCGGCCCGGTGGAGGTCACCGTCGACGACGACTTCCTCCTGACCGCCGCGCTGCCCACACTCGCCCCCGGCGGTGTCCGCCGGGTCGGGCTCGGGCCGGCCGAGGGCATCCGGGTCACCCGTCGCACGAACCAGCGCGAGTCGACCTCGGGCCTGCGCGGCAACACCACCGTGCTCGACCACAGCGTCCACGTGGAGCTGGCCAACCGGCTCGCGAGGCCCGTCACCGTCGAGGTCCACGAGCGGGTGCCGGTCACCTCCGAACCGGGCGTCCGGATCGACGAACAAGCCGACTGGACGGCGCCCGAGGAGGGCACGGGGCCCGATCACCACGCTCCGGGCACCCGCGTCTGGCGCCTGGACCTGCCCGCAGGCGCCACCGCCGCCCTCGACGGCGGCTACGAGATCCGCATCCCGACCGGCAAGGCCCTGGCCGGCGGCAACCGCAGGAGCTGACACACCCCATGCCCACGGCCCCGAAGCCGATCGCCCTGCCCGTCACCGCCGTCACGTGCCTGGAGGACCGCGCCCACGTCGAGCGCGCCACCGTGCTCGATCTGGAGGCGGGGGTCCAGCGGCTGCGTCTGGGGCCGGTCAGCGCGCTGGCCGTCGACCGGACCCTGCACGCCGAGCTGACCGCCGATCACTCCGCGACCGTGCTCGACGTGCGGATCGTCCGTAGCTGGACGCCGCGAGGACCGCTGGCGCCCACCGACGACGACTCCGCCCTGCGCCACCGCGTCCATGCCCTCGAAGAGGAGCGGCCGGACCTGGAGCGGCAGCGTGACCGGCTGCGGGCCCGCCTCGACCTGCTCGGCCGCCTCGCCGCCGATCTGCTGCGGGAGATCGGCGAAGGCGCCGGCTTCGGGGAGAGCGAACGGCCCCGCTGGGCCCGCGAACTGGACCGGATCGACGAGGAGCGCGACACGTACGGCGAGCGACTGCGCGCCGTGGAGGCCCGGTTGACCGCTCTGACGGCCGAACTCGGGGAAGCCCGGCGGGCCATGGACCTCGCCGAGGAGCAGCCCGCCGAGCTGGTCGGCCATGTCGAGCTGACCGTGGAGGCCGAGGCCGCCGGACCGGCCGGGCTGCGTCTGACCCACCTCACCCCGTGCGCGCTGTGGCGGCCCGCCTACCGTGCCGTGCTCGACGGGGACTGCCTGACGCTGGAGACCGACGCGATGGTCTGGCAGCGCACCGGGGAGGACTGGTCGGACGTACGGCTGACGCTGTCGACGGCCCGCTCGACGCTGGCCGGCGATCCGCCGCGGCTGAGCGAGGACCGGCTGACGCTGGTCGACCGCTCCGCGGCGGAGCGCCGCACGGTCGACGTCGAACTGCGCGAGGAGGAGATCGGGGACCTCGGCCCCGCCGCCGTGCACGGGCTGCCCGGGGTGGACGACGGCGGCGAGGCGCGGGTGCTGCGATCCCCCGCGCCGGTCTCCGTGCCCACGGACGGCCGCGCCCACCGGGTGCCGGTCTCCGTGTTCACCACGGCCGCGAGCAGCGAATACGCCTGCTCGCCGGAGGTGTCGCCGCTGCTCACCCAGGTGGTGCGGTTCGACAACCGGTCCGGTCACGCACTGCTCGCCGGGCCCGTGGAGCTGGTCCGCGGCAGCGGCTTCAGCGGCCGCGGCACGCTGGACTTCACCGCCCCCGGCGCCCCCGTCGAGCTGGCCTTCGGCAGCCGCGACGACTACCGGGTGGCCCGGCGCACCGAGGAGTCCCGTGACTCCACCGGCATCACCCAGCGGACCGTGGTCACCCGCACCGTCCGGCTGGATCTGTCCCGGTTCTCCGCCCCCGGGGAGCACGGCGAGCGGCTCGTCGTCCTCCGGGAGCGGATCCCGGTCTCCGAGGTCTCGGCGGTGGAGGTACGCCTGCACAAGGACGCGTGCTCCCCGGCACCGGACGTGGTCGACGCCGAGGGCATCGCCCGCTGGGACGTCGCCCTCCCGCCCGACGGCCACCGCACCGTCACCCTGGTCTACGAGCTGACGGCGAGCGCCAAGGTCACCGGGCTCTGAGGCCCGGGCCCGGTCAGGACACGGTCACTCCCAGACCACCTCCCGGCCGATCTCTCGCACCGGCACCGGCACCGGCACGACGCCGTATCGCCGAAGGAGAGTCCTGACCATGACCGCCGACATCCGGCAGCCGGTCAGTCCATCAGCTGGGCCGCGACCGTCGCCCCCAGTTCCCAGCACGCTTCGACATCGGCCTTGCTCGGCTCTCCGGTCACGACGACGGCCGGGGCCTGACGTCGCCAGCCCAGGCCCGTGGTGATCGACTCGATCCCCCGCACCGCCCCGGTGACGTCGCTGCCGCCGTGCACGTAGTAACCGAAGGGCCGACCGCGCGCGGCGTCCAGACAGGGGTAGTAGACCTGGTCGAAGAAATGCTTGAGGGCGCCGGACATGTAACCGAGGTTCGCGGGGGTGCCGAGCAGATAGCCGTCGGCGGCCAGCACGTCGGACGCCGTGGCGGACAGTGCGGGGCGGCGCACGATCCGGACGTTCTCGATCTCCGGCGCCGACGCTCCCGAGACGACGGCTTCGAACATCGCCTGGCAGTTGGGCGACGGTGTGTGATGGACGATCAGCAAGGTGGCCACGCCCCGAACCATACGATTACTCGTCATGGACTGGTTGGAGCGCGTCGCGAAGCTCAGACAGTGGACGAGGAGCGGAACGCGCGCTCCGCACAAGCCACTCCTGCTCCTGCACGCCCTCGGCCGCTTCCAGGAGGACCCCGACGCCGAGTCGCGCTACAGCGCGGTGGAGCAGGAACTGAACCGTCTGCTGACCGAGTACGGGCCGCCCCACAAGACGTCACCGGCCTACCCGTTCCACCATCTGGTCAGCGACGGTGTGTGGGAGGTGCGTACCGACCGCGGGCACGGCAGTCCCGGGAGCGGGGTGCGGGATCTCCGGGAGACGGGTGCCACCGGCCGGCTCGCGCCGGACCTCCGCACCGCGCTGCGCGGCGAACCGGAACTGCTGGGGCGGATGGCGAGATTGCTGATCGATCTGCACTTCCCGCCCTCCCTCCACGGTGAGTTGTGCGAAGCGGTCGGCCTGGAACTGGAGCCGGCGGAGACCGAGCGGCTCCCGGCCGTACGCAGGCAGCGCGACCGGCACATGCGCGAGCTGGTCCTGACCGCCTACGAGTACCGGTGCGCGTTCTGCGGCTACGACGGCAGGATCGGCACGGTGCCGGTCGGGCTGGAAGCCGCGCATGTGCGCTGGTGGGCGCTGGGCGGTCCGGACGACATCGACAACGGGCTGTGCCTGTGCTCGCTGCACCACAAGCTCTTCGACAAGGGCGTCCTCGGGGTCGACGACGGCCACCGTGTCCTCGTCTCGCAGCGCTTCGTCGGCCACAGCCCCGCTGCCCGCGACCAGGTCATCGCGCTCGCGGGCCGTCCGCTGGTCGGCCCCCAGCCGGGCATGCCCCCGGTCGCGGCCGACCATCGTGCCTGGCACACCGGCCAGGTCTTCCACGGCGCCCCACGCCCCGCCCCGGCGGCCTGACGGGCCGGGGCCGGTGGCGCCCGGCTGCTCAGCTGCGGCGTTCGGCTCGCTGCGGGGCCGGAGGGGAGTACGGTTGCGGTATCGAGCGCATCTCGCATGCCGTCATCCGTTTCGGCGTCGCCCTCGGGGAACGGCAATGGCCGGACCACATCGGATCCGGCCAGAAAAGAGCCGCCATCATGCCTCCAGACGCGTACCCTCGCGCCGGCTTCCACGTCTTGTTCCACCCGCTTCACCCGTTCCGCGCCTCGCGGTAGCGGGATCTCCTGATTCCCCAGGTGTTCCCCAGCATTCCGGCGCCGCGCGCACGCTCTGGACCGACCAAGAGGACGCAGGACATATGTACTCACAGGACGCGATCTCCGGCCGCCGCCGCGGCCGCCCCGAACCGACCCCCGAGATGATCTCCGGGCTGGCCTGTCTCATCTGCGGCACCGACTACCGCAACGCACCGGACGCGCGGGCGGTGGTGGTCTCGCACCGCGACGACAAGCAGCAGCTCGCCTGCCACGGGACGTGCGCCCGGATGGCGAGCGGGTCGGTCACCGGCCTGGACGAGGCCCCCCTCCCGATGGCCGAGCGCCTGCGCAGGCACCAGCCCGACCGCACCTGACCCGGCATCCGGCATCCGGCACAACAAGCATCACAAGCACGACAAGCACGACGACAATGAAATGACGAGGAAGCGCATGAGCCTGATGAGTCTCGGAGTACTCGCCTCCTCCCGCAAGGAGAACGAGTTCCGTCTGCCCTTGCACCCCGGCCACCTCGACCGGGTCGCCCCGGACGTACGCGAGAGGATCTTCCTCGAAGACGGTTACGGCCACCGGTTCGGCGTCGCCGACGACGCGCTGCGACCACTCGTGGGCGGCCTGCGCTCCCGCGAGCGGCTCATCGCCGAGTGCGACGTGTTGCTGCTGCCCAAACCGATGCACGAGGACATCGCCGAGCTGCGCGAGGGCCAGGTGCTGTGGGGTTGGCCGCACTGTGTGCAGGACGAGCGGATGACCCAGCTCGGCATCGACCGCCGGCTGACCCTCATCGCCTGGGAGGCCATGAACCACTGGACCTCCACGGGCGCCTTCAGCGTCCATGTGTTCCACAAGAACAACGAGCTCGCCGGCTACTGCTCGGTGCTGCACGCCCTCCAGCTCGGCGGGCGGACCGGGCACTACGGCCGCCGTCTGCGCGCGGTGGTCATCAGCTTCGGAGCCACGGCGCGCGGAGCGGTCACGGGCCTGGGCGCGATGGGGGTCACCGACGTCACGGTGCTCACCCAGCGTGCCGCCGCGGCGGTGGCCTCGCCGATGCCCTCGGTCGTGATGGGCCACTTCGAGGAGGAGGAGGACGATCCGACGCGCCTGCGGGCGGTCACCGCGGCCGGTTCCGTGCCGCTGGCGGAGTACCTGGCCGGGTTCGACATCATCGTCAACTGCGTCCTGCAGGACACCGACGCGCCGCTCATGTTCGTCGACGACGAGGAACTCGCCCTGTTCCGGCCGGGCACCTTCTTCGTCGACGTCGCCTGCGACGAGGGCATGGGCTTCGCCTGGGCCCGCCCGACCACCTTCGGCGAGCCCATGTTCGCGGTGGGGCAGGGCTGCCACTACTACGGGGTCGACCACAGCCCGTCCCACCTGTGGAACTCCGCCACCTGGGAGATCAGCGAGGCCCTCCTTCCCTACCTGCGCAAGGTGATGAGCGGCCCCGAGGTCTGGGAGAACGACGCCACGGTCAGAAACGCCATCGAGATCCGCGACGGCGTCGTCCGCAACCCGAAGATCCTCTCCTTCCAGCACCGGCAGGCCGCCTACCCCCACCGCTCCACGGCACCGCACACCTCCGCGCAAGCGGCCTGACGGCCTCGGCCGCTGGACAAGTGCGGGAGCCCGCGACCGGCGGTGGTGTCGTCAGCAGCGCACCGGGGGTGTTCATCGGTAGCGCACCGGGGGTGTCGTCAGAAGCGCACCGGCAGCTCCAGCAGCCCGCGGGAGCGCATCGACGGCCGCCACCGCACCTCGTCCGGCGCGACGTCGAGGGCCAGACGGGGGAAACGGTCGAGGAGCGCGGCGAGCGCGACCTCGGTCTCCAACCGGGCCAGGGGTGCGCCGAGGCAGTAGTGGATGCCGTGGCCGAGGGCGAGATGACCGGTGGCGTCACGGCCGAGGTCGAGCCGGTCGGGTTCGGTGAAGCGGTGCGGGTCCCGGTGCGCGGCGGCCAGGGACAACAGGACGGTCTCACCGGCCGGAATGGCGACCCCACCGATCGTGATGTCCTCGGTGGGGAAGCGCCGGATGGCCAGGGGTACCGGACCGTCGTAGCGGGCCAACTCCTCGACCGCGCCACCCAGCAGACCGGGATCGGCGCGGAGCGCGCTCAGTTGGTCGGGGCGGCTGAGCAGGGCCAGGGTGGCGTTGCCGATCAGGTGGACGGTGTTCTCGTACCCCGCGAACAGGATCAGGAAGGCGAGCGACACCAACTCGTCCTCGCTCAGCCGGTCCTCGTCGTCGCGTACGGCGATCAGCGCGGAGAGCAGGTCGTCCGCGGGCGCGGCACGCTTGTCGCCGATGAGCTGGGTGAAGAAGGCCAGCATGCTGCGGACGGCCTCCTTCGCCCGCTCCGGTCGCGCCGGGTCCGGGGCGATCAAGGTGTCGGTCCAGGACCGGAAGTCGTGCCGATCGTGCGGAGCCACGCCGAGCAGGTCACAGATCACGGTGATCGGCAGGGGCGCGGCGTACGAGGCGATCAGGTCGGCACGGCCGTGCGGCTCCATGGCGTCGAGCAGTGAGCCGGCGGTCCGCATGATGGGTTCACGCAGACGGGCGACACGGCGCGGGGTGAACGCCCGGGACACCAGGCCCCGGATGCGGGTGTGGTCCGGCGGGTCCATGTTCAGCAGGTTCGCGTCCAGCGCCGGCGGCAACGCGAGCCCGTGGTAGCCGCCGGGCTTCGCGTTGCGCTTGTCGAGGGAGAGCCGGGGGTCGGCGAGTGCCTGGCGTACATCGCCGTAGCGGGTGACCAGCCAGGCCGGAAGCCCGTCCGTCCCGGTGATGCGATGAACAGGCCCGGCCTCGCGAAGCCGCGCGTACACCGCGTACGGGTCCGCGAGCAGTTCCGCGGGGTCAACTAGGGGCGGCTGACTGGGCGTTGTGATGGCCATGAACTCCACCCTAGCCAGCCGGAACCCCCGAATCGGCCTCCGGCGGACCGACACACGCGCACCGCTCCCGAACCGACTGAATCGCTACGGTCCGGCCGTCTCCCGCGGTCAGTCCCTGCCCGCGTAGTACACCTTGACGACCTCTGTTCTCGGCGGGATCGAGTCGTCGCCCCGCAACACCGCTGCCTCGTCCATGGTCTGGACCGTCCAACCCGGTGCGGAGGTGTCGAGGAGCGGTGTTCGTGGTCCCTGCGCGACGATGATGCTGGTGTCCCCGCAGTAGTACATGACCACCATCTCCTCGGGCAGAGAGGTACCTGCCCCGCCGGTCCTGAGCCGGCAGCGCGTTCCGTCGGCGAGTTCCATGGCCCACGGGATGGGTTCGGTCTCCGGTCCCGTGGCCGGGACGGGCCCGTCGTTCACGACGTACTGGAGGAGTCTCTTCTTCCAGGGGTCGTCACCGCAGAGCAGGGTCGTCCGGTCGTCCTTGACCCAGCAGACGTCTGCCGTGGCGGCGTTGGGGGAGCAGTAGACGATGTCCGGACTCTTGGCGGCGGGAGAGGTGAGGCACCCGAGCACGGAGTCTTCCGGCCCCGTCCGATCGACGACCGTGTAGCCCTGCCGTGCCTCTCCGGTCGCGTCCACCGCCACGACGGTGACCGCCTCGGTGCGGACCTTGGGCGGCGGCGCCCCCGTCTCCTCGGCGCAGGTCTCTCTGGCCGCCTTGTCGGCGGGGCTGGTGGTGCTGACGCAGACGGTTCTGGCGCTGTCGGCCCGCACCGTGCAGGACGTGGCCTCGGGGCCTTCGTCGCAGCCCCAGTAGAGGATGGACGCCCCTTCCGGTAACGGTCCGGTCGGCTCGACGCCGATGGGACCCCGTTCGCCCTTCTTGGACATGACGACGCTGGTGCAGTCGGTCGAGCCGTCCTGGATCAGGCAGTCGTCCTGCTTTCCTTCCGGCATCGACACCTCGACGACCCGTGTGGTCACGGTGACCTGTACGGGGACCGTCTCCGGAGCCAGTGCCCGCTGTCCGAGGACCACTCCGACGCCGGTGACGACGGCCAGCCCTCCGCCGATGACGACCTTGGCGGTCAGGCCCAGGCCGCCCTTGACGCCGGCCGCGGTCACCCCCTTGGCGCCGGCGGCGGTCGCCGTGGCGGGGTCGACCGGCGGCATGGACGACAGGCCGCCGGACGGATCCTGGGCGAACTCCGTACCGAAGTCGCCCGTGGAGCCCGCGTCCTGACCGGCCGTCGGATCCTGCGAAGCCGTGCTCTCGTGACCGGCGGTGGCATCCTGCGGAGCCGTGCCCTCCTGACCGGCGGTGGCATCCTGCGGAGCCGCGCTCTCCTGTCCGGTGGGCTGCGACGCCGACCCGGTGTCCGGCCCGCACAGATCCCCGGCGTCCTCGGCCGTGCCCGCGTGACCGCTGTCGCCGAGCCGGCGCCAGATCTCGGCGGCCGCGGCGAACGCCGCCGCCGCGGCCGCCCGTCTGCCGGTGACGAGTCGGTGGATGCCCTGCTCGTGCGTGAGATAGGCCAGGGCGCCGTGGTCGCGGGCCCGTTCGGCTGCCGTCCTGCCCAACTCCAGTACGCGCCCCCACACACCCAGCCGCAGCGAGCAGGCGACCACGGGGGCCGCCGCGCGCGCCAGCCCGGCAGCCGCGCCCGCGGCGCCCGCACGTGCCGCCGCGTCGATGGCGGCGGTGATCAGCGCGCCGTCACCGGCCACACCGACCGGGGAGCGGTCCGGCCCCTCCACCCAGTGCCGCAGCCGTTCGCACAGCGCCGTCAGCGCTGCGGTGTCCAGGTCCAGACGGGCGGGCAGGGCGGCCCCCACATCGGCGGAGATCCGTAAGCCGAGCACGGTGGGAACGACCAGCCCCAGGGTGACCAGCCGCTCGTACGAGTCGGCTGCCGCCGCAGCGCCGGCCGTCTCCTCGGCACCGGTCGTCTGCTCGGGGCCTGCCACCAGCGCGGTCAGCAGGCCGGGGCTCACCCCGCCGGCCCCGGCCAGGTCGAGCAGCGAGAGAACCTCCTGCTCGGCCGCCGTCAACTCGGCGAGTACGTTCGGCAGCAGGTCCGCCAGCTCGGCGGGGTGGTGCAGGCGTTCTTCCGCGACGGCGCGCAGCAGTTGCCCCGGCGAACCGGCCGTCGCCCGCCAGAGCTCGGCGGCGACCGGCAGTTCGTCCGCGCGCAGGGGGCGGCCCAACTGCTGGGCGAGCAGGGCCGACGCGTCGTCGTGGCCGAGTCCGCCCAGCGGCAGTGTCGGGCCCTCGCCCCACAGACTGCGCTGGGCGGCCGAGTACAGCACGGCCGCGGCGGTGACCGTGTCCAGCACCACGTCCAACTCGGCCGAGGAGCACTCCAGATCGTCGAGTACGAGGCTGATGCCGACGTTCGCCATCAGCCGCCGCAGCTCGATCGCGCCGGGCCGGTACCCGGGGGCGTCGTAGCAGGCCTCGAAGACGTCCTGGAGCACATCTCCCGTGTCCCGGCTCGCGGCGTCCACGAACACCACGCCGTCCCGTCGGCCGCTCAGCCGGTGGGCGGCCATCCGCAGCAACGTGCTCTTCCCGGTCCCCGACGGGCCGTACACCTGCATCGGGCCGCCGGCGTCCATCCCCGCCTCGATCGCCGCCAGCTCTTCCTCGCGGCCCACGGCCGTACGGTGGCGGCGCGGCAGCAGCTGTGGATCGTCCCGCCGCCGGCACTCGGGGCGCTGTGCCGGGGTGAGGATGGTGACGACCGACTGCTCGGCGGAGACCACGATGTTGTGGTCCCCCACCACGACCTGCCCATGGACGTCTCCGCTGATCCGAACCCGGTCTCTGGAGTCCTCCATCAGCGGCCCGGTGCGTCGCTCTCGGGCCGCTGGGCGCCGAACTGGCGGTCGTACTCGAGGGCGAACTGGTCGCCCGCCTGGTACACGAGCTGCCCCACGACGGGATCGCCGATCAGAGTGGTCACCGCCCCGGCCAGTGCGGGCAGCGTCCGCAGGAACCAGTTCCGCACGTACACCATGACGGAGACATCCGGTTCCTCCGCTGTGACGGCCTCCTCCAGCTCGTCCAGCCGCTCCCGCGCCCCCGGCCCGCCCTGCCCCAGCTCGGCGAGTTGGACCCGTACGCGCTCGAACTCCTCGCGCAGTCGGTCGAGTTGCTCCTCGGTGACTGGTGCCGCGGCCTCCTGCGGCCGCTCGGACCGGATCACCGTATTGTGCGACCCCACCACGAACTGCCCTGCCACATCCCGCGCTCGCACGTCATAACGGCCGCCCTCCGCAGGCGCCGGCTCGGTCGTCATCCGCTCCCCGTTTCTCCACCGCAGACTGGCAACACACCGCGATCCATCAGCGTATGCCAGGGCTAATGCTCCGGGACAGCCATCGGCTCGTCGGGCACAGCCGTTCGCCCCACCGGCGCACCTAACCCAGGAAGCTCAGCCGGACCTGCCGGTGGGGATTGTCCTTGTTCGTGTCGACCAGGCACACCGACTGCCAGGTCCCCAACTCCAGCCTCCCGGCGACGACCGGCAGGGTGGCGTGGGGTGGGACGAAGGCGGGGAGGACGTGGTCGCGGCCGTGGCCGGGGGTGCCGTGGCGGTGTTGCCAGCGGTCGTCGGCGGGGAGGAGGGTGTGGAGGGCGGCGAGGAGGTCGTCGTCGCTGCCGGCGCCCGTTTCGATGATGGCGATGCCGGCCGTGGCGTGGGGGACGAAGACGTTGAGCAGACCGTCCCGGCCGGCCGCCGCCTCGCGGAGGAACGCCTCGCAGTCGTGGGTGAGGTCGACGACCCGCTCGCGGGAGCCGGAGGCGACGTTCAGTACTCGGGTGGTGAAGGCATCGGACATGAGTCCATCCTCGCGCACCGCCCGGGCGTGACGCGGGAGCTGCCGTCCGCGCCGGTAGCGGCCCACCCGGTGATACGCGGCGTCCACTTCGCGAGACACCATTGACCGTGTGCGGACCGGCTGGCTACTTTCGCCGCATGTTGCGTTCAGCCCTGCTCACTTCGCGCGGTCACATCGACCTGCTGCGGGTGGCCTCCGCCGCGTGTCGCGGCTGCTGACGCCTCTTCGGCTCCCCCCACCTCCCCCTCGGCCTTGCGCGCCGCCCTTCCCGCACGTCTGATCCCGCACATCTGACGAACCGGGTTCACCGAGCGATCCGTCGACCGGTGCCGAAGTCCGGTGTCGGTGTCCGGGGTCGGTCCCCGGCCTCCGGTCTCCGGTCTCCGGTCTCCGGTCTCCGGTCTCCGGTCTCCGGTCTCCGGCGATGCGGCGGCGCCACTCGGCGCTCTTCTCCCCGTGGAGCTCTCATGAGCATCAGCCATGCCCCACCCGACCCGACCAAGACGGATATTCCCGACAAGAGAGGTCATGGGACCGGCCCCTCCGACGCCCTCGACCTCGAACCCGTCGTCCCCGGTTCCTCCCGCCGCACCCGCGTCCCCCGCTGGGTGCGCCGCACCTCCGGCCCCCTCCTGTTGCTCACGCTCTGGCAACTCCTCAGCGCCACCGGCGTGTTGACCCCCGTCGTACTGGCCTCCCCGGGGCGGATCGCACAGGTGGCGGGCGACCTGATCGCCGACGGTTCGCTCACCTCCGCGATGGGGACGTCGTTGCACCGGGTCGCGCTCGGGTTGCTGTTCGGGACGGTCGTCGGCACCGGACTCGCCCTGGTGTCAGGGCTGTTCCGGGTCGGTGAGGACCTCGTGGACGCCAGTGTGCAGATGCTGCGAACCGTGCCGTTCGTGGGGCTGATCCCGCTGTTCATCATCTGGTTCGGCATCGGCGAGGCCCCGAAGGTCGCGATCATCACCCTCGGTGTGTCGTTCCCGCTCTATCTGAACGTGTACGCCGGTATCCGCGGCGTCGACTCCCAGTTGATCGAGGCCGGGGAGTCGCTCGGGCTGTCGCGCTGGGGGCTCGTACGGCATGTCGTGCTCCCGGGCGCGCTGCCGAGCGCCATGACCGGCCTGCGGTTCTCCCTCGGCATCGCCTGGCTCGCGCTCGTCTTCGCCGAGCAGATCAACGCGGACTCCGGCATCGGCTTCCTCATGGTGCAGGCCCGGGAGTTCCTGCGGACCGACGTGATCGTGGTCTGTCTGATCGTCTACGCCTTCCTCGGCCTGCTCGCCGACTTCATCGTCCGCTCCCTCGAAAGGCTGCTGCTGCAATGGCGACCGACGTTCACCGGCCGGTGACCGGCGAGGAGGCCCACCCGGCCCCCGCCCCCACCTCCACCTCCACGGCTACCGCTACCGCAACCGCTCTCGCCACCGCGTCCCACGCCGTGCGCGTCGAGGGCCTCACCCGCTCCTTCGACGGCCGCGCCGTCATCGACGACCTCCGACTCGACATCCGGCCGGGCGAGTTCGTGGCCCTGCTCGGCCGCAGCGGCTGCGGCAAGTCGACGCTGCTGCGCATCCTCGCCGGGCTCGACCGCGACATCGAGGGCACCGTCCTGGTGCCACGCCGCAAGGCCGTCGCGTTCCAGGCACCGCGCCTGATGCCGTGGAAGAGGGTGTGGCGGAACGTCCTGCTCGGTCTGCCGGGCAGGCCCGAACGCGCCCTCGCCGAGCAGGCCCTGACGGAGGTGGGCCTGGAACACCGCTCCGGCGCCTGGCCCAAGACGCTCTCCGGCGGCGAGGCCCAACGTGCCTCCCTGGCACGGGCGTTGGTCCGCGAGCCCGATCTGCTGCTGCTCGACGAACCGTTCGGCGCCCTCGACGCCCTCACCCGGATCAAGGCACAGCACCTGGTGGGCGAGTTGTGGCAGCGGCGCGGTTGCGCGGTGCTGCTCGTCACGCACGACGTCGAGGAGGCGGTGCTGCTCGCCGACCGTGTGCTGGTGATGGACGAGGGCGTGATCGCGTACGAGACGCGGGTCGACCTGGACCGCCCCCGTGACATCACCGACCCGCGGTTCGCCGAGCTGCGCGGCCGGCTCCTCGAACGGCTGGGCGTCGACACCGCCGCCGAAGCCGCCTGAACCCCGAGCACACCCCCCTGGGATTCCCCAACACGTCCCGGCCCCTGAACTCTTCCGGGCGCCCCCACCTGAACCACACCGAACGGACCCTCATGCGACGACGTCTCGCCCCCGCCCTGCTCCTCCCCCTGGCCCTGCTTCTCTCCGCCTGCGGCGGGAACTCCTCCGCGAGCACCTCGACCGGTGACGGGACCGACGGCAAGGGGTCGCTCACCCTCGATGTCGGTGACCAGAAGGGCGGTTCGGAGGCCATCCTGCGGGCCGCCGGAGCGCTGGACGACCTCGACTACAAGATCAAATGGTCGACGTTCACCTCGGGCCCACCGCTCCTGGAGGCCGTCAACGCCAAGGCCGTGGACATCGGCGGCGTCGGCAACACCCCGCCGGTCTTCGCGGCCGGGGCCAAGTCCCGGATCACGGTCGTGGCCGCCTGGCACGGCACGTCCAAGGGCGACGCCATCCTCGTACCGAACGACTCGAAGCTGACGAAGACCGCGCAGCTCAAGGGCAGGTCCGTCGCCGTGGCCCAGGGTTCGTCCGCGCACTACCAACTGGTCGCCTCCCTCAAGGACGCCGGGCTGTCGTTCGACGACGTCAAGGTCAAGTACCTCCAGCCGGCCGACGCGCTGGCCGCGTTCACCTCGGGCAAGGTCGACGCGTGGGCGGTGTGGGACCCGTACACCTCGCAGGTGCTCAAGGGGCGGCAGGGGCGTGTGCTGACCACGGGGGACGGGATCACCAACGGTCTGACCTTCCAGGTGGCGGCGCCCGCCGCGCTCGCGGACAAGAAGAAGTCCGCCGCGATCAAGGACTATCTGGAGCGGTTGCGGCGCGCCTACACCTGGGTGTACTCGCACGAGGAGGAGTGGGCGAAGGTCTGGTCGAAGGAGACCGGGCTGCCCGAGGACGTGGCGCTCGCCGCCGTGAAGCGGACGTACACCACCCGGATCCCGGTCGCCGTGGACAAGCCGCTCATCGCCTCCGAGCAGGAGATCGCCGACACCTTCACCGAACTGAAGCTCATCCCGAACGAGGTCGACTTCGGCGAGTTCACCGACACACGGTTCAACGGTGACCTCCCGGCGTCGACCACCGCGCCGCGTCCTTCGGAAGGGTCGTGAGATGACCGTCCGTCTCCACTGGTTCCTGCCGACGAGCGGCGACGGCCGTACCCTCGTCGACCGGCACGCGTACGCGCCGAACAGTCTTCAGGGCGGCCGGGCGCTGCCGGGGGTGCGTCCGCCGGACATCGAGTATCTGGCTCAGATCGCCAAGGCGGCCGAGCAGTTGGGCTTCGAGGCGGTGCTGACGCCGACGGGTACCTGGTGCGAGGACGCCTGGCTGACGACGGTGGCGCTGGCGCAGCACACCGAGCGGCTGAAGTTCCTGGTCGCCTTCCGGCCGGGGGTGATCTCGCCGACGCTCGCCGCGCAGATGGCGGCGACGTACCAGCGCATCACACGCGGACGACTGCTGCTCAACGTCGTCACCGGCGGCGACTCCGCCGAGCAGCGCCGCTTCGGCGACCATCTGGACCACGACCGGCGGTATGCCCGCACGGACGAGTTCCTGTCGGTCGTACGAGGGGTGTGGGGCGGGCAGCCGTACGACTTCGACGGCGTCCACTACCGGGTCGAGGGCGGGCTGACCGCGTTGCCGCCCGACCCGGTGCCGCAGCTGTTCTTCGGTGGTTCGTCGGCGGCGGCCGGTCCGGTCGCGGCCCGGCACGCTGATGTGTATCTGACCTGGGGCGAGCCTCCGGCGCAGGTCGCGGAGAAGATCGACTGGATCCGGTCGCTGGCCGAGCGGGAGGGGCGGACGGTCCGGTTCGGGATCCGGCTGCACACCATCTCGCGGGACTCGTCGGCGGAGGCGTGGTCGACGGCGAACCGGCTGCTCGACGACCTCGACGCCGACACGGTCGCGGCGGCGCAGGCCGCGCTCGGGCGCAGCGAGTCGGTGGGCCAGCGGCGGATGCTCGCCCTGCACGGCGGCTCCCGGGCGGAACTGGAGATCCATCCCAACCTCTGGGCGGGTGTCGGTCTCGTCCGTGGCGGCGCCGGTACCGCGCTCGTCGGCAGTCATGCCGAGGTCGCGAACCTGATCGAGGAGTACCACGCGCTGGGTGTCGAGCACTTCGTGCTCTCCGGGTATCCGCATCTGGAGGAGGCGTACTGGTTCGGGGAGGGCGTGATCCCGGAGCTGGCGGCGCGCGGTCTGCTGGCGGCACGCGGTCTGCTGGCGGCACGCGGTCTGCCGTCGGGCGCCCCCACGACTTCCCCGACGACCGGGGCGCCGCTCCTGGTGGCGGGCGGGCGCTGACCTCCGGGACCGCTCGGGAGGACCGGAACCGCCCGGGAGGATCCGGAATCGCTCGGGAAGATCCGTGCCCCCCTCTCCGTTGGTAGAAGCGTGAACAACACGCGTGAGGTCGAGGTAGTCGTCATAGGCGCCGGCCAGGCGGGTCTGGCCGGCGCCTATCACCTGCGGCGATCCGGTTTCGAGCCGGAGCGCGACTTCGTGGTGCTGGACCACTCCCCCGGCCCGGGCGGCGCCTGGCAGTTCCGCTGGCCGTCGCTGACGTACGGCAAGGTGCACGGGATGCACGCGCTGCCGGGTATGGAGCTGACGGGGGCCGATCCGGCGCGGCCGTCCGCCGAGGTGATCGAGGAGTACTTCGACTCGTACGAGCGCGCCTTCGACCTGCGGGTACGGCGTCCGGTGGATGTCCACGCGGTGCGTGAGGGCGAGGGCGGGCGGCTGCTGGTGGAGACCTCGGACGGTACGTGGTCGACGCGGGCGCTGATCAACGCGACGGGGACGTGGGACCGGCCGTTCTGGCCGCGCTATCCCGGTCAGGAGACGTTCCGGGGGCGGCAGTTGCACACTGCGCAGTATCCGGGGCCCGAGGAGTTCGCGGGGCTGCGGGTGGTCGTGGTGGGCGGGGGCGCGTCCGGGACGCAGCATTTGCTGGAGATCGCGCCGTACGCCGCCGCGACGACCTGGGTGACGAGGCGTCCGCCCGTCTTCCGCGAGGGGCCGTTCGACGAGGGCGCCGGGCGGGCGGCCGTCGCCCTGGTGGAGGAGCGCGTGCGGCAGGGGCTGCCGCCGAAGAGCGTGGTGTCGGTGACGGGACTGCCGCTCAACGACGCGATCCGGCAGGGCCTCGCGGACGGTGTCCTGGACCGGCTGCCGATGTTCGACCGGATCACACCCGACGGCGTGGAGTGGGCGGACGGCCGCCGTGTGGACGCCGATGTCATCCTCTGGGCGACCGGCTTCCGTGCAGCCGTCGACCATCTGGCCCCGCTGCGGCTGCGCGAGCCCGGCGGCGGCATCCGCGTCGACGGCACCCGCGCGGTCACCGACCCACGCGTCCACCTGGTCGGCTACGGCCCCTCGGCGAGCACCATCGGCGCCAACCGCGCCGGCCGTACGGCGGTACGGGACATCCGGCGTCTGCTGGCGAGCGAGCCGGCCGCCGCCTGACGTCCCGGGCCGACCGACGGACCTCTCAGCCGGCCGTCCGCGAGGGCGGCACGGTGCTCACCCCGGCGGACGGCGACGCCTTCCTCCGGTTCTGGTTGAACTCGGCGACATTGCGCAGGTGTTCCTGGTAGTTCGCCGTGAAGCGGGTGTCGCCCGGCTTGACCGTGACGAAGTACAGCCAGTCGCCCGACGCCGGATTGACGGCGGCCCGCATCGCCGCCTCGCCCGGATTGGTGATCGGCGTGGGCGGCAGACCCATACGCCGGTACGAGTTGTAGGGGCTGTCGATCTTCGTGTCGTCGACGGTGGTGTCCAGGGTGGAGCGGTTCAGCGCGTAGTTGATGGTGGAGTCCATCTGCAGCGGCATGCCGCGCTCCAGCCGGTTGAAGACGACCCGGGACACCTTGCCCATGTCCTGTTCGGTGGCCGCCTCCGCCTGGATGATGCTCGCGATGGTGACCGCCTGATAGACGTTCATCGCGTTGCGCTGGGCGCCGGCCGTGACCTGACCGCCGTTGAACTTCTTGTTCGCGGTCTCGACCATGAAGCTCAGCAGGGACTCCGGGGTCGACGTCTCCCGCAGGGGGTACGTCGCCGGGAAGAGGTAGCCCTCCGGATTGCCCTCGGCGTCGGCCGGGAGCATCAGCTCGGCCTTGGCCAGGGACTTCTTGGTGGATCCGGCGGGCAGGGCGAGGGCCTTGTCGACGGCTTGGTAGACCTGGCCGGAACGCCAGCCCTCCGGGATCACCAGGGACGACGGGCGCTCGGCCGCGCCGCCACCGCCCTCCACGCTCAGCAGCGGCACCGCCACGGCGGTGGCCGCCACGACGGCCCCGGCCGCGATGAGGGCGGCCTGGCCCCGACGCGTCAGTCGAATCGTGCTCCGTGGCGGAGTGTTCATCTGCATGCGGGCACGGTAACCCGCATATCACCTCAAACCCGGCATATCTTCATCTTGTCGGTTCCAGTTTCGGTTCCGGCCGCGGTTCCGGTTCCGGTTCCGGTCCTGACCGCCGTCCCGATTCCGGTCCTGATGGCGATTCCGATTGCGGTCCTGATGGCGATTCCGGTTTCGGCGTCTTGACCATCTCGCGGTCCGGCTTCGCCCGCGCGTCCCGCCGTACGAGCGCCGCGTACCGCCCGCCGCTCGCCAGCAGTTCCTCGTGCGTACCGCGTTCCACCACGCGGCCGGAGTCGAGGACGACGATCTGGTCGGCCTCCCGGACGGTGGAGAGCCGGTGGGCGATGGTGACGGTGGTGCGGTTGGCGGAGAGCGCGTCGATGGCCTGCTGCACCGCGTGCTCGGTACGGGTGTCGAGGGCGCTGGTCGCCTCGTCGAGGATGAGGACCGGCGGGTCGCGCAGGATGGTGCGGGCGATGGCGAGGCGCTGCTTCTCGCCGCCGGAGAAGCGGTGGCCGCGTTCGCCGACGACCGTGTCGTAGCCGTCGGGCAGGGCCGCGATGTGGTCGTGGATCTGGGCCGCCCGCGCCGCCGCGTGCAGTTCCTCGTCGGTGGCATCCGGCTTGGCGAAGCGCAGGTTGTCGGCGACCGAGGCGTGGAAGAGGTACGTCTCCTGGGAGACGACGCCGATGCCCCGGGCCAGCGTGTCGAAGTCCAGGTCGCGCACGTCGACGCCGTCGAGGGTGACCCGGCCGCCCGTGACGTCGTACAGCCTCGGCACCAGCCAGCCGAGCGTGGACTTGCCGGCGCCGGTCGGCCCGACGACGGCGAGGCTGCCGCCGGCCGGGACGGTGAGGTCGATGCCGTCGAGGATGGGGCGCGCCTTCGCGGGGCCACCGGGGGCGCCCGGGGCGCCGGAGTCGCCATGGCCGTGCGCGTCGCCGTCGCCGTCACCGTCGTAGCGGAACTCGACGTTCTCGAAGCGGACTTCGCCCTTGACCTGGTCGAGGTGGACCGGGCGCTCGGGCTCGGTGATGTCGATGGGCAGGTCGAGGTACTCGAAGATGCGCTGGAAGAGGGCGAGCGAGGCCTGGATCTGGACGCCGGTGGACAGCAGGCTCACGGTCGGCCGGAACAGGTTCTGCTGGAGCGAGACGAAGGCCACGAGCGTGCCGACCGAGACGGACGGGCCGCCGAGCTGGAGCGCGACACCGGCGGTCCAGTAGATGACGGCGGGCATGGCGGCCATGACGACGGTGATGATGGCCATGCGCCAGCGCCCGGCCATGTTCGCCCTGACCTCCAGGTCGACGAGCCCCTCGGACTCCCCGGTGAAGGACTTGGTGAGCGAGTCGGAGCGACCCATCGTGCGGCCGAGCAGGATGCCGCTGACGGAGAGCGACTCGGTGACCGTGGCGGCCATCGCGGCCATCTGCTTCTGGCGCTGGGTGGTGATCTTCTTGCGCTCGTCGCCGACCCGGCGGCTTATCCACACGAACAGCGGCAGCAGGAGCAGGGTGACCACGGTGAGCCGCCAGTCCAGGGCGACCATGGCGACGACGGTGGCGACCACGCTGGTGGTGTTCGAGACCAGGGAGGTGGCCGTGGAGGTGACGGTCGCCTGCATGCCGCCGATGTCGTTGGCGATGCGGGACTGGACCTCGCCGGTGCGGGTCCGGGTGAAGAAGGCGAGCGACATGCGCTGCAGCCGGTCGTAGACGGCGGTGCGCAGATCGTGCATGACGCGCTGGCCGACGGTCGTGGAGATCAGCGTCTGCAGAACGCCGAAGATGCTGGTGAGCACCGCGCTCACGATCATGCCGAGCGCGAGCAGGCTCAGCAGGCCGGTGCGCCCCTCGGGGATCGCGGTGTCGAGGATCTCCTTGAGGAGGAAGGGCGTGGCGACGGACGCGAGCGAGGCGGCGCCGACGAGCAGGCCGACGATCGCGAGCCGTCCGCGATAGGGGCGGAAGAGCTTCAGGATGCGGCGTACCTGGCGGGGCTGTTCCTGCGTCGCGTCGCCGGACGGGCCGCTGACGGGTTCGTTGTCGGGATGCATGGGCTCCTACGGGAGGTGAGGCGGATGGGAAGCGCGGATGAGGAGAGCTCGGGTGAAGGGGTTCGGATGGGGAAGGCTCGGCGAAACGGGCTTACGGAGCCTAGCTCATTGTTACCTATACTCACAATGAACATGGTCCTGATATTGTTCCCGTATGACCACCCCCGACGCCGACGGGCCGCTCGCCGAGCAGTTGCTGCGGCTCACCCGCCGTGTGCACCGCATCCAGAAGCGCCATCTCCAGCAGAGCGGGTTGGAGATCACCCCGGCGCAGTCACGACTACTGCGCGCCGTCGCGCACTACGAGGCGCCGCCGCGCATGGCCGATGTGGCGGAGCGGCTGGAGGTCGTGCCCCGTGCCGTGACGACCCTGGTCGACGCGCTGGAGGAGAGCGGCCGGGTGCGCCGGGTGCCCGATCCCACCAACCGGCGGGTGATCCGGATAGAGGTCACGGACGAGGGCCGCAAGGTCCTGCGGGAACTGCACCATGCGCGACGGTCGGCGGCGGAGGAGATCCTGGCGCCGCTGTCGGACGATCAGCGGGGGGTGCTGGGCGGGCTGCTCGACATGCTGGTCGACGGGGTGCCGGGGGCGGAGCGGTCCCCCTGCTGAACTGCGGGGCGCGCTGAGGGCGTACGTACGAGGGGGCTCGACCGGAGGGCGCGCGAATGAGGCCCGGCGCAGAGTGCTGCGCCGGGCCCCATTCGTGTCCGGGAGATCGGATCGTGCCCGAGGGTCGGATCCTGTCCGGCTTCGTGTCCGGCTTCGTGTCCGGTCGATCGGAGATGGAGAGGTCAGCTCACTTCGGGAGCGGGCTCCTTCGCCTCGGCCTTGGCGAGTACGGGAACCTCTGGCTCCGCCGGGGTCTCAGCGATCTTCGCGGGGGTCGCCGGGGTCTTCGCGGGGGTCTCGGCCGACCCGGACCCACCCGCGCCGGGCTCGTCGTCCTCCTCCACGAACTGGATCTCCCCGTCCAGCATCTTCTTCGCCCGGTCCGTGTCCAGCGCGCCCTCCCACTTCGACACCGCGAAGACTGCGACGCAGTTGCCGAGGAGGTTGGTGACGACGCGCATCGAGTCCATGATGCGGTCGACGCCGAGGAGCAGGGCTACGGCTCCGGCGGGGATGGCACCGAGCGAGGAGGCGGTCGCCGACAGGGCGAGGAAGGCCGAACCGGGGATACCGGCCATTCCCTTGCTGGTCAGCATCAGGACCAGGATGACGGTGACCTGCTGGCTGATGCTGAGGTCCACACCCACGGCCTGCGCGATGAACAGCGTGCCGATGGAGAGATAGATGGACGCGCCGTCGAGATTGAAGGAGTACCCGGTGGGCAGCACCAGGCCCACGGCGTCGTCACGGGCGCCGGCCTGCCGCAGCTTCTGCATCATGCGGGGCATGACGCTCTCACTGGAGGCGGTGCCCAGCGCGAGCAGCATCTCCGCACGGGTGTAGCGGACGAACTTCCACAGGCTCAGCCCGGTCATCAGCTTCAGCGCGACGCCCAGCAGCACGAGGAACACGGCGGCGACGGCGTAGCAGAGGATGATCAGCTTGGCGTAGGTCTTCATCACGCCGAGGCCGTACTCACCCACGAGGTGGACCATCGCGCCGAACACCGCGAGCGGGGCCAGCCTCATGACGAAGCCGACGATCGCGAAGATGACCTCCTGGGCCTGCTCGATGGCGGGCAGGATCTTGGGCACCTTGGTGTGGCCGAGGTGCAGCAGCGCGGCACCGACGAGGCAGGCGAGCACGAGCACCTGGAGCAGCGAGTTCTCGGCGAACGCGCCGATCGCGCTCTGCGGCAGCGCGTTCAGGATGAACTCGCCGGTCGTCGGCAGTTCGCCGCCGGCGGTCTTCGCGTCGACCGCCGAGGTGTCGAGCTTCGAGGGGTCGACGTTCATGCCCGAGCCGGGGCCGAAGACGTTGGCGGCGATCAGACCGATGAGCAGCGCGGCCGTGGAGGCGATCTCGAACCAGATCAGCGCCTTGAGGCCGATCCGCCCGAAGGCCTTGAGGTTGCCGGCCTTGGCGATGCCGACGACGACCACACAGAACACCAGGGGCGAGATGACCGTCTTGATGAGACGGATGAAACCGTCGCCGAGCGGTTGGAAGGTCGTGGCCGTGTCCGGCCACAACCTTCCGACGACGATTCCGAGCACAAGCGCGACACCGACTTGTGCGAACAATGAGGTACGCAGCATGCGTGCGACGCGTCGCGGCAGGGACGGTACGGACTGCGGCACGGGGCACTCCTCCGAAGGGACTTTCTGTCATGCGGAAAAGTGCTTCCGCGCCGATCACTATCGGGGAGTTGTCGCTCGCGGGGAAGACCGCCGCGTTTCACCGATGTAAATCATCGAACAGACGTCGCATCGCACGCATACGGCATCAACAGCCCATTCGGTCCTCCGTCAGCACTCCCTGTACGGAGACCAGCGAACGGTCGTAGCAGCCGTCCGAGCCGCCCGATCCGTGCGCTCGGTAGCGCTCACTCGTCGTCCCGACCGCATGGCGCTGGTCACGCGGCACGTTCGCCGTGTAGGTGGCGTCACCCGTGTAGGTGTCGTCGAGCCGGGACCAGGCCGTGCGCCGCCCGCCCTGCGTCTCGGTGACCTTCGCGCGGTCGCCGAGCGTGAGCACGGTCCGCAGCCGGTCGCCCGCGCCGAGCGTCGTCGTCCCGTCCATCGTGTACGACCGCTGGACACGCGTCGTCCGGACCGGTCCGCGTCCGCCTCCCCTGACGGTGACCGTCTCGTCGTCGCTCCACCTCGCGTCCAGCGCGTCGGGGTTCTCGCCGTCCGACCAGGTGTGCGTAGAGGTATTGGCGAGGCTCCGGCGGACTGTCGTCGTCACCCGGCCGTGCGAGGTGTCGACATACCCGGCGACGGTCAGCCGGTGTCCGCCCTCGGTGTCGAGGCGATGCTCCGAACCCGGCGTGTACGTGGACGAGTTGGCGAGATCGCCCGCCCGGACCTTCGTCAGGGCGCCGGTGACGTGCTCGCTCTTCGCGTCCTGCCAGACGAGGACGTTGACCGGGGCGCTCCAGCCGGTCTGCCCCTCGGGCACACCGACGACGGATACCTCGATCCGGTGCGGACGGCCGTCGTTGAGGAGGCCCGCGAAGGGGGTGAGGTCGTAGCGCAGGGGCTGGATGTCGAAGGCGCGGGGGCCGGGGACGACGTACCAGAGGAAGGGGTTGGACCAGCCGCCGGTCCATACGTTCGGGAACGGCGCGGCGATTCCGGCGAGCTGCCCGTCCACCGAGATCTGCACCTCGCGGTACGGCCCCTCGTCCGCCTTGCAGGAGTACGGCGCCCCCTCGGGCACCGTCAGATACCAGTACTCCTCGCAGCCGCCGCCGGACCCGGTGGCGTACACCTCGGCGATGACGCGTTCGCTGTTGCGCGGGGTGGTGAGGGTGGTGCCGTCCTGGAGGGTGAGGACGCGGTCGGGGACGGTCTTCGCCGTCTTCGCGTCGGACCTGCCCGCGTAGAACGTCAGCGTGACCTTGACGTCGAGGACTCCGGTGTAAGTGTCGTCGACGACATTGCCGATGAGCATCTCGACCGGCTGCGCGGTGCGCAGGGTGTCGCTGTAGCGCGTGACGTCCTTCTCCACGGACCACTCGATGCCGTCGGGCGAGGGCTGCGGGGTGGACGTCCGGAACACCTCGACGCCACCGATGTGCAGGTGGCCGAGCCGGTCGAACTGGCGGCCCTTCACCTTGCCGTCGAGCCGCAGGACGACCTTGCTCCACCGTTTCCCACACTCCGCCGGTGGTGCGTAGGTCCCCCGGTACGGCGTGAAGTCCCTGAACTGCGCCTCGGCGACCGTCACTTCGCACGACCTGGTGTTCGCGGGTCTGGCGACCGGCGGGGCGGCGGTGATCGGGTCGTGCCAGTCGGTGCCGAACTCGGCGGGGACGGAAGGGGGTTCGGCGGGCTGGGCCGACTTGGCCGACCGGGCTGACTGGGGCGACGGGGCGGGGGTGGCGGCGGAATGGGCGGGGGTGGCCCCGAGGAGGGTGCTCGCCAGGAGGGTCGCTCCGGTGAGCATGGACATGATGATCCGGCTTCTCATGGCCGGAGTTCTACGGGGAGTCGGCGCCCCGCCGCAATGGCATCTCCGGCCACAAGAGCGCGCGGTGGCACCTGGCGTGCGTGCGGTGGCGCCCCGTGTCTCAGGCCTTCAGCTCCGCCTTGTCGCCCATGACGATCACCGGGTGCCGGTCCGGGTCGAGGGTCCGCACCAGATACTCCATGCCCGACTTGGACAGGCTGACACAGGCCGAGGTGCCGCTGCCGTGGTCCATGTGCAGCCAGATGCTGCCGCCCTTGGACTGGCCCTCGGGGCGGGTCGGGTCGTTGGGCGAGGTGCCCTTGACCCGGTTGTAGTCGATGGCGATGACGTAGTCGAAGTCGTGCCAGTGCGACTTGGCCCAGTAGCGCGGCGCCTGGAACGACGCCGACCTGCTGTACGGGAGCTTGGCCCCCGGGTCGGCGAGGACGCCCCCCGCGTCGCTGAGCGTGAACACACCGACGGGGCTGCGCCGGTCGCCCTCCCGATGGTCGGTGGTCCAGCCCTTCTTGCCGTTGTGCCCCTCCCAACTGCGGGTCTTCTTCCAGGTGGAACCACTCTTCGTGTAGAGCACGACCGTGGCGTCGGCGTCGTTCTCGCCCTCCCCGTAGACCGCCACGACCTGGCGGGATTCGGCGGGGATCTGCTTCTGGAGACGGTCGCCGACGTCCGGGATACGGGTCGGGTCGGCCGTCCGCGCCTCGGCTCGGTCGGCCTCGCCCCCGGACTTCGTCGCGTTCGCGCCGGCCTCGTTCCCGTCGTTCGCGCCGCCCGAACCGCCGCACGCCGCCAGGGACATCACCAGCGCACCGCAGACCATCGCCGCGAACCCGACGCGCACCGCGCCTCTCGTCCGGTGCGCACCGTTCGCCCCGTCCGCACTGTCCGCGCGGTTCGCGCCGTTCGCGCCGCTGGTTCGTCCCCGCCTCGTACCGCCTATTCGCATGCGGTCCATCGTCGCACCGCGCACCGGACACAAGCGCCCGCCGCCCCGCGTGCCGGGCCGCACACGGGTTGTCCAGGCCGAAACTTTGCCCGGCACCGGAAAACCGTTTGCTTCCGACCACGCTGCGACGCGAACCTTTCACGGCCGGTCGTCGCCCTTCGCCGCCCCTTTTCTCCCCACTTCTCCCCCACTTCTCCCCCACCCTGACACGAGCCTCTGGGACGTCATGCAGATTCAAGACCTTCCGTATCAAGACCCAGGTGTGCCGGACGCACGCTCGGGTCCCCGATTCCTGTGGTGGCTCGGCCGGAATCAGCTCGGCGGACAGTTCAAGGCGCTGGCATGGGGGTTGCTGCACTTCACCTCCGTGGCCGGGCTGCCGTTCTGCGTCGGCTTCGCCGTCCAGGCCGTGGTCGACCACTCCGGGTCCCGGCTCGCCCTCGCCGGCGTACTGCTGGTGCTGTGCGGATTCACCATCGCGCTGGGCGACACCTTCCTGCACCGGTCGGCGGTCACCAACTGGATCACGGCGGCCGCGCGCGTCCAGCAGCTGCTGGCCCGCAAGACCGCCCAGCTCGGCTCGGCGCTGACGCGTCGGATGGCGGCCGGTGAGGTCGTCGCGGTCTCCACGGGCGATGTCGAGAAGATCGGGTGGTTCGTCGAGGCCGTCTCCCGCTTCACCGCCGCCGCCCTCACCGTGGTGCTGGTCTGCGTCGGTCTGGTCGTCTATCAGCCCGCGCTCGGCATCGTCGTCGCCGTGGGCGTCCCCGTCCTCGCCCTGGCCGCCCTGCCGCTGCTGCCCCGCGCGACCCGGCGTGCCGACTTCCAGCGCGAGAAGGCGGGCCGCGCCACCGAGCTGGCCTCCGACACCGTCGCGGGCCTGCGTGTCCTGCGCGGCATCGGCGGCGAGGACCTCTTCCTGGACCGCTACCGCCGCGCCTCCCAGGAGGTCCGCCACGCAGCCGTCCGCAGCGCCCGTATGTGGGCCCTGATCTCGGGCATGCAGGTGCTGCTGCCGGGGCTGCTGATGATCGCGGTCGTCCTGCACGGCGTGGGTCTCGCCCGCGAGGGCCGGATCACGATCGGCGAACTGGTCACGGTGTACAGCGCGGTCATGCTGCTGACGTATCCGCTCAGGCACTTCGAGGAGATCGCGATGGCGTACTCCTTCTCCCGTCCGTCCGCCAAGCGGGCCGCCCGGGTGCTGTCGCTGGAGCGGGCCACGGACACCGAGGGGTCCCGCGAGGCCGCCGTGCCCACCGGAGACCTGTACGACCCGGCGACCGGTCTGCTCGCGCCCGCCGGCTGCCTCACCGCAGTGGTGTGCGGCGACCCGGACGCGGCCGGACGACTGGCGGAACGGCTGGGCGGCCATGCCGCCGAGGAGGGCGCCTCCGTGCTCCTGGGCGGCGTCCCGCTCGACGAACTGCCCCTCGCCTCCGCCCGCACGGCCGTCCTCGTCCAGGACAAGGACCCGGTGCTGCTCTCCGGCACACTGCGCGAACTCCTCGACGTCCCCTCCTCGGGCGCGGTCACCGCCGAGGAGGCGCTGACCGCCGCCCAGTGCGGTGACGTGCTGGAAGCGCTGGCCCAGGGGTCGCTGGACGCCGAGGACCCGATGGACGCGCGGATCACCGAGCGTGGCCGGTCCCTGTCCGGCGGCCAGCGCCAGCGGCTCGCGCTCGCCCGGTCCCTGATCACGGACCCGGGCGTGCTGGTCCTGGACGAGCCGACCTCCGCCGTCGACTCGCACACCGAGGCCCGGGTCGCCGACGGCATCCGGTCACTGCGGGCGGGCAGCACGACGGTCGTCTTCACCTCCTCGCCCCTCCTCCTGGACCTCGCCGAACGCGTCGTCCTCGTACACGACGGCGAGGTCGCGGCCGTGGGCCTGCACCGCGATCTGGTGCACAAGGACCCCCGATACCGGGCCGTCGTCACCCGCGAGACCGACGAGGAAGCTGCCTCGGCCACCGGGGCGGAGGCGAGGACGGAGGCGGCAGCGGCCGACGGGCCAGGGACGCGGGCGACTACGGCCGACGGGTCCGACCGGAAGGCGGCTCCGGGCGCCGAGACCACCAAGAACCCTGCCGTCGCGGGCCGACCGCCGGAGCGCAGGAGCACCCTCAGCGACGTGCTGGACGAACTGGAAGAGATCGAGGAGACCGCATGATCGGCGTGGCGCCACCGGCCTACGACCCGGCCACCCCGAAAACGGCGAACACCCTGCCCGTCGGCGCCACCGCGACCGTCCGCGCCTACGTGGCCGAACTGTTCCGCCGGCACCGCAGGGCCTTCGTCCTGCTCATCACCGTGAACACGATCGCCGTCGTGGCCTCGATGGCGGGCCCCTACCTGCTCGGTGCCCTGGTCGAACGCGTCTCCGACGGGGCCCGCGAACTCCATCTGGAACTCACGGCGACGGTGTTCGTCGTCGCCCTCGTCATCCAGGCAGTCTTCGTACGGGAGGTGCGGCTGCGCGGCGCCATGCTCGGTGAGCGGATGCTGGCCGACCTCCGTGAGGACTTCCTCGTACGGTCGGTCGGACTGCCGCCGGGCGTCCTGGAACGCGCCGGCACGGGTGACCTGCTCTCCCGCATCACCACGGACATCGACCGGCTCGCCAACGCCATGCGCGAGGCCGTGCCCCAGCTGGCGATCGGCGTCGTGTGGGTGGCCCTGCTCCTCGGCGGACTCGCCGTGACCGCACCCCCACTGGCTCTCGCCGTCCTGCTGGCCCTGCCGCTGCTGGTGGTCGGCTGCCGCTGGTACTTCAAGCGCGCCCCCTCCGCCTACCGCTCGGAGTCCGCCGGGTACGCCGCCGTCGCCGCCGTCCTCGCGGAGACCGTGGACGCCGGCCGCACCGTCGAGGCCCACCGCCTCGGCGCCCGCCGCATCGAGCTGTCCAACCAGCGTGTCCGCGAATGGACGGCGTGGGAGCGGTACACCCTGTGGCTCCGGTCGGTGCTCTTCCCGGTCCTCAACCTCACGCACACCACGATCCTCGGCTCGGTCCTGATCATCGGCGGGGTGTTCGTCCTGCAGGGCTGGATCGGGCTCGGCCAGCTGACCACGGGCGCGCTCATCGCCCAGATGCTCGTCGACCCGATCAACCTGATCCTGCGCTGGTACGACGAGCTGCAGATCGCCGAGGTGTCGCTGGCCCGCCTGGTCGGTGTGCGGGACATCGAGCCGGACGCCGGCGACCCGGCCGTGGCCCCCGAGGGTCGTCACGTCCACGCCGACCAGGTGCGCTTCGGCTACCGCGAAGGCGTCGACGTGCTGCGCAAGGTGTCCCTGGAGGTCGCTCCCGGCACCCGGCTCGCCCTCGTCGGCCCGTCCGGCGCGGGCAAGTCGACCCTGGGCAGGCTCCTCGCCGGGATCTACGCGCCCCGCGACGGCCGCATCACCCTGGGTGGCGCCGAGCTGTCCCGGATGCCCGCCGAGGACGTCCGCTCCCATGTGGCGCTGGTCAACCAGGAGCACCATGTGTTCGTCGGCTCCCTGCGCGACAATCTGCTCCTCGCCCGCACGGGTGCGCAGGACGCCGAGCTGTGGGCGGCCCTGGGCGCGGTCGACGCCGACACCTGGGCACAGGCGCTGGACGAGGGCCTGGACACCGAGGTCGGCTCGGGCGGCTTCGCGCTCACCCCGGCGCAGGCCCAGCAGATCGCGCTGGCCCGGCTGGTCCTCGCCGACCCGCACACGCTGGTCCTGGACGAGGCGACCTCGCTCCTCGACCCACGCGCGGCCCGCCATCTGGAACGCTCCCTCGCCCGCGTCCTCGACGGCCGCACCGTCGTCGCCATCGCCCACCGGCTGCACACCGCCCACGACGCCGACGTCATCGCCGTCGTCGAGAACGGCCGCATCAGCGAACTGGGCAGCCATGACCAGCTGGTCGAGGCGGACGGCGCCTACGCCGCCCTGTGGAGGTCGTGGCACGGCTGACCTGCGCCGGTCAAAGGCCGTCGCGGGTGTGGTGGCCCTCGCCGCATGATCCCCCGCCCGGGCCCGGGCGGGGGCCCGCGGCATCGCAAGGGCCGTGTCCTGCCGCCGGACCCGGCCCGGACCCGGCCCCGACGGCGGGCGGCGGTCGGGGTGTCCCGCGGCCTGCGGACCCCTGCCGTTGCGCGGTGCCGAACGCGAGTGGAAGTCTGGTGGTGGGCACTGATTCGGGGGACGCCCGTGAGCCGCCCGGTTCGCGGGGTTCGGACCGCCGCCCAGCGGTCCGCGCGCCCACCGTCGCCGAGCGGTGGCACCGGGCCCGTCCCACCACTGGAGGTACCCGTGGACAGAGCCGGCGGTTGGGGAGACGACGTCTACCAGCCAGACGGATCCGAGATCCAGGACGACGCGGGGCTGCTGGACGCCGAGGACACCCTGGTCGCCGACGGTGTGGCCGACCCCCTGGACCGGGGCTGGTCCCCACCGGAGCGGCCCTGGGCGGTGGAGCACACCGGTGTGACCGCGGCGGAGCGGCTGCGCGGCGAGACCCTGGAGCAACGCCTCGCCGAGGAGCTCCCCGACGTCGCCTACCCCGACGGGGACGGTATCGGCGACTCCCAGGACACCGACGGCGAGCCCCTGGACAACGAGGTGGGAGACCTCCGCTCCGGCCGTCTCGTCGCCCCCGACCAGGGCGCGCACGAGGACGAGGAGAGCGGGCTGATCGCCACCGACGTGGGCATCGACGGCGCGGCGTCCTCCGCCGAGGAGGCGGCGATGCACATCGTGGACGAGGATTCCCCGTAGGCCCGACCCGGCCCGCAGCATGGCGGCCGGGGTCGAGCGGTGCGTCAGATGACGTTCAGCGCTGCCGCCGCGCCCACTCCCCCGAGCACCATGAACACGGGCATCAGCACCCGCAGCTCCACCCAGCTGCCGGCCCGGAAACGCATCGCCTTCGGCGGGCCCAAGGGGTACCAGCGCTTGCGCCCTATCGGTATCGGCCACAGGATCGGGCAGCCCGACACGGTCAGCGAGTCCCCGATGTCGTGCACCAGGGCACCGAGCACGATCGGCAGCCCGAGCCACAGATACTCCTGGCCCGGCTGCGTGAACAGCCAGTCCGCCCCGTTGCCCGGCTTGTCCAGGACACCCGCGAGGATCCAGGCACTGGTCGCGGCCAGCAGCCACACCAGCACATCGCTGCTCGATCCCCGGGCCGCCCGCCACAGCAGGCCTTCGATGGCCAGCACCATGTGCACGAAGAGGAGCGCCAGCACCGCCCAGCGGCCACCGGTGATCGCGACGGCGGAGGCGCCGGCGCCGAGCAGCGCCGCCCACAGCCAGGTGTGCGTGAGCGTGCGGTGCCCGCCCGAGCGCCGCGGGTCGCCCTGCTTCTTCGTCGCCTTGTAGACGGCGTACGAGAGTTTGTCGACGATCTCGCAGACCCAGCGCGACAGCGGACCGAAGGAGCGCGAGATCGTGGCCGCCTTGTGGTCCAGGTCCGGGGCGAGCGCGGCACCCGCGCAGATCAGCGCACCGACCAGGAGGACCGGCCAGGGCATCGTGTGCCCGGCGGCGGCCGCTGCCGCCCCTACGCCGAGCCAGGCCGCGGCTCCCGACAGTGAGTGTGCTGGTCCCATCATGGCCGTGCCCCGTCCCATTCCGTTCGTGCCGCTGTCCAGGCGCCTTGTGCCGCTGTCCAGTTGTCCAGGTGCGCTGACGTTCCGTCGGCGCCACAGCGTAGCGTTCGCGATCTTCGGTCCGGCATCCGATTCCCCCATCGGGTGCGCGGACAGGCAAGATGGGGGCGTGACCCTCATCGATCAGCTGCCGCGGACCGCCGACCCCGACGCCCTCTACGAAGCCTTCGAGTCGTGGGCCCAGGAACGCGGTCTCACCCTCTACCCCCATCAGGAGGAGGCGCTCATCGAGGTGGTCTCCGGTGCGAACGTGATCGTGTCGACGCCCACCGGCTCCGGCAAGAGCATGATCGCGGCGGGTGCGCACTTCGCGGCCCTCGCCCGGGACGAGGTCACCTTCTACACGGCTCCGATCAAGGCGCTGGTGTCGGAGAAGTTCTTCGAGCTGTGCAAGATCTTCGGCACCGAGAACGTCGGCATGCTCACCGGCGACGCCTCCGTGAACGCCGACGCCCCCGTCATCTGCTGCACCGCCGAGGTGCTGGCGTCCATCGCGCTGCGCGACGGAAAGCACGCCGACGTCGGCCAGGTCGTGATGGACGAGTTCCACTTCTACGCGGAGGCCGACCGCGGCTGGGCCTGGCAGATCCCGATCCTGGAACTGCCGCAGGCCCAGTTCATCCTGATGTCGGCGACGCTCGGCGACGTCTCGATGTTCGAGAAGGACCTCACCCGGCGCACCGGCCGCCCCACCTCGGTGGTCCGCTCGGCGACGCGTCCGGTACCGCTCTCCTACGAGTACGTGCTGACCCCGCTGACGGAGACGATCACGGAGCTGCTCGCCACCAAGCAGGCTCCCGTCTACATCGTGCACTTCACCCAGGCGCAGGCCGTGGAGCGGGCGCAGGCGCTGATGAGCATCAACATGTGCACGCGGGAGGAGAAGGACCAGATCGCCGAGCTGATCGGCGGCTTCCGCTTCACCACCAAGTTCGGCCGCAACCTCTCCCGTTACGTGCGCCACGGCATCGGCGTCCACCATGCCGGCATGCTGCCCAAGTACCGACGCCTGGTGGAGAAGCTGGCCCAGGCCGGTCTGTTGAAGGTCATCTGCGGCACGGACACGCTCGGCGTCGGCGTCAACGTCCCCATTCGCACCGTGCTGTTCACCGCCCTCACCAAGTACGACGGCAACCGGGTGCGGACGCTGCGGGCCCGTGAGTTCCACCAGATCGCGGGGCGTGCCGGGCGGGCCGGCTTCGACACGGCGGGCTACGTGGTGGGGCAGGCGCCCGAGCATGTCATCGAGAACGAGAAGGCGCTCGCCAAGGCCGGTGACGACCCGAAGAAGCGTCGCAAGGTGGTTCGCAAGAAGGCGCCCGAGGGGTTCGTCGGCTGGACCGACAACACCTTCGAGAAGCTCATCTCCTCCGACCCGGAACCGCTCACCTCCCGCTTCCGGGTCACCCACACGATGCTGCTGTCGGTGATCGCCCGGCCGGGCAACGCCTTCGAGGCGATGCGCCATCTGCTGGAGGACAACCACGAGCCGCGCAAACAGCAGCTGCGGCACATCCGCCGAGCGATCGCGATCTACCGGTCGCTCCTGGACGGCGGCATCGTCGAGAAGCTCGACCAGCCGGACGCCGAGGGCCGCATCGTCCGGCTGACGGTCGATCTGCAGCAGGACTTCGCGCTCAACCAGCCGCTGTCCACCTTCGCGCTGGCCGCGTTCGAGCTGCTCGACCCGGAGTCGCCGTCGTACGCCCTCGACATGGTCTCCGTCGTGGAGTCGACGCTGGACGATCCGCGCCAGATCCTCGCCGCCCAGCAGAACAAGGCACGCGGCGAGGCCGTGGCCGCGATGAAGGCCGACGGGGTCGAGTACGAGGAGCGCATGGAGCGGCTCCAGGACGTCAGCTACCCCAAGCCGCTGGAAGAGCTGCTCTTCCACGCGTACGACACGTACCGCAAGAGCCACCCCTGGGTCGGCGACCATCCCCTGTCGCCGAAGTCGGTGATCCGGGACATGTACGAACGGGCCATGTCCTTCACGGAGTTGACCTCCCACTACGAGCTGGCCCGCACCGAGGGCATCGTGCTGCGCTACCTCGCCGGCGCCTTCAAGGCCCTCGACCACACCGTCCCCGACGACCTGAAGTCGGAGGACCTGGAGGACCTGATCGCCTGGCTCGGTGAGATGGTGCGCCAGGTCGACTCCAGCCTCCTCGACGAGTGGGAACAGCTGGCCAACCCCGAGGAGATGACGGCCGAGGAGGCCCAGGAGAAGGCCGACCAGGTCAAGCCGGTCACCGCCAACGCGCGTGCCTTCCGTGTCCTCGTCCGCAACGCCATGTTCCGCCGTGTCGAGCTCGCCGCGCTCGACCAGGTGGGCGAGCTGGGTGAGATGGACGCCGAGTCCGGCTGGGACGCCGAGCGGTGGGGCGAGGCGATGGACAAGTACTGGGACGAGTACGAAGAGCTCGGTACGGGTCCCGACGCCCGTGGCCCCCGGCTGTTGATGATCGAGGAGGAGCCGCAGAACGGGCTGTGGCGCGTCCGGCAGACCTTCGCCGACCCGAACGGCGATCATGACTGGGGCATCAGCGCGGAGGTCGACCTCGCGGCCTCCGACGCCGAGGGACGCGCCGTCGTCAAGGTCACCGACGTCGGTCAGTTGTGAGCACAGGAGAGGCCAGTACATGACGACCAACCCCGCCGAGCGGCTCGTCGACCTGCTCGACCTGGAGCAGATCGAGGTCAACATCTTCCGTGGGCGCAGCCCGCAGGAGTCCCTGCAGCGTGTCTTCGGCGGCCAGGTCGCCGGCCAGGCGCTGGTGGCCGCCGGGCGCACCACGGAGGGCGACCGGCCGGTGCATTCGTTGCACGCGTACTTCCTGCGCCCGGGCCGTCCGGGCGTGCCGATCGTGTACCAGGTCGAGCGGGTCCGCGACGGGCGGTCGTTCACCACGCGTCGGGTCACCGCAGTCCAGCAGGGCCGCACGATCTTCAATCTGACCGCCTCCTTTCACAAGCCTGAAGAGGGGAGCTTCGAGCACCAGCTGCCGCCGGCCCGGAAGGTGCCGGACCCCGAGTCGCTGCCGACGGTGACGCAGGAGATCACCGAGCATCTGGGCACGCTTCCCGAGCAGTTGGAGCGCATGGCCCGGCGTCAGCCCTTCGACATCCGGTATGTCGACCGGCTGCGCTGGACCCCCGAGGAGATCGAGAACGCCGAGCCGCGCAGTGCGGTGTGGATGCGGGCGGTGGGCCCTCTGGGGGACGACCCGCTCGTGCACACCTGTGCGCTGACGTACGCCAGCGACATGACCCTTCTGGACGCCGTCCGTATCCCGGTCGAGCCCCTCTGGGGCCCGCGTGGCTTCGACATGGCGTCGCTGGACCACGCCATGTGGTTCCACCGGCCGTTCCGCGCGGACGAGTGGTTCCTCTACGACCAGGAGTCCCCGATCGCGGTGGGCGGTCGCGGACTGGCCCGCGGCCGCATCTACGACCTGGAGGGCCGTCTGCTCGTGTCGGTGGTCCAGGAAGGGCTGTTCCGCAAGCTCGACGTCTGACCTGTGGGTCAGGGGTTTCCGCGGGTCAGGGTTTTCCGCGCCGGAGCCATCCCAGCAGGCGGCTTCGCCCTTCGGGGGCCGTGGCCGTTGTCGGCCGCCGTTTCCCGGGCCGCCGCCCGGCCTTACGCGGGTGCGGCCCGGATCGTGCTGTGGCCACGGGTGTCCCGTGCCGGTCGGCGGCTGTCGCCGCCGGCAGTTTCCGGCGGGACCTCGGCGCGAGTCGGTGGGCTCGGGCCTCGGCCAGGGACTGTCGCAGGTCCGTCCGCAGCCATTCGATCTCGTCGGGGTCGTCCGCCGTCATGATCCGCGCGGTGATCTGTGCGGCGGGCGAGTCGGGCGGACCGTGGTCGGCCCGGGCGGGCAGATGACTGTTCAAGTGGGCGCGCTCGTAAGGATCCTGGACGATCTGCGCGACCTGGAGGGGATCGAGCAGGGAGGCCGGAGCGGCAGCCCGCTTCCAGGGGTCGTCGGCCTGCCGCAGCAGGAATCCGAGATGCCGTCCCCGCCAGTTCCGGGGGCGCAGGTCCAGCCCAGCGGTCAATCGATGCCTCAGCTCCTCCGGGATACGGCCCGTCAGCCAGGGGGCGTTCTTCTCGTCGGCCGCGAACTGCCGTAGTTCGACCGCCAGATAGAGCCAGACCACGGCGCGGTAGCGGTTGAGATAGAACTTGACCGGCGTGACCAGTCCCAGCCGTGCGAGACGCATGAACCGAGAGGCCGACACGCCCAGGATTTCGGCGGCTGTGCGGGAACCCACGGCCTCGATCCGTTCCCTCAGCGCTTCCGGGAAGCCCTCCTCGGCACGGAGCCGGCCGATCTCCGTTTGTGGGATCCGACGGCCTCCGCCTCCGTCGTCGACGACTGTTCGTAGGCAGCCCAGGTGGACGGCGAGGTCGAGTTCGCTTCGTTTCAGGCCCAGTTCGCGGGCGGCACGGCTCGGTGCGAGGGTGCGGCCGGTCGCCCCGGCCGGTGTCGGCGTGGTGCTCGGTGTGGTGGGTGTGACGGGCTCGGTGGTCGTGCGGTGCGGGGCGGATCGCGTGATGGTGTCGCCGGACATGGTGGTTCTCCCCCGTGTGGTGCGGTGCTCGCGCTGTCTCGCGCTCGCCTCGGGAAAAACCGTAGCCCGATCGCCGAAAGTCGTGGTGGGCCTGTGGATAACTCCGCACGCTGTGGCGAAAACAGCAGGTCAGCGGTCTATGGACGCCGAACGTTCGGGCTGGCGGGCATCCACTGCGAGGTGTTCGCCGACACGGTTCACCAGCAGCGTCATCTCGTACGCGATCTGACCGATGTCCGCCTCCGCGGCGCTGAGCACGCACAGACAACTGCCCGGTCCGGCCGCGGTGACGAAGAGCACCGCGTCGTCGAACTCGATCATCGTCTGCCGTACGTCACCGGCGCCGAAGTGGCGACCCGAGCCCTTGGCGAGGCTGTGCAGTCCCGACGAGACCGCTGCGAGGTGTTCGGAGTCCTCGCGCCGCAGGCCGGTGCTCGCCGCGGTGACGAGTCCGTCGGTGGACAGCACCAGAGCGTGCCGTATCGGTTCCACGCGCTCGGTCAGGTCGTCGAGCAGCCAACCGAGTCCCGCGTTCTGCGCCATCGCTCGCACTCCCCGTTTCGTCGTTCCCCCTGGCGAGGAGGATCCGACGATTCAGCCTTCCCCACCGTCGGCGCCGGAGCAAGCAGGATGGGGACTTGGCAAGGAAGATGACCGACAAAGAATGCCGGGCCTTCTTCGCGAACAGCGACAACGGGCGCTTCCCCACCCGAAACAGCGGCGTCGAGGGACGGAAACCGGCCAGAAACACCTGTATTGACGTCGCATCAGCTCACGGAGTCGAGCAGCCGGGCGGTGTGCATCCGTCCGGCGTATTCGACGAGCCGTATCAGTACTTCCTTCCCGGAGTCACGGTCCCGGGCGTCGCACAGGACCACGGGGGTGCCCTGGTCGAGGTCGAGAGCGCGGGAGACGTCGGGGGCGCCATACGCGCGGGCGCCCGAGAAGCAGTTGACGGCGACCACGAACGGGATGTGGCGGTGCTCGAAGTAGTCGACGGCCGGGAAGCAGTCCTGGAGTCGCCTCGTGTCCGCGAGGACGACGGCACCTAAGGCCCCTTGCGCCAGTTCGTCCCACAGGAACCAGAACCGGTCCTGGCCCGGTGTGCCGAACAGGTAGAGCGAGAGCCCGGACCTGATGGTGATGCGGCCGAAGTCCATGGCGACGGTGGTGGTGACCTTCTGGTCCACCCCGTCGGTGTCGTCCACCGACTGGCCCACCTCGCTCAGCAGTTCCTCGGTGCGCAGCGGCCTGATCTCGCTGACCGCGCCGACCAGAGTGGTCTTGCCCACGCCGAACCCACCGGCGACGAGGATCTTCAGTGCCAGGGCGCCCGTGTCGCCCTCTGTCTCATCCGAGTGCTCGGAGACCATCGATCACTTCTCTCGGGAGTGTCGGCCGCGGTCGACATCGGTACGGCTGTCTGGGGGTGGTTGTGTCCGTGCGGTCGTGTCCGTACGGCTGCGAGGAGTCAGCATCATGGCAACTGCCACTCTTCCGTGGGGCGTTGGACCGGTTTTTCACGCCAATGACTGCTTTGTGTACATTCGGTGCCGGGTTGGACGCACAAGTCGGTACGGGCCGGCCCCCTGCTCCTGTTCATCTACAGCGCCCTCAGCCCCTCGATCACCTCGCGCAGGATCCGCTCGTCCGGCAGTTGCGCGGGCGGCACGGGGCGGCTGACGGTGAGACGGCCCAGTTCCAGAAGGTCACCGAGGAGTACCCGCACCACACCGACGGGCAGGTCGGCGCCCGCGGCGAGTTCGGCGACCGACTGGGTCTCGGTTCGGCACAGTTCGACGAGGGCGCGGTGTTCCGGGCCGAGCGAGGTGTCGTCGTCGCCCCCGGGTGTGGCGGTGTCGAGCGAGACCAGTGCGATCAGGTCGAAGCGGGCCCCGCTCGGGCCGGGCTTGGTGCGTCCGCCCGTCATGGCGTAGGGGCGGACGAGCGGCCCGGCCTCGTTGTCGTACCACCGGCCGCCCGGCGGCTCGTGCGAAGCGCCTGTGCTGCCTTCGGTCATGAGCACGGCCCGTCCCTGGTTCATCCGGCCGCGGGCGGGCGCGCGCCGGCGCGGGTCGGTGTGTGGAGGTGCTCTCCGACGCGTTTCACCAACCGTGCCATCTCGTACGCCACCAGCCCGATGTCGGCCGTGACGGAGGTGAGGACGGCGAGACAGGAGCCGTCACCGGCGGCGGCCACGAAGAGGAAGCCGTCGTCCATCTCCACCATGGTCTGGCGTACGCCGCCGGCGCCGAAGTGGCGGCCGGCGCCCTTGGCGAGGCTGTGGAAGCCGGAGGCGACGGCGGCGAGGTGCTCGGCGTCCTCGCGTTTGAGGTCACTGGAGGCGCCGACCGCGAGTCCGTCGTTGGACAGCACCACGGCGTGCCGTACCTCGTGTACGCGCAGTACCAAGTCGTCCAGCAGCCAGTCGAGTTCACCGGACCGTTCGCCGGCCCTGGTGATCGGGTCCTGGATCATGCGGGGTCTCCTTCGCTGCTGTCGCTGTCCATCGCGGGGCCGTGAGTGACGTTCGGGCCGGGTGCCCTGCCGCCGCCTCGCACCCAGCCGTCGCGGTAGGCCGCGAAGCGGTCTCGTACGAGTTCCGGAGTGCGTGCGTCGTCGGCCCGGGAGGGCGCCGCCGACGCGGATTGCCCGGTGCGCTGTTCGCGCAGTTGGGGGGCGAGGTGCGCCTGGCGTACGCGGCGGGGCAGTTCGTCGGTGCGTTCCGGTTCCGGTGGGTGGCGGTGCGGCCGTAGAGCGGTGACGCCGGGCGGCGGCTCGGGCGGGCCGTCCGCCGTGGTGGGCCCGGCGGAGGCGACGGGGGCGATGAGGGCACGCCGGTCGGTGGCCTGTTCGACGGGTTCCTGGTGCGGGACCGCGGCCACGCGCGCGTACTCGCGTTCCTCGGGTCGAGGCCCTGCTTCGGCGGCGGCTCGGGGGGAACGTTCCGGCACACCGTTGTGCAGCAGGTCGGTGGGGAGGAGGACCACCGCGGTCGTGCCGCCGTAGGGCGAGGTCCGCAGGTGGACCTTGATGCCGTGGCGGGCGGAGAGCCGGCTCACCACGAACAGGCCGAGCCGGTCGCTGTCGAACAGGTCGAGGGCCTCGGACTGTTCGATCCGCCGGTTGGCCTCGGTGAGCGTCTGCTTGCCCATGCCGAGCCCCCGGTCCTCGACCTCCACTGCGTATCCGTTGCCGACCGGTTCCCCGGTGATCCGCACGCGCGTGTGGGGCGGCGAGAACTGGGCGGCGTTCTCCACCAGTTCCGCCAGGAGGTGGGTGAGGTCGGCGACCGCGGTGCCGACGATCTTCGCCTCGGGGAGTTGCCGTACCTCCACGCGCGCGTAGTCCTCGATCTCGGAGACGGCCGCGCGGACCACGTTGGTCAGGGAGACGGGCATGCGCCAGGCGCGGCCCGGAGCGGCTCCGGAAAGGATGATCAGGCTCTCCGCGTGGCGCCGCATACGTGTGGTGAGGTGGTCGAGGCGGAAGAGGTCGCTGAGTTCGTCGGGATCGTCGGAGCGGCGTTCCATGCTGTCGAGCAGGCTCAGTTGGCGGTGCACGAGGACCTGGCTGCGGCGGGCGAGGTTGACGAAGACCCCGGAGATGCCGCCCGCGAGTTCGGCACGCTCGACGGCCGCTCGGAGGGCCGCCCGGTGCACGGTGCCGAGGGCCTCGGCGACCTGACCGGTCTCGTCCTCCGCGGGTGGCCCGGGCGGGGCCTCGATGTCGACGTCGATCTCCTCTCCGGCGCGCAGTTTGCGCATGGCGTGCGGCAGTTTGCGGCGGGCGATCTCCAGGGCGCCGTTGCGCAGGCTCACCAGCTCGACGACCAGGCCGCGTCCGATGCGTACGGAGATGACGAGGGAGGCGGCGACGGCGACGAGCCCGAGAAGCACGGCGGCCCCGGCCGGGGTGAGCAGGGCACGGGCGAACGGGTCGGTCCGCTCGGCGACCCGGCGTCCGGCGTCGGACTCGATACCGCGCATGCCGTCCCGCACGCGCGCGTGGGCGGATTCCCAGGCCGCTTCGGGAGCGGCGTCGAGTGCCTGGGCTCCGGCGTGGCTCGCGAGCACCTTGTCCTCGACTGCGCGCAGGTCGGCGTAGGCGCGTCCCCCGGCGAGTTCCTGCCAGGCGGCCCGTTCGGGGCCGCGCAGATCCGCGCCGGCGGCCTCGGTCAGGGTGCGGCGGGTGTCGACGGCGCCGGTGAACAGGCGCAACCGCTCGCGGTCGAGGGTTCCGGCCAGGCGGGCGCCGGCCAGGAGCGTGTCCTCCCGGGCCAGGGCCTCGCCCGCGCGGGAGAACTCGAGCAGCACGCGCGCGTCGGAGCCGAGGTCGGCGTCCTGGACTCCGGTGAGCGCGCCGCCCACGGCGAAGGCGGCGGAGATGGTCGTGGTGTACCGCTCGTACGTCTCGGTCCAGCCGCTGCGGCGGTCGAGCACCGACGTCCGCAGCGCGCGCAGTTGTTCGGCTCCGGTCACGAAGCCGGCGAGTCGTTCCGCCACTCCTGCGGGCAGGTCGGTGCCGTCGGCGATGGTGTGCCGGTCGCCCAGGCGCAGTGCGTCGACCGCGCGTTCGGTGCGCCGCGACAGGCTCCGCAGGGTGCTCTCGCGCTCCGTGGAGGGCCCGGTGGCGTAGCGTACGGCGGCCACGCGCTCGGCCTGGAGGGCGGCGACGGCGTCGGCGACCGGGCCGCGTACGGAGGCGTGGACGCGCTGCGACTGCCGGAAGGTGGCGACGTCCTGGGCGGTGGTCACGGTGGCGTGGGCCCACAGGGCGAGCAGGGAGACGACGGGCACCATCAGCAGGCAGATGATCTTGGCCCGGACGGTGCGGGGGCGCAGATGCCATCGCCCCGCGCGCGTGGGCGGCCCGGTCGGGGGCGCGCCGGTTCCGTCGGGGTCGAAGCGCTCGTCGGCGGGAGGTCCGGCGTGGGCGCGGCGGCCACGTATCGCGGGCTGGGGCGGCGCCTCGGCGCCGGCTGTCGGGGTCCTGCGGGGTGTACGCATGGCCTCCTCGATCGGAGTGGTTCACAGGGGCGGGTCTCGAAGGCCGCCGCGCGGCTAGTGGGCGGCGGCGTTCTCGACCGGCTGCTGGGCCGACGCGGATGCCTCGCGCTCCCCTGCCGTCGGTGACAGCGCGACGAACGCCGAGGTGAGGAAGAGGTAGGACCCGAGGCCGACGGCGAGGGGGAAGATGAACTGCATCGCCGTGGCCCCGGGCAGTACCGTCCCGGACGGAGTGACCTCCACACGCACCGCCCACATCGCGGTGTAGTGCATGCTGCTCACCGCTCCGCCCATGACCAGGGACGCGACGGTGACCGCGATGGGCGACGCGATGTTGAGTGCCGCCCAGAGGGCGGCGGTCGCCGCGACGACGGCGATCGCGACGGAGAGCGCGACGAGCGCCGGGTCGTAGGTCACCTCGCCGTGCAGTTGTACGGCCGCCATGCCCAGGTAGTGCATGCTCGCGACGCCCAGGCCGGTGGTGAGCCCGCCCAACAAGAGCGCCCGGGCGCGGTCCCGGCCGTAGCCGACGGCGAAGACTCCCGCGCAGACCACGATCATGGCGACGAGGAGGCTCAGGATGGTCAGCGGTACGTCGTAGCGGATCTCCGTGCCGCTGACGCCGAAGCCGAGCATCGCCACGAAGTGCATGGTCCAGATGCCGGTGCCGATCGCCGAGGCCGCGGTGACGAGCCAGTTGCGGCGGGACCTGCCGGTGGCGCCGAGCGCCCGGACCGTGCAGCGCAGTCCGAGGGCGGCGCCGATGCAGGCCATGACGTACGACAGCGCGGGGGTCAGCCAGCCGAAGATGGCGTGGTCCAGGTGTCCCATGGCTCCGGGACGCTAGTGGGGGCACGGGAGCACGCAGGGGGCGCATTTCGAAAGGTGCTGCAATGTGGCGCATATATGCACGGGAACGATCGCCTGCCGCCCGAACATGTGCGTCATCCCCTGGCCGTTCTCCGGTGCGGGATCATGCGGAGCATGAGCGACGACCACACACATGTCCAGGAGTTCTTCTCGGCGCGCGCGGCCCATTGGGACACCCGGTTTCCCGACGACGGACCCGCCTACGCCGCGGCGGTCGCCGAGCTGGGCCTGGGCGACGGCGACCGGGTGCTCGACGCGGGGTGCGGCACGGGGCGGGCCCTGACGCCGTTGCGCGCCGCCGTGGGCCCCTCCGGGGTGGTGCTCGGGGCCGATCTGACACCCGCCATGCTGGAGGCCGCCGTGCGGGCCGGACGGGACCGCGACGGGCAGTTGCTGCTCGCCGACGTGGCCGTCCTGCCGTTGTGTTCGGAGTCACTGGACGCGGTCTTCGCCGCGGGTCTCGTCGCACACCTCCCGAATCCCACCGAGAACCTGCGGGAGCTGGCCAGAGTGGTCCGGCCGGGCGGCACGCTGGCGCTCTTCCACCCCATCGGCCGGGCGGCGCTCGCCGCGCGTCAGGGGAGGCAGATCACCCCGGAGGACCTGCGGGCCGAGGCGAACCTCCGTCCGCTGCTGGCCGGGGCGGGCTGGCGCATGACGTCGTACGTCGACGAGGACGCCCGTTTCCTCGCGCTCGCCGCGCGCGCCGGCTGAGCCCCGGCGCCGCCGGGAAGGGCCGCGCCGCACAGTCGTCCTGAATGTGCCGTTCGCTGCGCTTCACCCGGTCCTCCCCCTTCTGTGGCCTCAGCTCCGTCTCTACGTTGAGGGGAACGAGCTGTGATACCGACGCGGGGGGTAGGTAGCCCATATGTTCGGCAGTGTTCGCAAGTCCATCGGCAGATTCCTCGACTCGTTGCGCACGGAGACCGCCGCGCAGGAGGTCAAGCGCACGCACAACCTGTTCGAGGCGGCCGCCGCCTACATCTCGGCGTGCGCCGAGGACGACCAGGAGCAGATCGACGAGACGGTGACCTGGGTGTCGCCCGAGGCGCTGTCGTTCGGGGTCAGCGAACTGGCGTGCCGGGCGGTCATCGCCCTCGCGCGAGAGCGGGACGAGTCGCCGCAGACGGTCGCGCGGTCACTTCTGGGGCTTCCCGCCGCCTGAACGAGTGAGGGTCTCCGGTCGATTCGCCCCTGTCCACCCGGACCCGCGGCTCCGCACGGGGTTCTCGCTCGTGACAAGGGCCCGCCGGGCGCATTAGGGTGCGCCGACGGACGAGCGAGAGCGAGGGGGGCCGGCATGGCCGGGACGGACGACGACGCCGTCATCGCCGGGGACGACGACGCGCTGTATGTGCTGACGGCGGTACTGCTCACGCCCGCGAACTTCCCCAGTGTGCTGGGCGACGACTATCCGGAGGCCTGCGCGGCCCTCGGCCTCGCACCGCTCGCCGACGGGTACGGAATCGTGCTGGGCCAGGACGGCGAAGGCGCCCGGTGGACGGTGGCGGTGGACGACGTGTCGCTGGTCGCCGTGGCCATCGCGTCGTGGGACTGCGGCATGGAGTACGACCTGTCACCCGACGAGGACTCGGTCGTGGCCGCGCTGCCCGGCTGGCCGCTCGCGGTCGCCGTGGCGGCGCCGGGGGTGCCCGCCCCGCACGACCCCGACCCGGAGGTCGCGGACCGCCCCCCGCTGAGCCCGCCCGACACCGGCACCTGGGGTCCCGCCCAGCGGCGCCTGGGGGCCGACGAGATCGCGCTGCAGTGGTCGATGTGGCGGGAGCAGATCGACGACGCCGCCTTCGGCGGGCCGGACGGCTCGGACCGGGCGGCGACAGGCGACGCCACGGAGGCCGGGACGGAAACCGGTGCCGGGACAGACGAGGGCGTCCCTCGCACCGGCATCCGCCGCGTTCTCGCGGAGGCACGCGCGTATGTGGAGTCCCCGCCGCCCCTCGGGCGCGTCCGCTCCTCGTTCGCGCCGGGCGACGCCCGGACACTGCGTGCCGACGGTCCCGGCTGGTCGATGGTGGCCAGAACCGACGACATCGCGTTCGTCCTCCTCGACGAGGAACCCGGCGAAGTGCTGCCGGTGGGCCGGGGACCGGAACTGCCCGGCCTCCTGGAGTCCCTCGACAAGATCGCCGTACGCCCGAACTGAGCCCTTGCGCCGCACCGGCCCGCACCGGCGGGCGGGCCGGTGGCGCCTCAGCGGCCCAGCTCCTTGCGGCCGGTCCGGCGCAGCCTGCGCCGCTGTGAGGGGTCCAGCGCGAGGTACGCGGCCGTGGGGATCCCGAGGACTATCAGGAGATTGGCCCAGAAGGGGAACGGCAGCAGGATCAGCAGGACGATCCCGATTGCCGCACCCCCCGCGACGATCTTCGTACTCTTCGACATCTCTGTCGCCTCCTTCGCGGCTACTGCCGCTCTCTGTCCTGAAAACGGGATCGGACTCCCGGCAGTTCCGGACCACGACCCTGACACGTCCCTGAGTCGAACCCCCGTACAACCCTGAGATGCCCCCGCCGTCGAGCAGGAAAAGTGACCCACATCACTCATCAGGATGCCTGTCGGAGGTTTGAAGTGACGTACGATCGGCGATTCTGGCTACGGTAGTCAAATTTGAGGAGTCCAGCATCCCTGTGCCGCCGAAACCCGTGGCAACCCCCTCCGAAGTCTCCGAGCTGACCCGCTGCCGCGCCGTCTTCGTGGCCGACGCCCCTGCCCGCGCCGGCCGTGTCGCCTTCTGGCGACCGGACGGCTCACCGCCACCTCCGACCACGCACGGCACCGCCGAGGAGCTGACGGTCGCCCTGCCCGGCGGCGTAGGCGCCGGCGTCGATCTGGTGACCGTACCGATCCTGTCGCTCCCGGTGCGCGCCGCGCTTCCCGTGCTCACACGCGCGCGTGCCGCCACGGACGCACACCGGTCGACGGCGTTCTGGGGCGCGGCCTCCGTGCTGGCGCTGCAGTTCGCCGCGCGCGGACTGCTGTTGCCCGGCGTGACCGCGAGCGGCCATGACGCCTGGCGGGCGGGCCCGCTGCGGGCGGAGGATCTGGACCGCGTCAGAGAACTGGCCGCCGCGATGCCGCCGGAGGCACACGCGGTGCCCGTCGATCACGACGAACCCTTGCGGCTGCCCGATCCGGAGCGGTTGCTGCGCGAGTTCCTCGACGCCGTCATGGACTCGCTGCCCCGCTCCCCCGCCGCGAGCATCGCGGCGGGCGGCCCGGCCTTCGCCGCGCGGGAACCCGTGTACGTGCCCGAGCAGCGCGCCTGGGCCGCCGATGTCGCCGCCGGGCACGACGCGGGGGTCCGCGTGTCGCTGCGTGTCGAGATCCCCGGGCTCGTCTCGGCCGGGGACGACGAGTCGGGCGGGACGAACCTGCCGTTCCGTGCCGTCCCCCAGGTGCACAGCGTGAGCGACCCGGCCCTCGTCGCGGACGCCTCCGCCGTATGGGCCGGCAACCGGAGCTTCGGCCCGCGCGCGCGGATGGACGCCCTCTTGGCGCTGCGCCGCGCGGCCCGAGCCTGGGCCCCGCTCACCCCGCTGCTCTCGGCAGCCGTGCCTGACGCCGTGGAACTCGCCGACGAGGAGATCACCGAACTGCTCGGTGAGGGCGCGCGGCTGCTGGCGGCGGCCGGCGTCGACGTGCACTGGCCCAAGGAGTTGGCGCGTGGACTGACCGCCCGCGCGGTCATCGGCCCACCGGACGAGGAGAAGGGGCCGGGCAGAGCCGCGTCGGACACCCCGTCGTACCTGTCCTCCGACTCCCTGCTCGCCTTCGACTGGTGGTTCGCCCTGGGCGACCAGCGGCTCACCCGGCAGGAGTTGGACCTGCTCGCGGAGGCGAACCGCCCCATGGTGCGGCTGCGCGACCAGTGGGTCCTGGTCGACCCGGAGGAAATCCGCCACGCGCGTGCGCAACAGGACCGCAAGGTGTCGCCCGTCGACGCGCTCAGTGCCGCTCTGACGGGCTCGACGGAGGTCGACGGCCGGATGGTCGACGTACGGCCCACGGGGTGGCTGGCGACGCTTCGGGAGCGGCTGTCGGACCCTGAGGGACAGGAGCCCGTCGGGCAGCCGTCCGGGCTCGCGGCGACACTGCGGGACTACCAGCTGCGTGGCCTCACCTGGCTGGCCCGGATGACCTCCCTCGGGCTCGGTGGCTGTCTCGCCGACGACATGGGCCTCGGCAAGACGATCACCCTGATCGCCCTGCATCTGCACCGGCAGTCGGACACGTCGTCGGCGGGCCCCACTCTCGTGGTCTGTCCGGCCTCGCTGATGGGCAACTGGCAGCGGGAGATCGAGAAGTTCGCGCCAGGTGTGCCGGTGCGCCGCTTCCACGGGTCCCGGCGCAGCCTGGACGGCCTCGCCGACGGAGAGTTCGTCCTCACCACGTACGGCACGATGCGGCTCGACGCGCCGCGGCTGGCCGACGTGCCCTGGGGCATGGTCGTGGCGGACGAGGCGCAGCACGTGAAGAACCCCTACTCGGCCACGGCGAAGGAACTGCGCAGGATCGGGACACGCGCGCGTGTGGCGCTCACCGGCACTCCGGTGGAGAACAACCTGTCCGAACTGTGGGCGATCCTCGACTGGACCACTCCGGGCCTCCTCGGCGGACTCGGCGCCTTCCGCACCCGGTACGCGCAGGCCGTCGAGGGCAGCAGGGATCCCGCCGCGGCGGAGCGACTCTCCCGTCTCGTACGGCCGTTCCTGCTGCGCCGCCGCAAGTCGGACCCGGGCATCGCGCCGGAGCTCCCGCCGAAGACGGAGACCGACCGTGCCGTGTCGCTCACCCGGGAACAGGTCGGCCTGTACGAGGCGTTGGTCCGCGAGACCATGGCGGAGATCGCCGCTGCCGACGGCATGGAGCGGCGCGGACTGATCGTGAAGCTCCTGACCGGGCTCAAACAGATCTGTAACCATCCCGCCCAGTTCCTCAAGGAGGAGCGGCCCCGGATCCCTGGCAGATCGGGGAAGTTGGAGCTGCTGGACGAACTGCTGGACACCATCCTCTCCGAGGGAGCGAGCGTTCTGGTGTTCACGCAGTACGTCCAGATGGCACGTCTGCTGGAACGGCATCTGGCGGCGCGCGGTGTCCCCACCCGGTTCCTGCACGGCGGAACGCCGATCCCTGAGCGCGAGGCGATGGTCGAGCGCTTCCAGGAGGGTGAAGTTCCCGTCTTCCTGCTGTCGTTGAAGGCCGCCGGCACGGGGCTGAATCTGACCCGGGCCGAGCATGTCGTGCACTACGACCGCTGGTGGAATCCGGCCGTCGAGGCGCAGGCCACGGACCGGGCGTATCGCATCGGACAGACGCGGCCGGTGCAGGTGCACCGGCTGATCACGGAGGGGACGATCGAGGACCGCATCGCGGACATGCTGCTGCGCAAGCGGGAGTTGGCCGACGCGGTGCTGGGTGCGGGCGACACGGCGCTCACCGAGTTGTCCGACACCGAACTGGCCGACCTGGTGGAGCTGCGAGGGGGCGCACGATGACGGAACGTTCAGGACATGGCGCGGAGCGCACGTTCGCGGCCCTGGCGCCTGTGCACGGGCGGGGTTTCGCACAGACGTGGTGGGGCCGGGCCTGGCTGAAGGCGCTCGAGGACGCCGCGTTGGACGGGCAGCAGGTGAAGGAGGGGCGCAGGCTGGCGCGCGCGGGAGCCGTGGGCGCGGTGTCGGTGCGCCCCGGGCGCGTCACCGCCGTCGTCCAGGACCGGGACGGCACCGCGCACCGCGCCGACGTGCTGCTGCAGGAGCTGTCCGAGGACCACTGGGACCGTTTCCTGGACATGGCGGTCGAGCGGGCCGGACACATCGCCGCCCTGCTCGACCGTGAGATGCCACCGTATCTGGTCGAGGACGCCGCGACCGCCGGCGTCGAACTGCTGCCCGGGCTCGGTGATCTGGAGGCGGAGTGCGACTGCGGTGCCTGGGACCACTGCGGGCACACCGCGGCCCTCTGCTACCAGGTGGCCCGGCTGCTGGACCAGGACCCGTTCGTCCTGTTGCTGATGCGGGGCCGTGCCGAGCGCCCGCTCCTGGACGAGCTCCAGGTGCGCGGCATCGCTCCCGCGGCGGACGGACGGATGTCGTCCGAAGGCCTTCAGGACGACCTTCAGGAAAGCCCTCAGGACGGTTTGAACGCCGTCGAGGCGTTCGCGGCGGGCGAGATCCTTCCGCCGCTCCCGGAGCCGCCCCGGCCGCCGGTGGAGCCCGGCCTGCCGGCCTCCCTGGACACCGAGGCCCCACCCGCGCCGGGGGTGGACCCGACCGCACTCGAGTTCCTGGCGGCGCAGACGGCCCGGGAGGCCCGTCGGATGCTGGCCGAGGCGCTCCTTCCCGGACACGAGCAGCAGCCTCTGGACGAGGAGTTGACGCTCCAGCAGGACGCGGTGCGGCTGGCCTCCGGCGGTCCGGAGCCGAGCGTCGGGGCACGGCTCGGCCAGGTTTCCGAGCGCGGCCGTGAAGGGCTGACGCTCGCCGTACGTGCCTGGCGGTACGGCGGGGTGGCCGGTCTCGCCGTACTGGACGAGGAGTGGCACGTACAGGCGGAATCGCTCGCACGCGCGCGTGCCGCGCTGGAGACGGCCTGGGACGAGGACGAGCGGCCTTCACTGCGCCCCGCGCACAACCGTTGGACCGTGGTCGACGGCTCGGCCCAGCTGCGCCTCGGGCGGGACGGCCGCTGGTGGCCCTACCGCAAGGAGCGGGGCCGCTGGGCACCCGCCGGCCCGGCGGCCCATGACCCGGCGACGGCACTGGCTTCGGTCAGCGCCGAGACCGACGTCTGAGGCGTGGTCGGCCGGGCTCTCACTCGGCGTCGTCGGCGGGGGCCGGAAGGAACGAGTCGAGGTCGCTGGGGAACGCGGTCGGGAACCCGCTGGGCAGGTCGCTCGGGAAGCCCGAGGGAAGTGTCGGAAGGTCGCTGGGCAACCGGGACGGGAGGCTCAGCGACGGGGTGGGCGAGGCACTCGTGCCGCCGCCGGTCCCGCCCGAAGGCTTCTCGTCCGGCGATCCCTCGCCTCCGGTGACCACCAGCACCACGGCGATCACGGCACCGATGGCGATGATCACGGCCGGCACGATGAGTACGACGTTGCGGCGCCCGCCGGAAGAGGGTTCATGGGACGGATCGGGTGGCTGCCAGCCCCCGCCCTGACCCGGGGGCTGCCAGCCACCTCCCTGCCCCGTCTGAGGCAGGCCGCCACCCTGTGAGGGCGGACCGAAGCCGCCGGGTGGTGGTGTGTGTGCCCCGGTCGGATCGTCCGGGGGTGGGCCGTAGCCCCCTGGTGGGGGCCCGAACCCTCCGCCGTGCGACGGCGGTGTGCCGTCCGGCGGCTGTGACGGTGGCGGCGGCATGCCCATACCGACCAGAGTCGCCGCGAAACGGCCAAGACGCGAGTCCTGCGCGGGAGTTGATACGGACTCATGCCACGGATCGCATGATTCCGGAGAATTCCGTGCGGGAATCGACGAGGGGTGACGCAGGGGACGGCCGAGACACAAGCCGACGGGGGCGGGTGGAGGCCCCTGCCGCGTCAGCGGAAAGGGCCTCCCACGCGCGCGTGATCAGCCGCGCGCGCCCAGCAGGTGGTCCATCGCCAGCTGGTCGAGCTGCTCGAAGGCCATGCCGCGAGCCGCGGCGGCCTCGGCGTCGAACTCCTCGAAGGCCGAACGATCCGCGAGCAGGGCCTTCAGACCGTCGGCGGCCGTCGCCTGGGCCAGCTGGTCCAGGCGCGCGGCCCGCAGGGCCTCCTGGACCACCGGGTTCGTGCGGAAGGCGGCCGCGCGCTCCTTGAGGATGAGGTAGTTGCGCATGCAGCCCGCGGCCGACGCCCACACGCCGTCGAAGTCCTCGGTGCGCGGCGGCTTGAAGTCGAAGTGCTTCGGGCCCGCGTAACCGGCGCTCTCCAGGAGGTCGACCAGCCAGAAGGCGGAGCGCAGGTCGCCCGCGCCGAAGCGGAGGTCCTGGTCGTACTTGATACCGGACTGGCCGTTGAGGTCGATGTGGAAGAGCTTGCCCGCCCAGAGGGCCTGGGCGATGCCGTGCGGGAAGTTCAGCCCGGCCATCTGCTCGTGGCCGACCTCGGGGTTGACGCCGTACAGCTCCGGGCGCTCCAGGCGCTCGATGAAGGCCAGGGCGTGGCCGACCGTGGGGAGCAGGATGTCGCCGCGCGGCTCGTTCGGCTTGGGCTCGATCGCGAACTTCAGGTCGTAGCCCTGGGAGGTCACGTACTCGCCGAGGAGGTCAAAGGCCTCCTTCATGCGGTCGAGCGCGTCCCGGACGTCCTTGGCGGCACCGGATTCGGCGCCCTCGCGGCCGCCCCAGGCGACGTAGATCTTGGCGCCCAGCTCGACCGCCAGGTCGATGTTGCGGATCGTCTTGCGCAGCGCGTACCTGCGGACGTCGCGGTCGTTGGCGGTGAACGCGCCGTCCTTGAAGACGGGGTGCGTGAAGAGGTTGGTGGTGGCCATCGGCACGGTCATACCGGTCGTGTCCAGGGCCGCGCGGAAGCGCTTGATGTGCTCCGCGCGCTCACTGTCCGAGGACCCGAAGGGGATCAGGTCGTCGTCGTGGAAGGTCACCCCGTAGGCGCCGAGCTCCGCCAGACGATGCACCGACTCGACCGGGTCGAGGGCGCGCCGGGTGGCGTCGCCGAACGGGTCCCGTCCCTGCCAGCCGACGGTCCACAGGCCGAAGGTGAACCTGTCGTCGGGGGTGGGCTGGTAGTTCATGCCGCGGCTCCTTGCGCTCCGACTATTTCGTCATGGCGATTTACAAATTAGTATGCGGACGCGTCTCTGGGAAGACAAGATGTCGCCGGAGGGAGACGTCGGCCGCGTCAGCGGCAGTCACGAGCCGTGTGAGAGGGAGAGCCCGATGTCAGCAGCCGAGGGTCCGCTCGTCGTCGGTGTGGACTCGTCCACACAGTCCACCAAGGCCCTGGTCGTCGACGCGTCGACGGGACGGGTGGTGGCGAGCGGGCAGGCATCGCACACCGTGTCCTCCGGCGCGGGCCGGGAGAGCGATCCCCGCCAGTGGTGGGACGCGCTGTGCGAGGCGCTGCACCAGTGCGGGGAGGCGGCACGCGAAGCGTCTGCGGTGTCGGTCGGAGGCCAGCAGCACGGCCTCGTCACCCTCGACGCCCGGGGCGAGCCGGTCCGCCCGGCGCTGCTGTGGAACGACGTCCGCTCGGCGCCGCAGGCCGCCCGTCTGGTGGAGGAGCTGGGCGGCGCGAAGGCGTGGGCGGAGCGCGCCGGCAGTGTGCCGGGCCCGTCGTTCACCGTCACGAAGTGGGCCTGGCTGGCCGAGAACGAGCCCGAGGCCGTCCGCGCCACGGCCGCCGTACGACTGCCGCACGACTACCTCACCGAGCGCCTCACCGGCCAGGGCACGACCGATCGCGGCGACGCCTCCGGCACGGGGTGGTGGGCGTCGGCGACCGAGGCGTACGACACGGAGGTCCTCGCCCACGTCGGGCTGGACCCGGCGCTGCTGCCCCGTGTGGTCCGGCCGGGCGAGGTCGCCGGGACCGTGCGGGACGCCCACGACCTGCCGTTCTCCAAGGGCACCCTGGTCGCCGCGGGCACCGGCGACAACGCGGCCGCCGCACTGGGGCTCGGGCTGCGCCCCGGCACCCCCGTGCTGAGCCTCGGCACCTCCGGCACGGTGTACGCCGTCTCCCGGCACCGCCCCTCCGACCCGACCGGCACGGTGGCGGGCTTCGCCGACGCGCACGGGGACTGGCTGCCGCTGGCCTGCACCCTGAACTGCACCCAGGCCGTCGACCGGGTCGCCGCCCTGCTGGGCCTGGACCGCGAGGCCGTGGAGCCCGGCGGACACGTCACCCTCCTCCCCTACCTGGACGGCGAGCGCACCCCGGCCCTGCCGCACGCCTCGGGTCTGCTGCACGGACTGCGTCACGACACGACCGGCGGACAGCTGCTCCAGGCCGCGTACGACGGTGCCGTCCACTCGCTGCTCGGCGCCCTCGACCTGGTGCTCGACTCGGACGCGGACACCTCGGCGCCGCTGCTGCTCATCGGCGGGGGCGCCCGGGGCACGGCCTGGCAGCAGACGGTGCGGCGCCTGTCGGGGCGTGCCGTGCAGGTCCCCGAGGCCAGGGAACTGGTCGCGCTGGGCGCCGCCGCGCAGGCCGCCGGGCTGCTCACCGGCGAGGACCCGGCCGCGGTCGCCCGCCGCTGGGACACCACCCGGGGGCCGGTGCTGGAGGCCGTGGAGCGGGACGAGGAGGCGCTCGCCAGGATCTCCGGGGTACTGTCCGACGCCGCGCCGCTGCTGGAGCGTGAACCGGGCGGCAGCTGAGCGGGCCAGGGGGTGTCCGAAGTGGGAAAATCCGATTCCGGCATGATCTACAGGAGACCCACCAGGACACACCGAAGGAAGCCGGGGGAGGCATGACCGCTCCACTGCACGAATCCCACACGAGCGGCTCCGGCCGTGGCCTGCCCGACAACCAGCAGGGCATGCGCCGCCGCAACCTCTCCCGGGTCATGCATTCCGTCAACGCCGAGGGGCCGCTGTCCCGGGCCGCCGTCGCCTCGCGCATCGGCCTGACCCGGGCCGCCGTGTCGACGCTGGTGGACGAGCTGATCCGCTCGGGGCTCCTGGAGGAGCTGGGTCCCGAGCGCCCCGGCCGCGTCGGGCGGCCCGGCTCGGCACTCGCCCTCAGCGGTCGCGGCCCCGCCGGGATCGGTGCGGAGATCGGTGTCGACCACCTCGCGGTCTGTGCCGTGGATCTACGCGGTGAGGTACGGGCTCGGGCGGTACGGCAGGGCACCAACCGCGGCCGGTCGCCCGAGCCGGTCATCGACGAGCTCACCGACCTCGTCCGGCGGGTCGTCGCCGAGGCGGAGGGCGAGGGCCTGTGGCCCGCGGGTCTCGCGGTCGCCGTGCCCGGGCTGGTGGCGGGCGACGCCCGGACCGTGGTCCGCGCCCCCAACCTCGACTGGCACGACACGGACCTGGGCGCCCTGTTGCCCGCTGGCCTGCCGGTGACCGTGGACAACGAGGCCAACTTCGGCGGCCTCGCCGAACTCTGGCTCGGCGACGGCACACCCTCCGACTTCCTGCACGTCTCCGCGGAGATCGGCATCGGCGGCGCGGTCGTCGTGGACGGCCGGCTGCTCCGCGGAACGCGCGGTTTCGCGGGCGAGTTGGGGCATGTGCCCGTACGGCCGGAGGGCCCCGACTGCGCGTGCGGTGGACGCGGCTGTCTGGAGCAGTACGCCGGTGAGGAGGCCGTGCTGCGGGCGGCGGGGCTGGAACCGGGAGAACGCCGTGTCGAGTTCCTCGCCGAGCGGGCAGCCGCCGGTGACAAGGACGTGCACCGGGCCCTGCGCGGCGCCGGAACCGCGCTCGGCATCGCCCTGACCGGCGCGGTCAATCTGCTGGACCCGGAGACTGTGGTGCTGGGCGGTGCCCTGGCCGCCCTCGCGCCCTGGTTGCTGCCCTCGCTGGAGCGGGAGTTGGCGCGGCGGACGGCCGGTCCGGCATGTGCCGTGACCGTGTCCCGGCTGGGCTCCGAGGGGCCGCTGCTGGGTGCGGCGCACTCGGTGGTGCGGGGTGTGCTGGACGATCCGGCGACGGTCGGGGTACGGCCGTAGCGCGGTCGGCGCGCCTCACCGTTCGTGGGCTGGACGGTTCTCGGGCTGTGCGGTTCACGGGCTGGAGGTTCTCGGCCTGTGCTGTTCGAGGACTGTGCTGTTCGGGGGCCACGGCATTCGCGGGCCGGCATTCGTGGCAGAGGTTCGTAGGCAGAGGTTCGTAGGCAGGGGTTCGCGAGGCGGCGTTCAGGGGTTGGCGTTCTGGGGGCGGTGCAGCCACATCCCTCTTCCGGGTGACGAAGTTATCCACAACTCACTGCTTTTCCACCGTTTTCCACACGCTCGGACGGCCGATCGGCGATCGCCGTACCGTGATTCACGTGAGGCGCACCCATCCGACCTGCGGATGCGTCTTCGATCACGACATCCGAGCGGATTACCCATCCTTGAAAGGCGGACCCAGATGGAGCGAGCCAGGCCGTTGCCGAGCAGGCGGCGGCTTCTGCGGGGCACCGCTCTCGCGGCGATCCCCTACGCGTTGCTCCCGAGCCCGCGGGCCGGCGCGCAGCCGCCGGCCGTCGACCACGCGCACGCCCGGTGGGATCCGGCGAGCACGGCCAACTACACCGCGGCCGACCGCCCGACCGACCGGTCCGTCGACCTGGTGATCATCCACGTGACACAGACGACGTACAAGAACACCCTGCCCGTGTTCTGGAACCCGGCGAAGCAGGTCTCCGCGCACTATGTGCTCCGGTCGGCCGACGGGCGGGTCACCCAGTGCGTCCGGGAGCGCGACATCGCCTGGCACGCGGGCAACTGGGACTACAACGCGCGGAGCATAGGCATCGAGCACGAGGGTTGGGTGGACCGGCCCGAGTACTTCACCGGTGCCATGTACGAGCAGTCGGCGACCCTCACCTCGGCGATCTGCGACAGATACGGCATACCGAAGGACCGCGCCCACATCATCGGCCACCACGAGGTACCGGGCACCGACCACACCGACCCGGGGCCGCACTGGGACTGGGACCGTTACATACGTCTGGTCAGCGCCGTCTGACGAGGTCCGGGCCGAGGCCGTCCGTCGCGTGCCGGGCCGGGCCGAGGCGGTCCGGGCCGTGCGGGGAGGTCGCGTGGCTTGTCGGGGTGTGCGTTCGGCGGTGACGATGGGTCCAGTTGTGCATGCTTTTCGGGGAGGCCGAGTTGACCGATCCATGGGTGGCTCTGGAGCCGGGAGCCGACCCCGTCGAACGGGTCCGGGTGCTGCGCCGCGCCCATGAGGCGTTCACGCTGCGAGGCACGGTGGCGCGACCGGTGCGTTCCGTGGTGGCGGCCTCATGGCGGCGTTCGGCGAGGGCGGGTGTCGGGCCGGAGGGCACCGCGCGGGTGGAACTGACGGACGGCGACCTCGGTTCCTACCGCGCGGAGCATCCGCTGGCCCGGGTGATGCCGCTGGTCCGGGAGTTGCTGGGCACGTTCGCGTCGGACGGCGAGCATCTGCTGGCCGTGTGCGACGCGCAGGGCAGGCTGCTGTGGGTGGAGGGGGATGCCGCGACCAGACGGCGGGCGGACCGGATGAACTTCGTGCCGGGGGCGCGCTGGGCGGAGTCCGCCGTCGGGACGAACGCGCCGGGCACGGCGGTCGCCGTGGACCGGCCGGTGCAGGTGTTCGCGGCCGAGCACTTCATACGCCGGGTGCAGCCGTGGACGTGCGCGGCGGCGCCGGTGCACGATCCGCGTACCGGGCGAGTGCTCGGCGCGGTAGACATCACCGGCGGCGACGGCCTGGCGCATCCGCACAGCCTCGGTTTCGTCCAGGCGGTGGCCAGGGCGGCCGAGTCCCAGCTCGCCCTGCTCACCCCGCCCGGCACTTCGGCCGACGCGCTCGAACTGGCGGCTCTGGGCCGTGACGAGGCCCAACTCCTCGTCGGTGGACGGAAGATCAGGCTCAGCCGTCGGCACAGCGAGCTCCTGGTGCTGCTCGCCCGGCACCCGGAGGGACTGTCCGGCGACGAGTTGCTCTGCGCGCTGTACGAGGACGAGTCGGTGCCGCCGGTGACACTGCGGGCCGAACTGGCCCGGCTGCGCCGGCTGCTCGGGCCGGGATTGCTGGGGTCCCGGCCGTATCGGCTCGTGGTGCCGGTCGAGTCGGATGTGACGGCCGTGGAACGGAGGCTGGAGACGGGCGCGGTGACGGCGGCCGCGTCGGTGTACGTGGGTCCGCTGCTGCCGGGTTCGCAGGCACCGGCCGTCGTGCGACTGCGGCAGCGGCTCGCCGACGGGCTGCGCACCGCCCTGATAGCCCGCCGCGACCCCGACCTCCTCGCGGACTGGGCGCACGCCCCCTGGGGCGAGGACGACCTGGAGGTGTGGCGGGCGCTGGCGGCCGTACGGCCGACACCGGCCGTACGGTCCCGGCTGCGCGAGCTGGAGTCGGAACTGTCTGCACCACCGGGGTGGGGGCGCCTTCGGTACCCCTGAGGGATGCGCTCATGGGGCGCAACGTCGTTGCAACCTTCGGGTTTCTAGCCTCCTCGCGAGAGCCGCCCAACGGCGGGCGGCGCTTCTCGGGAGGCAGGCATTCATGACCCGTTTCGCAGCGCCCGGTACGGACGGCGCGGTCGTCTCCTTCGAGGCGCGTTACGACCATTTCATCGGGGGTGAGTACGTGCCGCCGGCGCGCGGCCAGTACTTCGAGAACCCGAGTCCGGTGAACGGGCTGCCGTTCACCGAGATCGCGCGGGGTACGAGCGAGGACGTGGAGCGGGCGTTGGACGCGGCGCACGCGGCCGTGCCCGGGTGGGGGCGTACGTCCGTGACCGAACGGTCGGACGTGCTGCGGAAGATCGCCGACCGCATGGAGGCGAATCTGGAGCAGTTGGCGGTCGCGGAGAGCTGGGAGAACGGCAAGCCGGTGCGGGAGACGCTGGCCGCCGACATCCCGCTCGCCATCGACCACTTCCGGTACTTCGCCGGGGCGATCCGCGCGCAGGAGGGTTCGCTGGCGGAGCTCGACGACGACACGGTGGCGTACCACTTCCACGAGCCGCTGGGTGTGGTCGCCCAGATCATCCCGTGGAACTTCCCGATCCTCATGGCGACCTGGAAGCTGGCGCCCGCGCTGGCGGCGGGCAACGCGGTCGTGCTCAAGCCGGCCGAGCAGACCCCGGCGTCCATTCATGTCTGGCTGAGCCTGGTGGCGGACCTGCTGCCGCCGGGTGTGCTGAACATCGTCAACGGGTTCGGGGTGGAGGCGGGCAAGCCGCTGGCGTCGAGTCCCCGGGTGGCGAAGGTGGCGTTCACGGGCGAGACGACGACCGGGCGCCTGATCATGCAGTACGCCTCGGAGAACATCACACCGGTGACGCTCGAACTCGGCGGGAAGTCGCCGAACATCTTCTTCGACGACGTCTGGTCGGCGAACGACGACTTCCGTGACAAGGCCCTCGAAGGCTTCACGATGTTCGCGCTCAACCAGGGCGAGGTGTGCACCTGCCCCTCGCGGGCGCTGGTGCAGCGCGGCAACTACGCCGAGTTCATGGAGGCGGCCGTCGCCCGCACCGAGCAGATCAAGACCGGGCACCCGTTGGACACCGACACCATGATCGGTGCCCAGGCGTCCAACGACCAGTTGGAGAAGATCCTCTCCTATCTGGACATCGGCCGGCAGGAGGGGGCGAAGATCCTCACTGGCGGTGAACGCATCGACCACGACGGCGAGTTGAAGGGCGGCTACTACGTCCAGCCGACCATCTTCGAGGGCGACAACCGTATGCGGATCTTCCAGGAGGAGATCTTCGGACCGGTCGTCTCCGTGACCTCGTTCAACGACTTCGACGACGCCATCAAGATCGCCAACGACACGCTGTACGGCCTGGGGGCGGGTGTCTGGACACGGGACACCAACACCGCCTACCGCGCCGGCCGTTCCATCCAGGCGGGCCGCGTCTGGACCAACTGCTACCACGCCTACCCCGCCCACGCCGCGTTCGGCGGCTACAAGGGTTCGGGCATCGGCCGCGAGACCCACAAGATGATGCTGGACCACTATCAGCAGACGAAGAACATTCTTTGTTCTTACAGTCCTCAGAAGCTCGGCTTCTTCTAGTACCTCAAGTCGGTTGGCTGGAGGCACTGTTGCGCTCCAGCCAACCCGACAGGTTGGCTACCTATAGCAATCTCGTCAGCACTCTACGTAACCACAGGGATTCGACGAGAGCTCGTCCCGGACCAGCTGCGGGCCAAAGTGCCCCTGCCAGGCGCCAGCGAGACGGCCCTAGCCTCCACGCGCAACAACGCTCCCGCTCTGGGATCTCGGGCGGGATGTCGGCGCGTTCACCCCCTCCGCCGGGACCGCCACATACGGACTCTCCCAGGCAGGCCGGTCTCGGCACCAGACGGGCTTGCAGTCGGCGTCGACGATCCCCGCGTACCTGAGAGGGTCGAAGGACTGGGCAGTGTCCGAGGCGACCTGTTCGCCAGACAGCAACGACCGTGCCTTCCAGGTGGCATGGGGGCCGCTTGCGCTGCGCATCGCCAGGCCATCGCGGTGGTGCTGCTCCACCGGTTCAGCCTCGGGGGTGACATCTCACTCCACCGGCGAGCGTCGCACCTCGAACATGCTGCACGAATCTGACGGCTCGGCGAGGACGGCGCGGACGCCCGTCGAGACCGTGAACCGTGCGTGAACCGAGGTCGACCGCCCCCACTGACGTACGGTTCCAGCGCGTGAAGGCCGACGCGGCCGAACGCCCCGCGATCAGCTCGGTGCTGCGTGACCACCCCTGGTCCGTGCTCACCCAGTTCCTGTCCACCGCCGGCGGCACGGTGGGGTTCTAGTAGTGCTTGGTCAGGTCGGTATCGGTTGTGGCATGTCGCGGTGACAGGTGGGGCAGGCGCCGGTCCAGACCGCGAGGAGTAGCTGAAGCTCGCGGGCGACCTTGTAGAGGCTCAGGCCGACGCCGTCTCTTTTGGGGACCGGGTGATGCGCTGGAGGGTGCAGAAGGCGTGGGCTGCGGAGACG
>NZ_JBEOYO010000046.1:16176-69874 GCF_040297125.1 Streptomyces sp. NPDC001868 | reverse complement strand
GGTGCCCCACACCCACGAGCCACCCCCCCCCGCGGCCAGGGCGGCGGGGGGGCGGGCGCCCCTCCGGCCCCCGCCCCCCCGGGCCGGTGAACGCAATGTGTCCGCGCTGACACCCCGACGACGCCGTGGCCCACGGGGAGTGCGTGTTGCAGCGCCATCCGCACGGGTACAGGCGGGCGGGGGCGTCGTGGTGCGTGCCGGTGGGCACGTCGCAGTCCTGCGGTTCGCGCGTCAACTGGGCGTCCCACGGTCCATGAGGCCGCAGGTCGGAGAGCACCGAGCGGCTCGCCGCGTACCTGCGGACGGGTGCCTCTCGAACTCGTCAACACTGGCTCCGCCCCGAACAAGGTGCCTCTCGTGCTCATCGACATTCGACATCGCCACTCGGTTCTGGCACAGATCTTGGGGAGCGGTCGCGGAGTGTCACCGAGGCAACAGCATGAGGTGGGTCGGCCCGCAGGGCGGTTTGCCGGGACGGTCCAAATTTCCAGGCGCTCTCGCGAGCCGTGCTGGCATCGTATGAACCATGGCAGCGATAGACGACACATCCGAACTTGATAGCCCTGTCCGCAGCGCCTATCCGCCCTTGGTGGAGGCAGCGTGGCTGTATCAGGCGGATCAGGTGTGTCCGGAAGACCTGCCTATGACCGCTGCCCAGGCACTCGCAATGGGAATGGACACGCCGGCCCTGTGCGAGCTCGCCGGCCTGCCGCGTGATGCGGACCCCCGGGACATCCGCGACACATTCGAGCAGGCTCTCGAAGAATTGGGGATCATTCTGCCCGATCACCACCTGGCCCGGCGATACACGCTGCGCAGGCTGGCCACGCGATTCACCGCCGGGGAGGTGGATCTCCCTGAGTTGGCATCGGACGAGTGGTCGGAGATGGAGGTCGAGACCGCTGAGGAGCAAGCATTCGTGGCGCTACTCCCGCCATGCGCGTGCTGCATCGAGTACACGCTGGGGCTCGACGATGCGGCATGGGGAGCGCAACTGCGGATCGCGGCTTGTGCCTTGGCCTCGCTTCCCACTGTCGGCCCGCGCTTCTGACGAGTGGGGTCAGAAGGCGTTTCTGGCGCAACATCTGGGTCGCGATCGCGGAGGGTCACTGAAGCAGGATCATCTTGCGGAGGAGTTCGAATCCGGCTCGGCCGTAGAGCTGCCGTTTGATCTTCTTGATGCGGTTGACGGCGCCCTCGATGCTGCTGGAGCTCCAGTCGAGAGTGAGGCCGGCTGTCACGGCGTCGAGGTCACGGAGTAAGTGGAGTGCGAAGCCGGTGAGGCCGGGGAGCTGGCTGGCGTCGACTGCGTCGATCCAGGTGGGGAGTGTGGAGCCGAGGCGGTCGGTGAGCATTTCGCCAAAATCGCGGACGTGTCCGGCTGCCGTGTCCAGTTCGGGGCAGCGGGCCAGGACCTCCTTCAGGCTGGCCCGGTCTTCCTCGGTCAGGGTCGCGGGGTGACGGGTGAGCCAGCCGGTCACCTGCCGCACCGACGGCGCCGGCGGCGACGCAGCAGGCGGAGCCCCGCGCAAGGTGGCGATGTGCGCGCGGACCATGGCGTAGGTGACGGGAGCGTGCTCGGCGACCAGCTCGCCGTGCAGTCGGGTGACGCTGGTGCATCCCTCGGCGAATCGCCGCTCCAGGTAGGGCTTGTAGGGGTCCAGCCTGCTGGGCCGGGGCCGGTTCTCGCGGATGGTGTCCTGCCAGCGTGCGGCGTTCGCGTACCGGAGCACGGTGTTGAGACCCCAGCCCAGGTGCCGGGCGATCGCCCGGCGCGAGTGGCCCTGGGCAAGCAGCTCGTGGACCAGAGTATGTGCTGCCTTCTTGCGCTCGGCCCGCCGACCGACGGGCTTCGAGTCGTCCTGCGGTCGACCCGAAGCCCCTCCGGTGGCCTCCGGCAACACGCCGCTGGGCGAAGGGTTGCGCAGGCAGTCGCGATGGGCGGCGACGCAGGACTCCACGGCTCGGCCGAGGCCCTGCCACAGATGGAACCGGTCAGCGACCTGCAGAGCTCCCGGAGCACCGCGCCGGGCACCCTCGGCATAGGCGCCCGCCCGGTCCCGGCAGATGATCTCCACTCCGGGGTGACGGACCAGCCAGGCGGCCAGCGGCCCGGCTTCACGTGTGGGGAGCACATCGACCACGCGATGGTCTTCGACGCACGTCAGGACGGTGGAGTAGGTCTGGCCGCGACGGATCGCGAAGTCGTCCACGCCCAGCACACGCGGCGTGCTGAACTGCGGATCGGGCAGTGTCATGACCCTTCGTAGCAAGGTCATCCGCCCCGCGCCGAAGCCCAGCTGGGCGGCCAGCCGAGCGCCAGCCCGCCCGGCCAGCGCGAGCCCCACTCGCTCCAGGGCGTGGTTGAGCCGCCTGGTGAACCGTGCGTGTGGGGCGGCGAGCCGCGAGAACGGCTCGGCGAACGTCCGGCGCGGGCAGTCCGCCGCTCCGCAGATAAAGCGCCGGACCGTCAGCCGGATCGCAAATCTCTGCTCAGCGAGTGGAAGGTCCTTCAGCCTGCGCTGGTATCGATCGTGGACTCGGTCCGAGAAGCGGCCGCAGTCCGGACATGCAGAGCCGACCGCGCGGCCTCTCGCCACCACCTCTACAGTGCCGAATGCGGCCGTAACCGCCTCGACATCCACATCGTCGATCCCCTCGAACACCAGCGAGTCCCAGAACGGTGCATCGGTGTGCATGACCAGCACCATCACCGCGCACATCGGTCGGGAGCACGCCACCAGTGGCGTAGGGTGGTCCTACCGACGCGGGGTGGAGCAGCTCGGTAGCTCGCTGGGCTCATAACCCAGAGGTCGCAGGTTCAAATCCTGTCCCCGCTACCAACACGACAGCCCTCTCAACTACCAGGTCGAGGGGGCTGTTTGCTGTATGCGACTCGGGCACTGCACGCGAGAGTGACACCGTGCCCACTCGCAGCGGAGTACGCGACACCAGGCAGCCTTCGGGCGCGCAGGCGGTCACCAGCGCCACTTCGGTGTCGGCAACGACCCGCAGGGCCTGCTCGCTCCACACCCGCCCGGATCGGTGCACGTCGCGCCGTACGACCGTCTGCCCTGCCTCGAATCTGCGCACCGGCTTCTCCTCCGTCCCGGCCGGGATGCCCGGCAACGGACAGCAGCTCAGCGCCGACCCGGGCGCAAGGGTAAGCCGCCGCGCGGGAGAGCTTGCCCGGGCCGCCTTCGCTCACCAGCCGAAGCGGCGACGGCGAGCTGTTGGTGCAGGCATGGTCATGGCGTCCGCCTTGTGCACGATGAGGTTGATCGCGCCGTGCGAGCGCTCAACATGCCCGTCGAGCAGCACGGCGAGGGCCTCGATCAGGGTGCGTCCGTAGTGGTCCCAGGCGGGGGGCGAAGACCAGGTAGATCAGACCGGGTTCGTCTTCGAGTGCGCCGAAGGCGACGCCGCGTACAGTGGGCGGGCACTGCAGGTACTTGGCGAGTCCGCCGACTCGGATCCAGGCGATCGGATGGGTGGTGGCGCTGGCCCCCGTGATGGCAAGGTCCGCCGCAGTCTGCTCGGCCGGGGTCATGGCGGGCAGGTCGGCGATCTTGTAGAGGAGCCCGAGCGCGGCCAACTCCCGTGCCCACCTCGCTCCGCCGATGGGAGACGGGTTCCCCTCACCCGCTGCTGCGCCGCCGCCGCGGCGAAGAAGCGGTGACCTACCCGCACTCGCTCGCCAAGCGCGCCCTGGAAGCGACGCTACCGGGTGCCCTTCGCTGCGTACTTCTCGATTGCGGTGATGTTGGACCGTCTTCAACCTCGGCCACGAGGTGCTGCCGACCACTGTCCTGGAGGCCCTGCCCCACTTCGTGGAGCACGTGCACGAGCGCACGGCGCGCTGAGCCGCCCTTCTCCCGGTACTAGCGTTTCTACGCCCGCTCTGGCGTTGACCCGTGCCACCCTCGCGCAGCAAGCTCCCCACACAGCCAGGAGCCGCTCGCGGGGGAGAGCCATGGGTGCGATCGGAACGACAAACGGGGCCGTGGGCGGCAACAACCTCGGCCGTCACAAGATCGACTGGGAACAGGAGGTCTGGGAGCATCTGGACCGCAGCGTGCGCGCCGAGACCGAGCGCTCCCGGCTGTGCACCCGCTTCCTGCCCGTGGTCAGCCACGCGCTGTCGCCGCAGGCCCGCACCGTGCCCGCCGACGCCGTCGAGACGGACGGCGAGGGCGGCACGATGTCGGTGCCCGAGGGCGTGGAGCTGCCGCTGGAGGAAAAGTCGGTCACCTTCGCGCTGACCAAGCAGCAATACGAGTCCGAGGCGCGGATCGGCACCGCCCGCACCCTCGCCGTACGGGCCACCAACCGGCTGGCGCGGCTGATGGACAGCTCGGTCTTCCAGGACGGCCCCAATACGAGCCTGCTGGCGGCCGCGGAGAAGGTGAAGCAGATCATCGACGTGCCGCTGCGCAACGACGACGTGCCCGGCGAGTACGGCGAGCGCTACTTCCGCGGGGTCTCCGAGGCGTACGCGCTGCTGGAGGGCAAGATGCACTACGGCCCGTACGCGCTGGTGTCGCACTTCGAGCCGTACGCGGACGCGCATGCTCCGCTCGACAACACCCTGATCATGCCCGCCGACCGGATCCGGGCCCTGATGGACGGCGGCTTCTACGGCACCGGCACGCTGCCGCCCAAGACCGCGCTGATGGTCTCCACCGGCGGCAACACCCTCGACGTCGCCATCGGCGTCGACGCGGTGACCGCGTTCACGCACGAATCCGAGAGCGGGATGTATCTCTTCCGCGTCTACGAACGGTTCACGGTGCGGGTCAAGGACCCCACCGCCGTCGTCAAGCTGCGCTTCGCCTGAGGCCGGGGCAGCCATGGCGGCCGAGGAGCTGAACGGCTATCCCGAGACGAAGGTCGACCCCGCGCTCTTCACCGAGAAGGCCACCTGCAACACCGAGCTGCCTGGCGGCGAGGTCGTGGAGTGGTTCGACTTCGGCCAGTTCGTGGAGCTGATGGCGGTCGATCCCGCGGGCGTCTCGCACCCGGTGGTGCTGACGAACGACGAGGCGCTGGCCCGCGCCGCCGGCGAGATACGCCCCGGCGATGCCTTGCCGCTGCGGGTCGTCGACGTGGTGGGCGGCATTCCGATCGGCGACCTCGCCGACGAGGACCGGGGCGGCGGCGCGCAGGCTTTGGAGGCGGTCGGCTCGGCGCGGGTGCTGCTGGTCACCAATGTCGACAAGCTGATCCGGGAAGGGCGCCTGGAGCAGGACGGCGGCACGTACCTGATGACGCTCGGCCAGGCCGAGGCGCAGGCGCTGGCGGACGGTGAGCGGGTGGTGCGGACCGCGAAGTTCACCGACTCCCGCGGCACCCGGGACGTCACCGTGCGGCTGACTCCGGAGGTCTTCGACGTGCCGCTGATGGACGTGGACGATCTGCTGGCCGACCGCACCGTGACCCTCGACGACATCGATTACACCCTGGCCCTGGAGCCCGCCGAGGTCACCGCACTGCTCGCCGGGCGGACCGTGGTGGTGCGGGTGACGAACACGGACGGGCAGACCCGGCTCGTACGGCTGAAGCAGCCCGGCGGGGCGGTGGAGGGGGCACCGCGGCACCCGGCGCTGACGGAGGTGACGATCAAGGATCTGGCGGCGTTCCTGGCGGATCCGGAGGTCCTCGGGGACAACGGAAGGCCGTTCCGGGTGCCGCTGACCAAGGCGACGGTGTGGGAGCTGCGGACGACCGGCAAGACCACGATCACCCTGCCCGACAACTTCTCCTTCACCCTCAGCCTGGTCAAGATCGCGGCGTCGATGAAGGACGATCGGAGCGCGGAAACCGGCCCCGACCTCAACAAGCCGCAGCCGGACGAGCCGAAGGGGAAGCCCAAGGCGCAGCCCGAGACCCCGGCCGATACCACCGCCACGCTCCTCGACCTGGCGCTGTCGTCCGTCTCCGCGTCCTCGTACTTCAGCAGGCTCACGAAGACCGCGCCGGGGCTGAAAAAAGCCGGCGCCTTCCTCAACGCCGAAGTGCCGCTGCCGGCCGAGGAGAAGCCGCCGCGCCGGCCGCCGTTCCGGCTACGGGTGGCGCTGTTCCTGCCCTGGCGGCAGACCTGGACGATGAAGGGCTTCAGCCGCGGCCGGCTGCTGCAGTCGCTCGCGCTGGCGCCGCAGGAGGAGACCACGATCGAGCTGCACAGCTGGGAGCGGCGCCGTAAGACCCTGGACCAGTCGAGCACGACCGACACCGAGCAGACGATCGAGGGCACGGACACCACCAAGGACACCAGCGAGTGCTACCGGGAGCTGCAGGCGCAGAGCGACTTCCAGTACCAGGTGGGCGGGTCGTTCAAGGCGACTTACCGGCCGGCGGCCGGGGAGATCGAGGTGGGCGCGAATGCGTCGGTGTCCGGCAAGAACGCAGTCAACCAGGTCGGCAAGAACACTCAGACGCGGCTGCACGAGGCGGTCATCAAGGCCTCGACGAAGGTGCGGGCGCAGCGCACGACGAAGATCACCGAGTCGGTGGAGTGGGGCTCGGAGCAGCGGGTGACCCGCAAGATCCGCAACCTCAACATGTGCCACACCCTGAACCTCGACTACTACGAGGTCCTCGCCCACTACGACATCTCCACCGCCTTCCTCCCTCAGGACACCCGGCTCTGCGCCATGGTCGAGAACCCGATCAGCGTCATCCGCTTCGAGGAGCCGGCGGTGCTGGTCAACGAGACCGCGCTGCGCGACGGCCTGCTCGACCCGGCGCTAGCGGACGGCTTCGAGGCGATCCGGCTGCTCGGCGCGTACCGGGAGGCGAAGGCGGAGCTGGCCGAGCGGAAGGCGGCGGCCGCGCTCGCCGCGCAGGTCGGCAAGGCGGACGGCCAGCAGGACGGGAAGAAGGACGACGCGCCCGCGCCGAAGCCGACCCGGCAGCAGCAGGATGTGATCGACGCCCTTGAGGCGCTGCGGAAGGCTGCGGCGCTGTTCAAGAACCCGGGCGACCCGGCGACGCTGCTGCGCCGCATCGGCGACGGCAAGTCCATCGACGACACCATGCGGCGGGCCGCCCGGCGCTGGATGTACAGCAGGCTCGTCCAGGTCAAATTCCCCAACTTCGCGGCCGCACTGCGCGATCTCGGCGCTCCCGGCTCCCCGGCGGCGGCCGCGGCCACGACCACGGACGTCCGCCTCGCCATCGCCCGCGAGGTGCTCGGCGCGACCCCGCCGAGCTCCGCCAGCCCCACGCTCGGCGGCCTGAACGACCTGACGGACCGGGAGAAGGAGGAGGCCGGCCTCGCCGCCCAGATCCACCGCCACATGAACCTGCCCGGCGACTGGGCCTGGTGGTCCGGCCGCTGCCGCGAGGAGCAGGTCTACATCCCCGACGACATGGGCATCGCGGCGGCGGCCCAGCGGCTGGCGGACAAGGTGCAGGCGCTGGACGCCGCGCCCATCATCGACAAGGCCCTGGACAAGGGCGACGAGCAGGCCGACAAGGCGAATTCGCGGCAGGACCAGCAGGCGGCCGAGGACGTGCTGGAGATGAAGTTCGGCCTGGAGGAGGTCGGCCGGGCCCGCGAGCGCAGCAAGACCCTGCGCGACCACCTCAACGAGCATCTGCACTACTACCGCTACGTCCTCTTCCAGGCCCTCCCGCCGTCCGAGCAGCTGGAGCGGCTGATGGCGGGCTCCGGCGGGGCGCTGCGGGTGGGCATGTTCGAGCCGCGGGTGGTGAGCATGCACGGCCCGTATCTGGCGGTGCCGCTGCACGCGGACGGCGAGGACCTGGTCAGCACCTTCCGTAAGACGATCGTGGCGAGCCTGCTGTCCATGAAGGTCAAGACCTCACGAGTCATGCTGCCGACTCCCGGCATGACCATCGAGAGCCGGCTGGGTCGGTGCAGCGCGGCGGAGGACTACATCGAGAAGAGCCGCGGTTACGAGCTGCGCCGGCTGGCCGCGACCGCGCGGCAGGCGGAGGCGGAGGCGGCGCGGCTGGAGGCGCGGGTGGCGGCGAAGCAGTACGACGACCCGAGGCCGTGCGGCTGTCCTGAATCGGCGCCGGCGCAGCCGGAGAGTCAGGTCACCGGCTGATGGCCCGGCCGGACGAGAGCGCGCTGCCGGAGGTGGGGGCGGCGGAGCTGCCGAGGGAGCTGGGGCCGCGGGCGTGGGCGCGGGAGACGGCGTTCCCGGTGTCGCGGGCGGCGGCGCCGGATCCGCAAGCCGCGGGGCAGCAGCACCTGTTCACACCGGGACCGCCCGCTCCGCCGCCGCCTTCCGACATCGCGGCCGAGTCGCCACAGTACCCGGGCTCCCGGTCGTTCGTGGACCTGCGGATGCCGGGCGCCCCCGTGCCGTTACGGGTCCCGCTGCACCCGGCCACGGTCGCCGAGTACGTCGAGCTCCGCTACCGCACCGGCGGCTGGCAGCTCGTGGACGAGCTCATGGCCGCCGCCCGGCGGGAAGCGGCGCGCTGGGATGTGCGCGGCCGGCGCACCGGCGGCGCCCGCGGCGAACGGCTCGCGGAGGCCGAGGCGCTGATGAAGATGATCCGCGAGGCGCGCACCGCCCTCGGCCGCAGCCTCGCCCGGCCGCTCGTCGAGGCCGAACTGCTCGGCCGCACGGAGGTGTTCCGCCGCCTAGACGCGTCGGTACGCGGCCTGGCGGCCGACCTCGCGCGGCTGGCCCCGAAGGGCCCGTACGCCCGCTACGGAAAGCAGGAGGCCCTCGACGACCTCACCCCGGCCCGGCTGGCAGAGCAGCTCGCCGACCACCCCTGGCGGCCCGAGCCGGACGCGCCGGAGTTCGTGCAGCTGGCCGACATGGTGGCGGACCTGGGCAAGGCCCGGGGCTGGGCGATCCAGTCCCGCCCTGCGGACTTCAGGGGCCCGGCGGCCAAGGTCGCGGACCGGGCCCTGTCGGTGCTCGAAGAACGTCTCCGGCAGTCCGGAGCCCCGCCGGAGACCGTGCGGCTGGTACGGGCGGTCAAGCAGGCGACGGACATCGTCTTCGGCACCCTGCCGACGCCCGCGGCCCTCCCGGAAGCGGTCCTGAAGACGCTGGCGCTGTCGCGGACCACGGAAATACGTGACTACCAGCTCGTGCTGGCCGTGGAAGCCGCGCTGTGCGCCGTCTTCCCGATCGCCCGCGGCCTCGACCTCCCCGGCCTGTCCGACACCGGCGCCGACGCCGAGCGGCTGGCCGACGCCTGCGCCGCGACCGCGCTGGAGGTGGCGACGGCCGCCGCCGACGTGGAGCGCGAACTGGGCGACCGCCCCACCTCACTGGGCCAACTGACCGCCGCACGCCCCGACATCGCGACCGGCGAGCAGTCCGCCCTGGACTGCTTCTGCTATCCGGTCGCCGTCTTCGCCGCCCTCCGCCAGGCGGAGCACGAGCCCGGCTCCCTCGCCTGGACGGCGGCGAGCGAGGTGATGCGCGCCCGCGGCCTCCCGGCGCTCTATGAGACGCTGTGGAGCGCCATGAACACCTCGGCCGGCCTCGGCTCCACGGTGTTCAAGCGCCTGGGCCTCCCCGCTTCCCTCTCCAGCCTGGTGCTGTCGGGCTGGGACGCGGTGCAGCGGACCCGCTGGTTCAGCTCGCAGACCACGGCGTGGGAGGCCGTACTGGACCCGTCGCTGCGCCTCATCGATGCCCGGCCGGACTTCACCGAGGTGGCCATGAGCTACGGGATGGTGTTCGTGGATCTCGTCTTCGTACTGATGGACGTGGCCGCCATGCTCGCGGCTGCAGCCGCCGCGGCAGCCCTGGCCGCCGCAGCGGCGGCTCCCGTCTGATGGACCACCTCACCCTTCTCACGCTGTTCGCGCAGGTGCGCCGGAACAACGCGGCGTTCCGGGGAATCCGCGCGGCAGGATCGTGGGAGCGGGCGCGGGGCGGCCCCGCCACCCTGCGGCTGCTGCGGATGGCGGTGCAGCACTCGCAGGTGGAGGCGCACCTGCTGGGCAGCCTCGAAGTGATCGCGCACCAGGCCCCGTACCAGCGCGGCGTGCTGCTCTCCCTCGCGGAGGACGCGAAGGCGATGCGCGCCGACCGGCAGCTGGCGGCGGACGACGCCGATGCGATCCTCGCCGACATCAAGGAGACCGAGGCCGAGCTCGCGGCGCTGGAGCGGCGCGCGGCTGCCGGCGCGGAGGGCGACGTGGTACCGGCCGCGGTGCGCCAACAGGCCCTGGAGGTGCTGCAGCCGGAGGTCTCCGCCCTGTTCCGGACCGTGAGCATGCGGCGGTTCGTGAACTGCGTGAAGACGGCCGGCCGGGAGGGCAATCCCACCATGCACGAGGCCCTCGACCGGGTCTTCGCGGGCGGGCCGTTCGGCAACGGGGCGTGGGTGCAGCGGCTGGCGTACTACCTCGCCACTGCCCGTCCCGGGCTCAGCAGGGTGCACCTGGTGCAGCAGCACCTCCAGGAGATGCTCATGGTGTCGAACGGCGCGTACCGGAACCTCATCCACAAGCAGAGCCTGCTGGTGCGCGCGCACGGCATGGAGCCAGTGGAACTGCTCAGCGGTGGCTGGCTGTTCAACGCGACCGGGCCCGCGGGCCGCGTGGAGTTCCGCGACGGCGGAATGCTGGGGGTGCTACGGCGCGGCTCCGGGCTGGAGGTTGCCGGGGAGGCGGCGTGGCCGGTGGCGGCGGAGGGCAAGCAGGCGTACGCGCTGGCCGAGGCCACATCCGAGAAAACGCGGACGGCGGCGCGCGCCTCCCAGCACTACGACCGGCCGGGTTCCGCGGTCGAGCAGCAGGTGGGGGCGCGGGCGCGGCTGGCGAAGGCCGTCGAGGAGGGCCAGTTCTTTGTCACCCCGGGTGGCGAGGTCTTCCGGCTGCGCCCGATGCCGACCGGCATGAGCACGCAGGTGCTCGGGCGGCCGCATCTGCTGCCCGAGGAGTACCAGGAGTACAAGCAGTACCTGGAGTACTTGGCGGACGTCCGCAAGGGCAGCGACGAACTGATCGAGGTGGTAACGCCGTTCGACAGCAGGCAACTGGCAGGCTACGCGAACCCGTTGATCCGCCGCCTGGAGAAGATGTTCTAGCACTCCAGCCGGACTTCTGTATTTCTACTGGTCAACGGTCTGGCGGTGGGGAGTGTAGCGGGGGTGTGGCATGCGTGGGGCGGTCTTGGGCCGGCCGTCCCACTAACGTGTGCCCGCGCCGCATGTAATGACAGCGTCGGGCACGTGCCTGGTGGCGACGCCGCCATCGGGACCAGTTCATCGCGTGGTCGCGGCGTGCAGGACGGCGGCGGGGATGAGCTGCTAGCAGACGACGGATCTCGGCTGATGTGAGGGCCACGAGGTCGGGTGTGTCGGCCCGGGCACCCCTTTTTCACGCTCCGGAACGGCCATCACCACGAGGAACGCGTGGGCGAGCATGGCGAGCGTGATGTGCCGGTACCAGCCCATATAGCGGCTGTAGGGTCCGCGTTTCCGTGTCACTCGCCAATGCAGTGAGCTGGTCACTCTTCGTGTTCTGCGAGCGATGTCACCATGATCGTTCCGGAAGGGCATGTCCTTTCCTGCGGTGTTACAGAATTTCTGTCGCAGCACTGCTCAGCAGCAGTCCCGTCGAGACCGCTGAACTGTTACGGAACAGCGAGCTGAGCCCCGGACTCCGGCCCGGGGCTTTCTTGCACCACCGAGAGCCGGATAATCTGGCCTGTTTAACTGTGTTTCCGCTGGTGAAACCCCTCGCACACATCGGGAGTCAGCGGATGGCGCGAGCCAGTGGTCAGGTCGCCATGAGCCTTGATGAAGTCGAGTGCGAGGTCGCGGGCGCGCGGGCGCGACGGCCTGGTGCGCGGCGAGCGCCTGGCGGTAGCCCTCAGACGACATCTCCCGGGTCTTCACCGGCGCTTCGGGCTCACCCACGGTCGCCGGGGCGGGCTCCGGCGTACGGGGCGCGGGCGCGGCACCGACCGGCAGGACCCGGACGGTGTGTACGGCGTCAGTGCCGACCGCGCTGTTCGCCGCGGCGACGATCCGCGAGCTGATCAGCCGCAGTTGGGTGGCGTAGGCGGGCGAGTAGGGGCGAAGGTCCAGCTATCCGGTCTCCGGGTGGAACGCGACGGAGGCGACGTGGTTCGGCAGCTGCGGGGCGGTTCCTCCGGTGGCCGGGATCTTCCAGGCCCGGTCGGCCATCAGTCCCGTCAGGCGGCGGCGAACCCGGCTGGCTCGCGACCGTCTCACCACACGACAACGGAACGGCGGCGTGGCGCTGGGGCCTCACCACCGCCGTTCTTCCGGGCGGCCTCCCTGGCCTGGTACAGCGCGACCCGGGCGAGGTCGATGCCGGACAGTTCGGCAGGGGGTCCGTCAGTTGGCTCGATGGGGGCGGTCGTCTCGGTCACGTCGGCCTCCTACCTATTGCGATCATCGGCACGCCCCGGAGGGCGACCGCCACCCGCCGCGCGCTCAGTCAGCCCCCTGCTCGTACTCCGTGTTGCGATCCTCGGCCGCCCAGCAGGGCGACCGCCACGCCACAGCAGCGCGGCATCCGGCTGGTAGGCCACGAAGTTGCGATCCTCGGCCGCCCCGGAAGGCGACCGCCACAACATGTACATGGCGCGCCTGGAGTTCACCACGTCGTTGCGATCCTCGGCCGCCCCGGAGGAGGACCGCCACCTCGCACAGGGTGTGGTCGTAGGGGCCGAACCCGCCGTTGCGATCCTCGGCCGCCCCGGAGGGCGACCGCCACGAAGTCGCTGGTTTCCTGCGTTCCGTCCGGGCGGTTGTTGCGATCCTCGGCCGCCCTGGAGGGCGACCGCCACGGTCGCCGAGGTGGCGCACCTGCTCGACGCGCACAAATTGCGATCCTCGGTCGCCCTGAAAGGCGACCGCCACGGGGATGGCCCGGTTGAAGAAGGCGCCGATGAGCGAGTTGCGATCCTCGGGCGCTCCGAAGGACGACCGCTACGACGCCTTTGTCTCAGAATACTGTATCGATTGGTGGGACCTTCAGTCGCTGCCCATTTCACTACACGGCGGGTTCGATTCCTCGTTGGGGGTGGTAGGGACCTGTCCACTCGTATAGGTCACCGGCGATTTCGGCGGCGTGTCCGGTGTTGATCGCTGTCTCCAGTTCTCGTTGTGGGATGGATGCCATGTGGTCCTGGAGTGTGCGGTAGGCGTCGGGGGTCGGTACCCCGCTGCGGAGCTGCTCGATGGCGTCTTGGGCGGCCTGCCGGTCGTTCTGGGTGAGCTGGGCGCGGATGGCGACGACGGCCACGGAGTGCTCGTTGTCGATCATGCGCATTCTGCGGGCGGTTTCCGGGTAGTCCAGCTTTTCTCGCAGCGCCTCGATGGTTTCCCCGGTGGCTCCGTTGGGGTCGGTGGAGGAGCGTCCGGCCTGGAGTCGGTAGCGGTGCTGGTAGTAGGAGCGCAGTGTGTCGAGATCGTCTGGGTCGGCGAGCCCTTTGCCGAAGCGGCGGGATGCGGCGGCGATGCCGCATCGGTTGTAGATCACTTGTGGCTGGAGACCGTCCGTCGGTTCGAAGACGGTCATGATGCTGTCCTCGGTCGGGCGGTGTCCTTCGCGGTTGATGCGTCCGGCGGCCTGCTGTTCGGACTCTGGCAGCGATCTGGCGCGGTATCCGCGCGGGAAGTCGAGGTCGACGCCGGCCTCGATCAGGGATGTCGACACCAGCAGTGTGTTCAGGCCGGCGTCAAGGCGTTGCTTTGCCGCTTGGATGGTCTCTCTGCGGTGGCAGCCGGTCATGCGGGTCGACAGGTGCAGGGTGCTGGGGTCCTCGGCGTGGTCGCCGAGCCAGATCTTGTGTACGTGGCTGGCGTCTCTTGTTCCGTTGACCACCATCAGGGCTTGGTCGTGCGCTGCGGCCTCTGTGGCGATGCTTCTGAGGGTCACGTCTGAGCCGGTGCGCCAGTCGTACCGGACTCGGCGGAGTTGCTGGAAGAGCGGGGCGGGATTGGCGACGATGTCGCGTTGTGGCAGGCCGGTCTGCCAGGGGTTCAGCGTAGCGAGTTCTGGTTGTGTGGCCGAGGACAGGACCAGGGTCACGCCGTAGTGCTCCACGAGTTCCCGCAGTCCTGACAGGATCGGTGTCAGCAGGGTGTCGGGGAGGGCCTGGATCTCGTCCAGGACGATGACGGAGTTGGCAAGCCGGTGCAGTCGGCGGGTGGCTGACGGGCTATTGCCGAACAGGCTCTCGATCAGGCGGACCGTGGTGGTGACGATGAACGGGGCGTCCCAGTTCTCCGCGGCCAGCTTCGCCCATCGGTTGGGGCGGGCACGTTTTTGATCTCTGTGAGCGTCGACTGAAGCGTCCGAGGGCCGTGATGCGCGCCGGTCGGGCGTCTCGAAGTTTACGGCGGAGTGGTGTTCCAGCACCGTCCGCGGCCCGTGTTCTGGATTCAGCAGTCTTCGGTAGACAGCCGCGTTCTGCTCTGTGATCGAGATGAACGGGACCGCGACGATGACGCGTCGCAGCCCGTGCAGTGCGGCGTGGCGGAGTGCGAAGCCTCCGCCGGTGAATGTCTTTCCCGCGCCGGTCGGCAGGTGCAGTCGGTACACCCCCGGCTCATCGGCTGCGGTTTCGAGCGCTTCTTGGTAGACGTCCTCGCGGAGCTTGTCCAGCCACGAGGGCTCCTTTCGGCGTCGGCGTTCGGCGAGGGCCTCCTGGCGGCGGGTCTCGTACCGCTCCCACAATTCGGGCATGCGCACGTCCGGCCGAGGAAGCGGGCCGGGCTGGAAGTGCGCGGCGGTGTCGAGCCGGTCGGCGTCGACCACGGCCGAGTAGGTCATGCGGACCAGCATTTCCACGCTGGTTTTGTTGCGCGGGTCGAGCCAGTCCGGGACGGCTGGGCAGGTTTTGTCCAGGATCTCCGGCATGACTTCGGCGACCCGGCTGATCGCCTCGTCCACCTCTGTGGGGTCCCGCATCAGGCTCTTGAGCCGGACGCTGAGTTCTGACCAGGCGGACAGGCCGGTGTGGTGTCCTTCAATGACGCCGGCGAACGGTGTCAGCACCGGATGCTGCCGGGCTGCTTGAGCGAACAGGAAGGCCCCGGCGGCGTGGTGTGCGGGGCGGCGGACCTTCCGGCCGGTGGTGGCTTCTTCGATCAGGCCGTCCTGCCAGGCGCATGCGCCCTTGCCGGTGTCGTGGTCGCGTCCCAGCCGGTGGGCGAGTTCTCCGCCTCCCCATGGCTCGGCGAAACTCCGGGCCAGCTCGCCGGTGCCCCGGGCGTGGTCTTCGTACCAGTGCCAGATGCCCCGACGGCCCGGTGAGTGGGCTACGAGCCTGCCTTCCGGAACGGGCATCCATCCCGATATCGCATCAACTGCCTTTTTTGCAACCATACTTGACTTACCATCACTTATGTATTGAGATCCGGCTAGATCGCTGCAATTCACTACCGGCCTGCGGACCGCGGGTCGTGGAGCGGGGCAGTGCGACGACGCTAGCCGCCGGCACTGACAACGGGCCGAGCCGGCCAGGGCATGAAGGGGGAGGATGCATGATTTCCGAACAAGGGCGGCAGCGTGGGGAACGAGCCGACCGGCCACTTCCCGTGCAGGTGGAAGCCTGGGGTCCGCTGGCCTGCTTCACCCGCCCGGAACTCAAGGTCGAACGGGTCTCCTACCCGGTAATGACCCCCTCGGCAGCGAAAGGGCTGCTGGAGGCGATCTTGTGGAAGCCGGAGATGACCTACCGGATCAAGCAGATCGAACTGCTCAAGCCGGTGCAGTGGACCAGCTTTCGGCGCAACGAGGTCAACAACTCGATCATCACCAAGAAGACCTTCGAGGACCTGCGCGCCAATAACGGCTACCGCTACGACGTCGCCGAGGACCGCGGGCAGCGCGTCACCGTCGCACTGCGCGACGTCGCCTACCGCATCCACGCCACCATCAATGCCACCGACCGCTGCACCGCGCCGCTGCCGAAGTACCGTGACCAGTTCGACCGCCGCGTCAAGCGCGGGGCGTGCTTCGAACAGCCCCACTTCGGCTGCCGCGAGTTCGCGGCCTTCTTCGGCCCCCGCGGATCAGCACAGGAGGCGGGCGTCGTCACCACCGCCGACCAGGCAGGCATCCCCCCGATCGACGAGATCGGACTGATGCTCCACCACATCGAGTACCTGCCGAAAGACAAGGAGCGCTACCACTGGTTCCGCGCCCGCCTCGAGCGCGGTGTCCTCCACGTGCCGGACCGCCCGCTCGACCCCACACACATCAGCGGGATGCCTGGGGCAGAGGGCCGCGTGTCTGCCGAGGGGACGGCCTGACGTGCTCCTGCACAGCCTCGTCCAGCACGCCGACAGCCGCGAGGATGCCGTCCCCGACTACTACCAGCAGCGTCCGATCATGTGGCAGGTCGACCTCTCCAGCACCGGCGAAGCCGAACTGCTGATCATCGACCTGCGCCCCCCGAAGGGGGAAGAGCCCCGGAGGGTCACCGCCCCCTACACCGGCCGCTCAGGGAAGAACCCGCCGCCGTTCCTGCTCGCCGACAGCGCGCTGTACGTCCTCGGCCACCCCGGCCTGGTGAAGGGACCGGAGGATAAGAAGGTTCTGTCGACGGACCCGAAAGACGTCACCAAGGCCCGGGAGCGGCATGCCGCCTACCGCGCCATGGTGTCCTCCTGGTGCAACGAGCACCCCGGTCTTCCCCAGGCCCGCACCCTGGCCCAGTGGCTGGGCAGCCCCTCTACGCCGGACGACTGGCCCGAGGAGATGGATCAGGGGCACCTCGTGGCCATCAGTGTGGACGGCGAGTGGGTCCACGACCTCCCCCAGGCCCAGCGCTGGTGGGCGGAGAAGGTCAAGAGCACGAAGAGCGGCAAGCCGGGCAAGAGCCAGGACGGCCTGTGCCTGGTCTGCGGGCAGATGGGAGCGCTGCTGTCCACTCTCCCGGTCCCCGTCAAGGGTCTGCCCAACTCCGGGATGAACACTCAGCTGATCTGCCTCAACCAGCCCGCCCACTACCGGGCCGGCATCAAGCAGCTCGGCGCCACCCCCGTCTGCGTCGACTGCGGAACCAAGGCCGCCACCGCCCTGAACGCACTGCTGGCCGATCCCGAGCACCGCATCCGTGCCGGCGATTCCGCCATCGTGTGGTGGACCCGCAACCCCACCACCGAAACCGACATGTGGACCCTGGACAACCCCGAACCCACCGAGGTTGCCCAACTCGTCGACGCCCTTCACCACCCCTACAAGGGAAGCGACGCGCTGGCCGCCCTCGACGACGACGCCTTCTACGCCGTCACCCTGCGGGTGAACACCAACCGGGTCATCGTCGCCGACTGGATCACCCTCCCCGTCCCCGAGCTCAAGCAGCGGCTCGGGACTTGGTTCACCGACCAGCAGACCTGGGACGGCTGGAACAACACCTCCCTCTACTGGCCGGTCTGGCGCCTGGCCCTGGCCGCCGCCCGCTGGGACAAACGCAAGAACACCTACATCGACACCACCATCCCCAAGCACCTGCAGGCCGACCTCGCCAAGGCCGCACTCCACGGCACACCGCCGCCAGCCCACGTCCTGCCGGTCCTCATGCAGCGCATCCGCGCCGACCACCACATCGACCGGCCCCGCATCGCGCTGCTGCGCCTCACCCTGACCCGTACGACCACCCGCCACAAGGAGCTGTGCGTGCCCCAGCTGAACACCACCTCGACCGAACCCGGATACGTGTGCGGGCGGATCATGGCCATGCTCGAAGCGATCCAGCGCAAGGCCATGCCCAAGGTCAACACCACCATCACCGACAAGTACCTGACCACCGCCGTCGTCTCGCCCCGAGCCGTCCTCACCCGGCTCCGCATCGGCGCACGCCCCCACCTGCGCACCATCGCCCGCAAGAGCGAACCCGCGGCCAAGGCCATGGAAAACCGACTGCGGGACGCCTTCGACCTCCTCGACGCCCTCCCCGCCCACCTCAACGCCGAGCAGCAGGCCCTGTTCATCCTCGGCTACGAACACCAACGCGCCCACTCCGCCCGGGCCGCGGCCGAAGCCATCAAGGCCCGCGAAGCCGGCAAGGAACTCGCCGCCGACCAGACTGCGGACGCCCTCCCCGAAGAAGCGGCCGACGACGCGAACGCAACCGACGAAACCCTCTGGTAAACGCCCGACAACCCGCCCCCGCACCAACCCGGAAAGGACACCGAAAACAGCCATGAGCGCCGCGCACTTGGACCCCACCCGCAAGCACGACTACGTCTTCCTCATCGACGTCAAGGACGGCAACCCCAACGGCGACCCCGACGCCGGCGGCATGCCCCGCATCGACCCCATCACCAGCCAGGGCATCATCACCGACGTCGCCCTCAAGCGAAAGATCCGCAACACCATCACCCTCGCCCACCAGGGACAGCCCGGCTTCGAGATGTACGTCGAGGAAGGAGTCGCCCTCAACCCCCAGATCCAGCGCGCCTACCACGAAGGCGGAACCACGGAAGGCGACACCGCCACCGCCCAGCAATGGATGATCCGCAACTTCTACGACGTACGCCTCTTCGGCGCCGTCATGTCCGTCGGCGACCAGAAAAAGCACGCCGGCAAGGCCCGCGGACCCATGCAGCTCACCTTCTCCCGCTCCATCGACCCCATCACCCCGCTCGAAGCCGGCATCACCCGCGTCGCCCCGAACAAACCCGAAGACCTCGCCAACGGCAAGGTCACCGAGATGGGCAACAAGCACTACGTCCCCTACGGGCTGTACCGGGGCCACGGCTTCTACTCCGGCGCCCTCGGCACGAAGGCCGGCGTCACCCCGGACGACCTGGCCGCCTATTGGCACGCCATGACCATGATGTTCGACCACGACCGCGCCGCCTCCCGCGGCGAAATGGCCATCCGCGGCCTGTACATCTTCACCCACGACGACTCCTACGGGCGAGCCCCCGCCCACAAGCTGTTCGACCTCATCCGCATCAAGCCACTGGGCCACAGCGAAGGACGATCCTGGGACGACTACGCCGACCGCATCGACATCGACGAAAACCGCATGCCCGAGGGAGTCACCTTCACCCGCCTCATCGACTGACGCAGCGCAGGAACGCGAAACGCGGCTCCGGGCTACGTACCGCACCCTCTCAAGCTAGAGCTGAGGAGCGCAGCTACCTGCCCTTCCCGGCCACGGTGGCTGGTGGCGGTCGCCCTCTGGGACGATCAAGGATCGCAACGACCAGGGCAACCTCGGCTCGTGTACTGGCAACGCGGCTGGCGGTCGCCCTGCGGGGCGGGCGAGGATCACAACGTCTCTCGGCCCTGTAGGAAGCCGTACCAGAGGTACCAGCGGTCGCCCTCCAAGCGACCGAGAATCGCAACCAGCCGGAGATCATGGGGGATGAGTTCCCGGACGCGCTGGCGGTCACCCTCCGGGGCGACCGAGGATCGCAACGTCGGCACGTGTGTACATGAGAGGTTGGCCCGTATGGTGGCGGTCGTCCTCCGGGGCGACCGAGGATCGCAATGGCACTCAAGCTGAAGACCTGGGAGCAGCGCTGTTCGCTTTTGTCCCGGAGCGGCCACCATGCCCCAGTCTGGTGCGGCTCAAGATCTGTCAGGGTGGTCATACCTAGGAGGCCTCGAGGTCGGCCTTGGGCTGCCGTTGGTCGCAGCGGCTTCGAGCGGATCCTCAACCCGTGTACGAACGAGAGTGAGGCGGTCACTTCCGGGGGCGAGAGCGCTGGCTCCGAGTCCGCGACAACGTGGGCTGGTGACGGTCGCCTTTGGGCAGCCGAGAATCGCAGCCGTGACCGGCAGACCGGGGTCCCGGCGCGGCCAAAGCGGCAGGCGTCCTATGGGACGACCGAGGATCGCAACAACATGCTGAACTTCCTGTGCAACCCGTCTACAGCGTGGCGCGGTTGTCCTTCGGGACAACCGAGGGTCGCAACCCCAACCTCGCCACCATGACCCTCTTCGTGGGCACCGGCAAGCGGTCGTCGTTCTGCGGGCGGCTCAGGATCGCAACATGGTCCACCACACCGGCTGTGACTCGAAGGACCAGCGGTGGTGGTCTCCCTTCAGGGCGACCGAGGATCGCAACTTTGCTCAGAGGACCCGTGGCAGGGGTGTGGCCGTGTGGCGGTCGTCCTCCGGGGCGACCGAGGATCGCAACGGCGGGTTCGGCCCGTACGACCACACCCCGTGCGAGGTGGCGGTCGTCCTCCGGGGCGACCGAGGATCGCAACAGCTCCTCCGTCCGACCCCGGCGGATCGCCGCCTAGCTTGGCGGTCGCCCCTAGGGGTGACCAAGGATCGCAACAGCACCGACTGCGCGTACACCGTGGCGCACGCGCAGTTGGCGGTCGCCCTCCAGGGCAACGGAGGATCTCAATATCTACAACACATATCAGCTGGGTCACTTCGGCCTGGAACGGCCGCTCTCTGGGGCGGCCGAGAATGGAAAACAACTAGGGCTCCCAGACGTGGAGCGGTTTCGGTGGTGTGGCGGTTGGCCTCCGGGGTGGCTGAGGATCGCAACGTTGAGGTGACCCGCTCCAACCACGGCACCATCATCCTGGCGGCCGCCCTCCGGGGCGGCCGAGAATCGCAACAGGTTCTCCGGGGTCCGGAGAGCCATCCTCCGATCCGGTGGCGGCCGCCCTCCAGGAGGGCCGAGAATCGCAACTCCCACTCGGAGTTGAAGCGCATTACCTCGCTGGTGGCGGCCACCCTCCGGGGCGGCGAGGATCGCAACAACCGCGCCGACTCCACCGACCTGGGGGTCGGATGGGGTGGCGGTCGTCTTCCGGGGCGGCCGAGGATCGAAACGTCTGCGCGGACAACGCGGACCACAACGGCCTCCGGGTGGCGGTCGTCCTCCGGGGCGACCGAGGATCGCAACAACAACCGTGAGGCAAGTACAGCTCGCGCAACCCCAGTGGCGGTCGCCCTCCGGGACGGCCGAGGATCGCAACAACACCGGCAACAGCATGCCGGCGGGGCTCCTGCAGTGTGGCGGTCGTCCTCCGGGGCGACCGAGGATCGCAACTACTTCCCGGTCTTGGATGAGGACGCCGACGGCTCCTGTGGCGGTCGTCCTCCGGGGCGACCGAGGATCGCAATAACCAGCGGATGGCAACCTTCGGAGGCCTCCTCCGAGTGGCGGTCGCCCCTTTGGGGCGATCGAGGATCGCAACTTCAACACCACCGATGACTTGGGCGGTCACGCCCCTGCCGACGGTCGTCCTCCGGGACGACCAAGGAGGGCAACACGAGTGAGCGCGACGCTGCCGGCCAGCTGGTGGTATGGCGGTCGCCCTCCGGGGCGGCCGAGGATCGCAACCACTTCGGGCAGATGGCCCTGCAGACCGGCGCGTTGTGGCGGCCGCCCTTCGGGGTGGCCGAGGATCGCAACATCGCGGAGATGACGGACGAGGCGTGGATGCAGCAGCCCGGTGGCGGCCGCCTCCGGGGCCGGCCGAGGATCGCAACATCGCGCGGACCCGCCAGTCGCGGACCCGCTCGCGGGTGGCGGCCGCTCTCCGGGGCGGCCGAGGATCGCAACATCCGCGACCCGCACGGGGTGCGTGACGACACGGGGGGGTGGCGGTCGTCCTCCGGGACGACCGAGGATCGCAACCGTATCGAGGTACGGGACAGGGGCAGGAACTGTAAGTGGCGGTCGTCCTCCGGGACGACCGAGGATCGCAACACCCAGGTCGACCCGGACACCAGCAAGGCCGCCGTCTGGGAGACTGCCTGCACAAGGATGTCCCGATCGCGGTCCAGGGTGCTGATGTCAGCCGGCTCGAGAGTGGCGGCCGCGGCCATGACCGCAGCGTGAGCGGCTGGGGAGATGACCACCACTTCGGCTTGCCGCAGCAGCTTTCCGATCTGCCGTATCTGCCATGCAGCAGCATCCCGCGGCGCCCACGGCGGTGGGCACCCGTCCTTGCCCAGGGTCATCGACAGCGCCGCATCCCACTCCAAGCCGTCGGGTTTCCCCGCCATGTCCGAGAGATCGCTGTGCCGCAGCACGGCGTGCAGCTCGTTGATGACGTTGTTGAGGTTCGAGGCGAGCGTCATCTGCACCCACGGATTGCCGGTCAGACCCCGCTGCGTCTGCTCCCGTAGCTGCTGCGCCACCCGCGCCGCACCAGCTGCAGTCCACTGCCCGGACTTGTCCCTGCTGCGCTCCCGCTTGCCCCGGCTCGCCTTCCCCACCCCGAAGTCTCCCTCGCACCACGGCCGATGCCGAAGCCGTACCCGACCGCCACGGAGGCGACACGACGGGATCCAGCCGACAAAGACCAGGGACACGTGGGGAATGCGGATTGGGACGCCGGACCTGGCTGACGTCCCGAACCGACCCGCGGCCCGCAGACTTGGATCAGTGATCGTCTAGAACGCGGCCTGGCGCCTGACGGTCACTCAGCGGACAATCTTTGCCACGTTGCGTTGTCCGAGGGGGGTCGGAATGGGTGTTCTGTGGCCGTTGGAACCGGCGACGGCAGCCAAGCACCGGTTGTACAAAAGCTACTTCGACGCTTGGTGGCCGATCCTGCTCCAGCCCAGCCCCCAGTCGGGCCGCAGCTGGTCGAAGGTGACGTTTCTCGACGCGTTCGCCGGGCCGGGCCGCTACGAGGCCGGTGAAGAGGGCTCCCCGGTGTTCAACCTGCGTGGGCTACTGAACCACAAATTTGTGCACCGGATGGGCCTGTCCCGAGAGCGGGTACAGCTGATCTTCATCGAGAAGGACCGCGCCACATACGAGCACCTGGTGAACCAGCTGTACGAGAACTTCGGGCCTCTGGACCAGTTGCCCGTGCGTGTGGAGGTGCGGCGCGGCGAGGCGGGCCAGGACAGCGAGCGGCTCCTGACCGAGCTGAAGGCATGGGGCCAGCCGATCCTCGGGGTCTTCGACAGCTGGGGCAACGTCAACACACCTCTGTCCGTGATGGGCCGCATCGCCGCGAACCGCGCCAGCGAAGTCATCGTCACCTTCGGGCCGAACTGGTTCAGCCGGCGCAAGGAACTCAACGAGGACATCGTCGACGGCGTCTTCGGCGGCCGCCAGCACTGGACGCACGTTGCCGCAGCACGCGACAGCGAGGAGATGTGGCGGGCCTGGCTGGACAGCTACCGCAAAGCCCTGCACCGTGTCGGCTTCGACTACCGCCTGCAGTTCGAGGTAGTGCCGAGGACGGGCCAGCCGCTGTACCTGGTCTTCGGCACCAAGCACCCCCGCGGCGTGGAGGTGATGAAGGACGCCATGTGGCGGGTCGACAAGAGCGACGGCATGCGCTTCAGGGATCCCCGCGTCCGTAACGCCGTAGCCGTCGGGCAGGTCTCGCTGTTCGACGAAGGGGAGGTGACCGACCCCGAGCTGCTGGCCCTGGTCCAGCAGCGGCTGCGTCAGGGACCCGTCAGCCTCGAACAGCTCGAGCAGTGGCTCCTGCTGGAAACGTCGCAGTGGCGTGCCCGGGACGCGAAGAAGGCTCTCCAGGCCCTGGACGGAGACGGCCGTGTGGTCATGCCCGCCGGCCGTCTCACCAAGGCCAGTGTGGTCAGCCTGCGGTAACAGTCTCCCGAGCCGGCATCTGATCCCAGGTGCGCCCCTCGAGCTCGCGCCCAAGGGACTTCGGCGTGCGGCCGCCCCACTGCTTGAAGAAGAACGCCACACCGGCGTCCGTGCATACGTCGCGGATGCCGGTCACCCATTCCTGCTGCATCGGCCGGAAACGCGGCCCGGACTCGCCACCAGCGATGACCCAGTCGATGTCCGTGACGTCCAGGCCGTCCAGAGGCCCGAGCAAGGGCTCGCACGACAAGAACCGTACGGCGGCCGGGACGCGGCGCAGGTCGTCCACCCGGGCGAGCTCCTTGCTGCTCTCCACCGACACCCCCATCCACACGTTCGCAGGCCACTCCAGCCTGTCGGCGACCTGACGCAGACGGCGGGCCCGCTTGGTCAGCACCTGATAGGTGTGCTGCGGGGTGTCGGCCATCACCTGGAAGACCTGCCGCACGAAGTCCAACGGCACCCGGGCATGGAACAGGTCGGACATCGAGTTGACGAAGACCGTCCGGGGGCTGCGCCACCGGTACGGGATCTGCAGGGCATCCGGGTGCACCGTCAGACCGAAGCCGGGACCGGACGTCCGCGGATCCCCGTCATTCTGGTACTTGGCCTGCCCCATGGCCTTGAGACGCTTGGCCAGCGTCATGGCATAGCAGTTGTCGCATCCCGGCGAGACCCGGTCACATCCGGTCGTTGGGTTCCAGGTGGCCTCGGTCCACTCAATCGCGCTGCGGTCACTCACCGGACACCCCTCCGTATGCCGCGGCCGCTCATCTTCAAAGCCGCGGTCTGCTGCGTATCCAACGAGGTGTAATCCCGCCGGACACCGACATCCAAGCATCGGCCACGAGCTATGGAGGCCGAACACCCTAAATAGAACACGTGTACGCCTTTCTTGTTGTGGTGGCAACAGGGCCGGGCTAGTTCGAGGGTGGACAGCTGCTCGCTCACGCCGTCTTGGCGACCGGCTGAGGCGCAGCCTCCCGCGGCGGCGTGCCCGCGCGCTCGGCTCGGGCACGCCGCACGGCGGCCGCGTGTGTGGCAGCGGCTTCACGGCGACGCTCAACGCGGGCGATTTCAATCGGGGCTGGCTGACCATCCAAGGACGCCTCTGGCTCCGGGAACGCGCGGCGGCTCAGCTCCCGCATCGCACGGCCCTGCCGCTCGGCTGCCTCCGCGATCGCCGGGTCGACGGTGCTCGCCGGGCGCGCCTCCTGATGCGCGGCGAGCGCGCGCCGGTAGCCCTCGCATGCGGTCTCCCTGGTCTTCACCGGCCCCAGCGACACGGCCGCGGACTGCGGGGCGACGTCCTCCAAGTCGGCCACGGACACCGAGCCGGGCGCGAGAATCCGCAGGGCGCGTACCACGGTGCGGCCGGCCGACTCGTTGGCGGCCGCGACGATCCGGGCCTGCTCCAGGCGCAGCTTCGTCGCCCAGGCCGATGACTCCGGGCAGACGGTGAGCCGGCCGGAGTCGGCGTCGTACCCGACCGCGACGACGTGTCCGGCGAACTCGGGTGCGATGGCTTCCCACCGCGCACGCAGCGTCGCGCCGGCGGCCGGGAGCTCCCAGGCCCGCTCGGTCACCAGCGCGCCGATCGCGGCACCGAGCCCCATCGGCTCGCGCCCGCCGCGCCGGGTCACCCGGGTCGTGCGCGGCTTCGGCTGCGTCGTACGGTCGCCGCCGTTCTTCTGCGCCGCCACCTTGGCAGCGCGCAGTGCGACGCGGGCCAGGTCTACGCCACTGAGCTGCGGGGTCTCGGTCATCAGGCGACCTCCCCGGCCAGCTCCTGGACGCGGTGGATACCGCAGACGCTGCGCGACGGCAGCGGCTCCCGCCCGCACGGCACATCTCCGTCCCGGCCCGAGCAGGTCTCCTGCCCGGCCGGGCCGGTCGGCGCGGGCACGACGGCGGCGCCCAGCACGGCGGCCTCCTCCCGGCAGAGCTTGCACAGGCCGTCCTCGAGGGCGCGTCCGATCACAACGATCCGGGCGCCGCAGTCCCCGCAGGAACCGCGCGGCGAACCCTCCACCTCGCGCTGCGCCGAGACCAGGGCCGGGTTGCGGACCGCGTCGTCCAGCACGCAGTCGACGCAGCGGCCGCCCGGGCCGGGACGGGTGCCGTGCTCGGGACACAGGCCCTGCTCGATGCGCTGGGCACGGCGCCGGGCTGCGGCCTTGTCCTGGACGATCTCGGCACACACCTCGCAGTCCTTGCCGGTCGACCACAGCACGCCGGCCTCGCAGTCCTGGTAGCCGCAACCCCAGCGCGGCAGGGCCACCCCGAGCAGCCACCGGCCCGGGTCGCGGATCTCCGAGAGCATCACCTTGGCGAACCGGGTGGTCAGCCGGTGGTGCAGGCGTTCGGCGTTGGTGCCCTCGCGCAGCTGGCGGCCCACCTCACGGGCGATCTGCCGGAGGACGAAGTCGCTGGTCACCCGCTCCAGCAGCAGGTGCACCGGCTCCAGCACGGCGTAGATGTGCGGGCTCATGGCCAACTGCGGTCCGTTGTACGACGACCGCGCCGACCCCCCGCACCTGCTGCTGCGCTTTTCCGTTTCCGGCTTCGAGGGGGAGGGCTGGCTGTTTCCACCCGCGCGAAGCGTGAGACCACGGCCAGCTTCCGTACGCGCAGCAGCATCAGCCGGGTTTTCCACAGGCCCGTCGCCTTCAACTACCGGTACCTCGCCTACGGCGGATGAGAAGAACGCGCGCTCGTCATCCGGTGAGTCAGTCCTAGGTGATTCCTCATTCACGAGGGATCCCTCACCAACCGGCAAACCCGATCCCTCACCAACCAGGGAACTGACCGACTCCTCAGAACCACTAGTCACAGCCGCATCAGCAGCCCCGGCGGCCGCCGCGCAGCCACCGTCCGCACGGGCCTCGGGAGCGATGGCGTGCGCGATGTACCGGTGACGCCCCTGCGCCCCCGCGCGCCGCTGCACCGTCACCCAGCGCGCCGCCTCCACCGCGTCCACGACTGCCGAAGCCGCCGTCACCGAGATCGGCTGACCCGCCTTCTTGCCCGAGTGGTGGAGCAGGCCGGCTGCCAGCTCCGCCTCCGTCAGCGCGATCCCCCGAGCCTGCGCGTAGGCGATCAACGCGAACGCGCGCAGCTGCCGGGGCGTGAGGTCCTCCGCGGCCGCCACCGGCACCCACACGAACGCCTCCGTACGCGTCATCGCCCGCACCGTCCGCACCGCCGACGTGCCCGTGCCACCCGGCAGCGTCCGACGATCCGAGACCAGCTCCACCACACCGTCCGGGCCCGGACGGCACAGCTGTGTCATCCCACGCTCCACCGACGCCGGCGACATCCCCAGATAAGAGGCAATCGTCGACGACTTCGCCTGACACCCCTCCGGCCGCAGCCCGAGCGCTTTCACCTTCACGTACACGGACAGCGCGACGTCCTGGTAGTGCGGTGACGCGACCAAGCGCATCGGCACCCGCACCCGCTGCCGCCGAACCGGCACGCTCTCGTCCACGGCAGCGGCCCACGCCGCCATGCCGCTCACCGGGCACCCCGCAGGGAGGCCAGAACATGATCCATCCGACGACCCTGACCCAGGTCACCTGTGGACAGAGTCCGCTCGGCCCCGGCAGCCCCCGGCGCTCCCGCCAGGCGACAAAAAATCTTGAAACCGCTCCCGTCAGACGGGATGGCATACCTGCGAGCGTCACGCACGCAGCTGTGGATGAGCCATCCCCAGCGCGCGCTGCCTGAGCAGCAATCACCTTCAGGAATAATGCCGTGAAATGCGCAAATGCCTCCCGCGATTTGCGTCACGCGAGAAGCTCGAGGCGCCCGAACCTGGCCAAAAAGGGCACAGCCAGGCTGGCGCAAGGCAATCTGGTCGTGCAGAATGACGACGTCCTCCTTCTACGGAAGCAGGTATGACGAAGCCCCCTTCGGGGTGCTTCGGGTTCTGGGTGAGAACCAAGATCGAACCGCTCGCAGCCGGCTGGCACCGGGGCGAGCAGCTCCTCCGGGAAGGCCCTGGCAGGCCGAACCCGGAGAGCAGATGGGGCACCGCGCCAAGGTGACTGGCATCACCGTGCGGCCGGGCCCCGGGCGGCTAGGAACCCTGCACAGCAGGCGCCGCCCCTAGACTCACGTCATCTCGACCCCCTCGCGGGGAGAGGTGTGCCCGCACCCTGATCGGTGCGGAAGCATGAGAAAGGCACCCGCCCGCCGGAGCGACGCACGAGTCATCGCTGCTACGGCGGCAGGTGCCTTGTTGTGTGCCTGCCCGAGGGTACGGGTACCCTGAACCATGTCGAGACCAGCCTTGGATTGGTCTGCGGCCGTGCCCCGGAGTGCAGCCTCGCGGGGCTTAACCATGGCTGTTTTGATCTTATCCGCAGACACAGTACTCCCGTCGCGGCGCGTAACAACACCCCGCCCCACGCCGTGTCGGCCTTGCGAAGCTCCCTTTTGACGCACCGCCAGCTCGGTAGCCGTTTGCCCCTGTGCGCCCGCCCCGGAGATCGCACGGGCATGATGAGCAGCATGCATGCACCGTCGACCGACTCCCAGGACTTGGACGTGGAGTCCTTCGCCACGCCGCTGCAGCAGCGCCGCTTTGCAGCGGCCATGCAGCGCCTCGCCGACAGCCGCGCCCCCGGAACTCCGGTGCGCGTGTACGTGAGCGCTGCCCCGAGAACAGTGGAAACGCCCAAGTGGAATGACTGGCTGGCGCAGATCACACAGGAGCTGCCCGAGGGCGTTGAAGTCCTGCACTACCGCAGCGTTTTCACCGACGACCGGCCGTACGACTGGGCCACATTCGCCGAGGAAGTCGACGGCCTCGTAGTAGTGGGCAAGCAAAAACGAGCGGGCAGCAGGGTCTACCGGTTCGGCCCGGTGGCCCGACTCGAACTCCGCTCGCTCATCGCCCGAAAGCCCGTCCTGCTCTACGCCCACAGTCAGGGGCTCATCCCGGTCATCGACTGCCAGAGCCAGGTCCTCACACCGGAGGGAACGCCGCGACTGAAGCTCATCGCGCCGAAAAGATGGAACCGGGACTCCGTCACCCTCCAGGCCGCGCTGAACGCGCTCAGTCCGGCTACTACGGAGGCCGAGCGGCGCATCGAAGCGCCTGATCACTTCGCCCATCCGTTCGCCGCACCTCCTCGGTGAGATCTTCGAGCCGCTGTTGAGACGAACGCGCAGGTCACGCGCGCAGTTTCAATGATCCGAACAGATTCTTCTGACGCTGCCAATAGGAAATCGACAACATCTCCGGGCCTCCCGTCCGGCGGGCAACTGGCCAAGCTGGCCGCCCGCCTGACGGGAAGCAGAGGACCGGAACAGCATTCACGATCAGCGCCGGATACACCAGGAAGAGGCTCTTCCGGTAGGAACATATAAACGCCGCGGTCGGCCATCGCCGCTTCGGTCAGCGCGCGGCGTCCGTGGCACGGGAGCCGATCTCCTCAGGCGGCCGTCACGCGTCGAAGGTCAGCAGGGGTACGTCGTAGAGATCGGGGTTCTTCGGCCGGGTCATCACCGGGGCGGTGACTTCGACTACGAGCATCTCGACAAGGAACTGGACGCGGGCGCTGAGCAGATGGCTTGTGTGGCCGGTGGCCGATCGCGCCTTCTCTCCCAGCGAGGTGTGGATGTGCGGCAGGACCGTGTCCGTCTCAGCGTCATACGCGAGCGTTCCGCACCCCATGGCCTCCACTCCGGTCAGGTGGACCTTGCTCCACACGGGAGCCTCGGGGTTCTTCAACTTCTCGCAGGCGCCGACGATCTCGGCTTCGGCGAAGCCGGCGATGAACATGGGGATGTAGCCGTGCCGTACGTTGTTGTTGCGGCAGAAGTCGGCGAGGGTGGGAAAGAAGTCGTCGCCGTGATCGAAGGTCACGCCGAAGGTCCGGCCGGTGGTGAGTTCGTAGCTGCGCAAGTTGGGGTCCCGGGGCTGTTGGGTCGGTTACGAGAGGGTGCTGAAGGCCTGGATGATCTGGTCCCGGTCGGCGCTGGCCATCAGTAGTAGCTGAAGCAGAATGCGCGCCTTGACCGGGTCCAGCGTGCTGCCGGAGATCAGCCCGCGGGCGAGCAGGTCCGACTCGGAGCCGGGGAAGCCGTAGGTCTGCCGCAGTACGGGGCCGGATCCGGTGCGGGTGGCCAGGATGACCGGCATGCGCTTGGCGAGGTCGGTGAGGGCGTCCACGCAGGCCCTCGGGACGTGGCCGGCTCCGAACGCAGCGACGACCAGGCCGTCGACGTGGTCACCGAGGGCCTGGAGGAGCGTCCCGTCGTCTCCGATCCCGACCGTGAAGACGGTGGTGCGTGCGGCGGGAGCGATGGCGCTCGGGGGAGCAATCGTCGGGGCCGCGTCGGGGCGGGCCAGAATGCGTACGCGGTCTTCCGCGACGTAGCCGATCGGACCGGGGTACGAGGTGAAGGCGGTGGGGCTCGTGGCGTGGGTCTTGCGGACCCAGCGGGCAGCGTGGATCTCTTCCCCGAACACCACCACACAGCCGGTGCCCCGTGCTTCGGCGCTGGCCGCGGTGCGGATCGCGGCGAGCACGTTCGCGGGACCGTCCGCTCCCGCCATGCTCGCGTTGCGCATGGCGCCGGTGACCACGATCGGCATGTCGCCCGTGGTGACGAGGTCCAGCAGGTACGCGGTCTCCTCGATCGTGTCCGTCCCCTGGGTGACGACCACGCCGTCGACCGCGAGTGTCTCCATCGTCGCGGCGAGCTCGAACAGGTCGGAGAAGGACAGCGACGCGCCGGGCAGACGGCGGAAGTCACGTACCTCCACATTGATGCCGGTGTCAGCGAGTCCTGGTACCGCGGCGATCAGGTCGTCGGCCGACAGCGTTGGCGTGGCGCCGCCGTCGGTCTGCGCGGTCATCGCGATCGTGCCGCCGAGCGAGATCACTGCGACGCGCCGGACGTTGTCGGCCATGGCCTCTTTCCCCTTCGTGAACAGGCAGATGATGGTGCGGGATCAGTGATCGGCCGGAAGAGAGGCCACGTACGCGCAAGCGGCGTCGATGCCAGCCGCGGAGACCAGTCGGCTGCGGGACTGGGTCAGCCCGGACGATCCGTACCGGGCGAGCTGGCCGCACCGCTGGATCAACCAGGACCACGGCAGATCGAGGTACTGCGCCAGAGCACGCAGCCGTCCGGCAGCCGTCGGCGCCGCGGTGAGCGAGTCCGCGTCGACGTCGCGCGCCGCGATCGTGAACTCGCGGACGACCGAGGACCGGGCGGTCACGTCGACGTGCCACATGCCGTCGCCCCTCACCCAGTTCGCGATCACCGCTTCCTTGTCGGGCGAGACCACGAAACCCTCAACGCTCTCGTATGCGGGATCGGACGTGAACTGTGCGTGGATCCCGAGCGACTCCATCAACGCCACGGCCAGGAACAGCAGGACCCGCTCGTACCTCGGAGACGAGCGGACCACCTCCTCCGGGATGCAGAACGCCCGGGTGCTCGTGCTGCCGAGCGCCTTCGTGGTTTCCCGCAGGTACGGGTATTTGTGATCGAAGATCAGCCAGGCGCTGGCCTCCTCACCGCGCTGTTCCCTCGTCCAGAACGCGGGCAGCGCTGGTAGATCCGGCAGCGCCCGGAGGATGTGGCGAGCGCAGAAGTCCGAGCCCAGCCACATGTGGGCGACCATGTTCAACCCGGGTGCGGCTTCCCGGCTGACCGCAGAGGAAGACAGCCGCTCGTAGGCCTTGAGATCGCTGCGGGTCTCGGCAAGAGGCTGGTCATCGGCCTGTAGCGCGTCGTCGTAGTTGCTGACGGCCCACAGAATGCCGTAGGTGAGGTCATCCAGTTCGTAGGCCGTGGGCGCGGCGACTTCGTACACGCCGCCGTTCTTCGCGAGCTTGCTGCGGGCCGATCGGCCGTCCAGAGCGTAGAACCGTGAGACTCCCTCGGCGTTGACGGCCCCGACCAGCAGGCTGCGATTGGGCCGCGTCAGGAATTCCTCAGCCCGCCGCTGGTCGGGGATAGACACGATCACTCGGGTTCCCTCGATGCGCGCGGGGTGGACCTGGAGTGAGAGTTGGGAGCCGAGCATGGAACGGCCTCCTGGGATGAGGGCGTGCCAGTCAACTCCGAAGTCAGGGGTCGGGCGGGACAGCTGAAGGCCCGACCAGTTTTCCGTGGCGGTCTTCGCAAACCCGAAGGGATCCTCGGCGGCGCTGATTGCTGAAGCTGCTGGCATCCCCATGCCGGCAACCGCAGCTGCACCGACCCCCACCCCGGCACGCAACAGCGCGCGTCGATCGAGTGCCACGAGCACCACCGTTCCATCGTCGAGACGTGCAGGGACGAAGATCCCCTCACTGTCTGACGGTGCCGTGTGCGAAAGGGCCGTGGCCAGGCTGACCGGTGTATCGGATACATGGGGCGGCGAACCGGATACATGGGCGGGCTCGGATACACCTCGGTCGATCTCCTGCCACAGCTCGATCAGGAACCCACCAGCACCAAGCGTTCGGTCGATGAGCTCCGCCTCACCCCGGTCCTGAGGTGGGCGGGCCCCGTTCTCCCAACGCTGCACCTTGGAGTGCGAAACGAACGTCCTCGCGGCGAATTCCCGCATGGACAGTCCACGCGCCTCACGCAGCTGTCGGATCATGTAACCAAGGCGGTGCTGGGGAGACTGGTCCGGCGTCAGCACCTTCGGCCTCTGCCCCACGTTGAGCCCCCTCGATGTATCCAAGTCCCTGTATCCGCGGGACGGATACAGGGCAACCGTAGAAGTCACCCAAGATCACGCCTACACCTGGAGTACCGGCTTCTCCAGCCGGGATCCCCAACTTCGGCTCTAGGAGGGCGAGATGAACGAGCTTCGGCATGCCCACGACACGGGGCACCGTGTTGCCGACGCGCATGGCCGCAACATCGATCTCACGCCCACCGGCGCGAGGTTGACACATGACTGCACCTGCTCGAGAGCCATGGCAGGAACCCGGCCGCGCGGACACCCCCGCGGCACGGTGGTCATACGCGTCACGGTCATTCTGACCGGCGGATTGGTCGTAACGGTTCTGCTGGTGGTAATCCGCGACATCGTCACCACCGTGGCCAGCACCAGCGTGACAGGCTTGATTCTTAAGGCATTGCTGACGCCGTCTCACCGGCGGGACCGGTGAGTTCCGTGGCCTCTTGCGATCGGCTTCGTGCACGCCGGGCACTGTGGGTTGGCTCCCTGTGCGGGAGTAGCAACCCACAGCGCCCGGGTCACGAAGCGGGTACATCAGGCGTCGAACTCGTAGTCGAGCACGTACGCCGCCGAGTCCATGGTCATCTCGTTGATCTCCACCGCTCGCCCCTCGGAGTCGAATGCCGTACGGGCCAGCTTGATGACGGACCTGTCAGCAGGGATGGCCAGCCGGGCGGCTTCTTCTGCGGAGGGCATGCGTACGCGGATCTCTTCGCGGAAGCGGGCCGGGGCATGACCAAGGTCGGCCAGACGGGCGTAGATACCGCCAGGGCCGGTGTCGGCTTGAGTGATCGGCGAGCCTGCCACAAGCGATTGGGGAAGGTAGGACTCCGCCACCATGACCGGGCGTCCTTCCATTACATAGCGCCGACTGCGGATGCAGACCGTCTCGCCGGGCGCCAGCTCGAAAACGTCGCTGATGTGGTTCGGCGGGGCCGTGTCTTCCTGAACCGTGATTTGGTCGACGTCCGGAGCGCGGCGGTCGTCTGCCGACCAAATCGTCTTCCCGCTGCCCCACTGCCCGCGGGCCAGCCGGGGAATGCCCCGGCGCCTGATCGGGCGGAACGACTCAACGAACCAACCGGATCCCTTGCGGGACCCGACAAGGCCCTCGCTGCGCAGCACTCCGAGCGCCTGGCGCATCGTCAGGGGTGCTACGCCGAAGTTGGCAGCCAGGGTGTTCTCGCCTGGGAGACGGTCGCCGGGCTGGTAGTCGCCGCGTTCGAGCGCACCCCTCAGTTCTGCGGCGATCCGCAGGTACTTGGGCTGGCTGGTCTGGCCCTCGCGGCTCATCTGTCTCCCAGTGGGTCGGCTCTCTATAGAGCTGATCGTACGGGCGGACGGCAGAGGCAGGCCAAGGCCGGCCCTGACAATTTAGCGCATCTCTCTAATGAATCGTTGACCTCTATAAAGAGATTTGCTCTACTGGAGGCAAGCGAGGTCACGACAAGCGATCTGCCGATCACCCCGTGCTGCCCTACTCGACTCACCGCTCTGAACCAACCAGGTCAGACCCCTTGCGAGAGGACCACCCCATGAACATCACCCGCCGTCCCGCCGCCAGCCTCGCCAGCGAGTCCTTCGACGCCGAAACACTGGCGCTCCTGGCCGAACTTGAGGTGGAGCTCCCCGAGTTCGGCGACGTCGACCTGGACATGGCGTTCGGTATGCCGCTGGAGATGTACGCGGCTGGTCATCTCCCCCATGAGCAGCTGGACGGACTGGACATCAAGGCAGCCATCGAGGCGATCGAAGCCCGCGAGAACCGCATGCTCGCCGCCCGCGACATCGCCGCCGACCCGGTCGCCACCGAGCCGGTGCGCGAGCGCCTGGTCGACGTGCTCATTCCCTACGCCGCGCAGCTGCGCATCATGCCGCCGGCCGCCGCCACGGCCCTGCCGGTCGCGGCCTGACCTCTCCGCTCCCGCCGGGTCTTCGGACCCGGCTCCCCCACCCGGAACCGCCCGCGGGCGGCGCCGGATGAGGGAGCCGGACCCACGGTCCCAATCCCGATCAACTTCATATGTCTGGTTGTCCGTGCTTACACGCCGGCCTTGGTGACGAGTTCGACGCGGTCCCTTGGAGCCTCAGCCAGGTGAGCCACCCGCAGCTATTGCGCTGCCCGCCGGTCAGGAAAAACGGGCCCCGCCCGCTCCTGGCTGAAGGAGAACGCAATCGCGCTACCCAGGGAGTCAACTCGATGCGTCACAACGGCCGCGCCCCCATCAAGGCCAGCAGCCTTCGCCCCGAGCACCTTAACCTTCGGGAGGGCGAGACCCGCATGGTCGTCTGCCTCGAATGCAAGACCTGGCACCGCCTGACCCGGTCGATGATCCACCCCCACCGTGACGGTGTGGAGCAGCCGAAGCCCGAGGGCCGCCGCTACCGCGACGCCTCTGCCAAGGCCAAGCCGTCCAACGGCCGCCGCTGCCCCGGCAGCGCGCAGCGCATCGAGATCGACATCACCCCCGAGCAGTGGACCGAGCGGCTGCTCGCCGCTGAGAGCACGGCGTCCAGCCGGCGCACCACCAACCCGGTCCGCAAGCCCCGCCCCCAGGCCCCGCCTGCGACCACCCAGATGAACTCCGCTGCTCGAGGCCCGCGCGAGCAGCTTGCCGAGCACCTCCAGGACGACTGCTCGCAGTGCCGCCTCGGGCACTGCGCCACGGTGATCGAGCTGCGCAAGCTGATCAGCCGCCTCGCGCAGACCAAGGTCCCCGCTCTGTACGGGCAGCTGCGCACGGCCCTGCAGCAGCACCGCGCCACCTGCTCGCCGTGCAAGGCGGGCACGCCCTGCGAGGCGGGCAGCCGACTCACCGCACGGATCTCCGGGATCGCACAGGACCAGATGCGTAGCACCCGTCCCGACCTGTACCGCACCACCCGCCAGGTCCCGACAGTCCACCTCACCCGCAATGGCTTCGTCGTTCGGACCGCGACCGCCGCCTCGGACGGCCGCGACGCCGAACAGGGTTGAGGCCCGCACGAACGACCACGGCCCTGGCCATCCCGCACGCGGGGAGGCCGGGGCCGTGGCTGCTCGTACTGGCAGTCAAAACGAGCGGCCCCGGGATAGCGCCCCAGGGCCGTTCAGCAGGTCAATCCGTGAGAGGAAAAACCTTTGAGTCCCATCATGACATCTCCCGCGCCTCCCGGTGCACGAGGAGACAGCAGCCCGGACATGGACGACATGCTGCGCCGGGCCCGCATGCACGACCAGCGCCGTCCGCAGCGGCCGGCGCTTCCGGCCTGCGTTCCCGGCCTGTACGTCCAGCACCGCGACCGTGGCTTCGTCGCCCACATCACGGCCTCCGAGGCAGCCTTCAGCACGGTGCGCGGTCTGACCGCCTCGGTGCCGGTGGCGTACGGAGCCAGCCAGGCGACCGCCGACACCGCTGAGTGGCTCGTCTCCGAGCTGCTCGGCAACGCCGTACGGGCCTGCGGTGATCACGTGCCGCTGGTCGTAGAGGTGTACGTCACCGGGCGCAGCGTCCAGGTGAACGTGCACGACCCCGCCGCCGATCTGCTGCCTCACCGCAGCGCGGTGGCGATGGGCAGCGACAGCGCGGAGTCCGGGCGCGGCCTGGGCCTGCTGGACATGCTCGCGCCCGGCTGGGACATCGCGCCCTCGCCGGTCGGCAAGCAGATCCGCTGCCACATCACCAAGTAGCTCAGCCCGACGCCAACACACGAGCCAGCCCCGGGGATTCCGCCCGGGGCTGGCTCGCACACAGACCTGCTGGGAGGCACAAATGAAGATGCGAGTGTCAGTCGCCCTCGTACGCAGCCACGCCTACGCGCCCGTCTCCACCGACGCACCGATCCGGCCCCGCCCGGCCTGCGTCGAAGAGGACCCCGAGCTGTTCTTCCCCATCGGCGACACCGGCCCGGCGCTGCTCCAGATCGAGGAAGCCAAGGCCGTCTGCCGCCGCTGCCCCCTCATCGAGAGCTGCCTCCAGGGCGCGCTGGAGCGGGGCGAGGCCGCGGGCGTGTGGGGCGGGCTGTCCGAGAAGGAGCTCCGCTCCCTCAGGCGCCGCGAGGCCCGCAAGCGCGCCGCGGCCGCCTGACTCCCGCCCGACGGGAGTGGCAGCCAACTCCCTGCCCGCACCGCGCTGTTCAACCAGGCTGGCCGCCCGCCGTATGGGCGGCCAGCCTTTCGCACGCCTCCAGCCCGGGAGAGTCTCGGGCCCGCATCCCCGCAGGAGAGCCCATGCGTAGCAACACCCAGCTCGACACCGCGACGACCACGACCGGGATCACCCGGCTGCCGGACTCGCTGTGCACGCACACCCCGAAGTGCCCGTCAGCCGACAGCACTGACCGCGAGGCCGCGTACGTCGTGGCCGCTCACCCGGAGCAGGGCTGGAGCCTGTTGTGCAACAGCGTCCTGGTCTTCGAGGACACCGGCGAGCTGCTCCCCGACGGCCGGGTCATCGCCCCGCACCGGCCGCTCGTGGTCGTGGCCTGACAGCTGCCTGATCCGCCCGCACCGACCGCCCACCACCGTGGCGACCGGGTCGGGCGGTGACTGGGAGCCGGACAGTCCGGACCACGTGACCCGCCAAGGAGTTGCCGTGCGCGACAGCGCCCAGAGCACCACCCCCGCGATCAAGTTCCAGCGGGGCCAGTTCGTCCTGTACCGCGACCCGGAGATGTTCTGGACCGGGCAGGCCAGCCACACGTTCGTCTGCCGCGTGGACCGGGTCTGCCTGGGCGACACCTACGACCTGACGCCGCTGCCGAAGGGCAGCCCGATCTACTTCGCGAACCCGGAGTACATGCGGCTGCTGCCGTCCGTCGACGCGATGCGCGACATCGACACCGCGCCGCTGAACACCGACGCCGCAGCCGACGACATGACCGCGGCCGCCATCGCCTGGCTCACCCAGCAGCACGCGACCGCCAACCAGCGTGCGGAGCTGCCCGCCCGCCCCTGACCGCCTGCCTCGCGCAGACGGCCCTCCGAGTCCTCGGCATTAGAGCTGCCGGGGCCTCGGAGGGCCTGGTCACGACCCTACCGACCGACGCCGACCCGCGGTGACCTCTTGCACGAGGCGCCGGAAAGAGAGGACACCCCCGTGGCCAACACCACCACCCGGCGCAGGCGGAATGCCGCCCCGGCCGCGAAGCCCCGTGGCGCCGGGCGCGCCAAGGCGACCAAGCCGCCAGCCGCCATCCCCGCCGAGGCCGCCGCCCCCGAAGAGACCACCGTGCCGCTGGTGCACCCGGAGGCCGACCCGGTTCTGGCCGCCGCTGCCGACCGCGGCGCCGACCTCCGGGACCTGGCCTCCGACGACGCCGCGCGCATCCTCGCCGACGGCGAGACCCGCGCCGCCGAACTCCTGGACGGCGCCCGCTCGGAGGCGGCCTCGATCACGGAGGCGGCCACCACCGAGCAGGCCCGCGTCCTGGCCGACGCGGCCGCCGACGCCGACCGGATCCGCACGGAGGCCGCGACCACCGCGGCCGCCGACGCCGACCAGGTCCTGGCCGAAGCCGACGCGAAGGCCAAGCAACTGCTCGCCGACGCCCGCGCGGAGGCCGACACCGTCACGGCGACGGCGTCCAGCAACGCCGACCAGGTTCTCGCCGACGCCAAGGCGGCTGCCGAGCAGCTGCTCGCCGACGCGCGCGACCAGGCACAGGAGGTCAGCACCACGGCGGCCTCGAAGGCCGACACCGTGCAGGCGGAGGCCGCCAAGGTCCTCGCCGACGCGGAGACGAAGCACACCGAGCTGCTCGCGGCGGCGGAGCGCGCCGCGGCGGAGACCCGCACCCGGGCCACCACCGACGCCGAAGCTCTCCTGGAGCGGGCGCGCGGCGAGGCCGACCGGATGCGCGAGAGCGCGGACGACCAGGCCGCGCAGGTGCGGGCCGGGGCGGAGAAGCTGGCCGCCGGCCTTCGCGCCGACGCCGACCGCGCCCTGGACGACGCCCGCACTTCCGCTGAGGAGATGCGGACCGCCACCGACAAGGACGTCGCCCGGCTGCGGGAGCAGGCGGAGAAGGACGCGACGTCAGCCCGGGAGGCGGCGGCCAAGGCCACGGCCGACCAGGCCGCCGCCGAACGCGCCCTAGCCGAGGCGGACCGGGTCCTTCAGGCGGCGACGGAGCGCACCGTGCAGCGGGCGAGGCGCCGGGAGATCCGGACCGACTCCCGCGCCAAGCGGCGCAGGGCCCGCAACGACGCCCGGCCCGCCGGCGGAGTCCCGCCGCTGTCCGGACAGGAGCTGGTCCTGGTCGCCGGGATCGTCCTGGCGGCCGCGGTCGTCTCCACCCTCGGTCTGCTCTCCTCCTACACCGCGCTGGAGACCAAGGCATCGGGGTGGGGCTGGGAGTGGCCGTGGCTGCTGCCGGTCGGCATCGACGTCGCCATCCCGGCGTTCACCGGCGCCAACCTGGTGCTGATCCGCATGGGCATGGAGCTCCGGTGGATCCGCTGGGTGCCGCGCGCGCTGACGGCGGTGACCGTGTACCTGAACTGGAACGCCTCGGACTCCGTGGCGGGGCGCCTCGGGCACGCGGCCCTCACGCTGCTGTGGGTGGTCTTCTCGGAGATCGCCTCCCACGTCTACGCGACGCAGATCGGCGCGGTCACCGGCAAGAAGCGGATGGAGACGGTGCGACGTTCGCGTTGGATCCTCGCCCCGATCCCCACCGCTCGGCTTCGCCGCCGGATGATCCTGTGGGAGATCACCTCCTACGAGGAGGCGCTCACCCGCCTCCAGGAGCAGACGTACCTGCGAGCGCAGCTCAAGGAAACGTACGGCTGGCTGTGGCGCTGGAAGGCTCCGCTGGACCAGCGGATGGCGCTCAAGCTCGACACGGCGCCCGCCGCGCTCGCCGACACGCTCACCCCCGAGGACGCTCACACCATCGAGCGAGCGGAGGAAACCGAGCACGCTCACCCCGACATGAGCGCGCTCACCTCGGGCGAGACTCGCGGCGAGCGTGAGCGCCCGGCGCTCACCTCCGGCGCTCACGAGGGTGAGCGCGCCACGGAGGAGGCGGACGCTCAGCGAGCGGAGAACGCTCGTACGCGCAGCGAGACGGAGGCGCTTACCGAGCGCCGCCACGCACGCATCCGTCTCCTCTACACCGAGCTCGGGCGCCGTCCCGAGTGGACCGAGATCCGCGACGCGCTCACCGACGCGGGCCTGTCCGACACTCCGGTCTCCCGCCCGACCGCGCAGCGGCTGCGCGCTCAGGTCGAAGAGGCCGCCCCGGGCGCGTAGGCGAGCGCCCGGTGAGCGCCGACGCGCTCACCCCCTGGCAGAACCCCTGCCGCTCATGGTCGCCACCGGTCCGCGCTCGCCCACCGAGCGCGGACCGGTGACGGCCACGGCCGGCAGGCCGCTCGCCCGCGCCCGCCCCGAGCGGGGCGCGGGCCAGGCACGACCGAGTACCGCCCCAACCCCCGCACAACAGCCTCGGGGATCGCGGATTTTCCCCTTCCCCAACCCCGAGACCTGGAGGTCTTCTCGCATGAACAGCAACGACGACCAGAAGCACGTGCCTCTGCGCGACGTGGCGCAGAGCCCGGAGGCGACCGCCCGGTACCTGGCCGAGGTTCAGCGGGTTCTGCTGGACATCGGCAAGAACCTGGAGATCCTGGCGATCGAGACCCGCGTGCACCTGCGCAAGACGCACGTGGAGGGTGACCGCTGGTACCACGCGAGGCTGCGGGCGATGCCCGTCGAAAAGGCCCTCGGGAACGTCCTCAAGAACCTGAACAACCTCACCGAGGGCCTGGAAAAGAGCGCCTATAAGCGCCGCTCCCACGACGAGGCCGTTGTGAATACGGCCAAGGACAGGAAGGAAAAAGAGCTGGAAAGGCAGCGGAAGAAGAACCCGCAGCAGCTCCAGGCCGCACCCACCCCGCCGCAGCAGGGTGCACGGCGCCAGAATCCCGGCTATAGTGCTCCTACGTCGATTTATGACCTGGGTAACAGGGAGTCGGCGTGAACCGCCCCCTCAGCAGCGCTGAACGCTCTATCGAACGGCGCAGGAACTGGCTGAAGGAAGAGGCGGACAAAGCCCGCGAATCTCGCGGCGAGGCGGGGCAGATGGAATTCTGGCTCCGCCTGGCACGATCCCGAATCGCCAAGGACGTCAAAGTCGGTCGCGGCGACGTCTACGTCGGATTCGCGCAGATCTGCCGCCTGTTCATCACCGCGATGGACAAGCGAGCGGAGGGCGACGGACGGATCTGGAACGACCTCCTGCAGTACGCGGAGCAGGTCCTCGCGAAGCACCCCCCGCGTCACTGAACGTCACCAGCGAAGGCCCCGCCGGGCTCCGGCGGGGCCTCGCGCGTGTAAAGCGTGCACACGTGCACGTGCACACGCGTGCACACAAGACCCCACGCTCTGTCAAGTCCAGGAGGGAGGTGCATCGTGTCCGACGTGGACGACCCGAACGGGATCCTGGTCCGCGGCCCCTGGCGCGGTGATTCCTCGTACGTGCCACCGCCGATGCCGGATTACGCCGACACCATTCCGTCGCCGGAGGACATTCCCTCCGCGCCGCCTGAGTCACCGGAAGAAACGACGATGGAACTGCCGACGATTCCGGCAGCTCCGGACCCGGCGGCGGCGCTGCGCTCGGACGGAATTACCCCGCCGGAATCCGGGGAAGAGGAAGACGAATACGAGGAAGGCGAATATGTCCAGCCTCGTTCGTTGGCTGACCGTCTCGGTGACTGGCTGGAATTCCGGCTGGAAATGGCGCGGGTCAATCATGAAAGCGAAGCGCCTTTCCGTGAGGCTGAAATAGCGCGGAAAGCTGCGCTGCTGGAGGGCCGCACCGCGCAGGAAGTCGCGATGATGGAGCAGAACGGAAAGCTCCACGCCGCGATGATGAAAGCGAAGGGCGACAAGGCGGCGGCGCGCGGAAAGTCGGACGCCGACCGCATGAAGTCGTCCGGCTCCGGCCTGGGGGCGGACAAGGGCCGCTCGAAGGCCGGCGGTGGCGGCGGGCCCTCGCGCGGCGGGGGCGGCGGCAGCAGCGGTCCGTCCCGCAACAACTCGGGTTCCGGCTCGAAGGGGCCCGCCTCGCGTGGGTCCAACTCCGGCGGCAGCGCGGGGCGTTCGGGGTCCGGGTCGACCGGGGGCGGCAAGGGCGGCACGAAGGGCTCTCAGACGGGCTCTGGCGGCCGCGCAGCCGGTTCCGGGCGCAACGGGGCGTCCGGGGGCTCGAAAGGCTCCCAGGCAGGCTCTGGCAGCTCGAAGGGCGACGGTGGCCGGGGCCAGAACGGCCCGGCCTTCGGCGCCCGCGCTGAGCGCGCCCGCGGCCGCCAGGAGCGCGCCGGGGTCCGGCAGGCCGGACGGCAGGAGCGGCGCAGCGCCGGGCACACCGCCGGCGTCGCCGACCGGACCAAGGACCGCGACCAGGCGCGCGCTCAGCGGCAGCAGGCGTGGGAGGACCGCCGGGCCAAGAAGGCGGAGCGGGCGGAGGCACGGAAGGCGAAGCGGGAAGCCGCGGCGTCGGCCGACCCGGGCCGCACCACGCTGGGCAAGGCCGTCGGCGAGGAAGCCCAGCGCCGCTTCGACAAGCGCCGCGCCGACGCGAAGGCCGCCGCCGACGCGAAGGATGCCAAGGCGGCCGGCACCGAGAAGGTGAACCTGACCAAGGACAAGGACTCCAAGGGCAAGGGCACCGACGGCGGCACCGACGGCAAGGACGGGAAGGCCGCCAAGGACGGCCCTGACGGGGCTTCCAGCGCCGCGAAGGACGGCAAGGTGGGCGCTGCGCCGGGCACCGACTCAACGGCCGGTGACGGGGCGTCTGACGGTGCGAGGAAGCGGCGCCGGTTCTGGCGCCGGCGCACCGGCGGCACGGGCCGGTCCGGACGGCGCGGACGTACCAGCCGCACCGGCCGGACCGGGCGGGCAGGGCGTGGTCGTACGGGTCGCGCCGGTCGGCGTGGCCGTCCGGCGGACAGCCCGTTCGGCGCGGAGGACTCCACGCCGAAGTGTGAGTGGCCCGGCCGTCCGGCTCGCTCGCCGCGCACGGACAGCAAGGGCGAGGACGACATCGTCGACGCGGACATCGTCCCTGACGGGCCCGCGGCCATGATGACCGGTGTGAAGGGCCTGCCGCCCGCGCCGGAGCCGCACACCGCACGGCCCGGCACCAGTCGGCCGACCAGCACGGAAGGGAGCAGCGTGAGCAGTTCGGAGGTCAGCAGGCCGTCCGGCGCGGGCGGCCTTGGAGCCCAGCACCGTACGGACATCACGTTCGACGAGTACCTGGTGGAGATGGCGAACATCGCCATCCAGGCCGCGTCCGACCAGGAGCGGGCCGAAGCCCTCGGGGAGGCCCTCGACAAGGTCGCCGACGCCCTGCGGGACATGTCCGCCGACCTGATCGGCGACCACAACGTCACCACCGAGGTCACCGAGCTGATCTCGGATCTGGCCGACGCTGCGGCCCGCATGAAGCAGCAGGCCGAACGGTGCGCGTCCGAGTGCGGTCTGGCCCTGGAGGCCGCCAAGCTCGCGGCCGCGATGGTCGCCCGCATCTACGGCGAGGACATGGCCGCGAAGGAAGACGCGGGCCTGAAGTACGTGTCGGCCGCCGCCCACCACGACTAAGACGAGGGAGGAAACCCGCTGATGAGCAGCGATCTCGCACCCCGCCCCAGCGGCGCGGCGCCCGCCGTGGCCGACGGTGACAACCGCTACAAGGCCGTCCAGGCCAAGCTCGACACCCTCGGGCGCGCGCTCGAGGACGCCGGGCTCGGCCTGGAGGAACTTGTGCGCAGCGTCAAGAGGAACGCCAAGCGTGCCGAGGACGCGGCCCGCGACGTCGACAACGCCGAACTCGACCCGAAGTTCGTGGAGCTGACCAGCAACGTCGGTGTCGCCCTCGGGGGCGCCGGGGTGCAGGTCAAGAAGCTGCACGACACCGCGCAGGAGACCGCCGACCTCACCTACGAGACCAAGCGCACCCACTCCAAGCTCTACGGCGCCCTGGACGACATCCGCTCCAACCGGCGCGAGAAGACGCCCAAGCCGGGCTTCTTCAACCGCTGACCCCCACTCCCCCACCCCCGCCACGGGCGGCCCCGCAGATCTCGCGGGGCCGCCCGTCCCGTTTCCCGAAGGAGAAGCCGGTGACGACCACGCCGCGCAGTGTCGCGCTCGAACGCCTCGCCTACACCCTCGCCGCGCCCGTGCTGGCCGTGGCCCCGAACCTCTATCCCGACAGCCCCGTCAACCAGGTCGTGCAGCTGGCCGGCGCGGCCGGGATCGGCGGCTGGTTCCTCGCCGCCAAGAGCGATGAGCCCGGCGCCGGACGCAAGATCCTGCGCTGGTCCCCGCTGGTCCTGGCCGCCGCCGTCGACGTCGCCGCCAAGACCACCACCGGCTGGGGCCCGTACTGGCTGGACGGGCTGCTCGCCGCCGGATGGGCGGCGGCCGGCTACCTGGTGATGCCGTTCTCCCGGCACGCCCGCCGCCACCACCGTCCCGCCGCCGCACCGGCCCCGCAGCCGGCGCCCACCGAAGTCCTCGAGGAGTCGGTGGCGCAGCCGGACGACGGAGCCGACCTGCTCACCCGCGACGCCAGGGTGCTGTGGGAGCAGGCCGGGATGCCCGGCCGCACGCACATCGTCAAGGCCACCCGGCACGACGGTCAGCGGCACGACATGACGATCCTGCTGCGCGCCTCGGAGACCGGACGTCCGATCACCGGTCTCACGGAGGCCGTGGTCGCCGCGCCGTTCGGCGTGCACTCCAGCGACGTCGTCCTGGCGGAGGTCGCCATCCAGCCCGGCCGCCAGGGCGGGCCCGGCTGGATGGAGGCCCGCATCACCCCCGACGCCAACCAGCGCCGCCGCACCAAGCCGACCGCGCAGGAGCGCTGGACGGACCGGGTCGGCGGGCCCAAGGGCGGCGCCCCCGGCTCCGAGCTGGTCCACAGGACCCGCGACGACGAACGCGGGGTCACGTTCTACAGGGCGAAGATGGCCGATGCCACCGAGACCCCGCGCATCGACCTGGCCAAGGTCTGCCGCGCGCTGAACCTGCCCGAGGACGACTCCTGCGTGTTCGTCCTCATCGACGGCAGTGAGTTCCTGATCAGCGCGTTCGACACCCCGCCGCTCAGCGCGATCTTCCCCGCCACCCGCGAGCTGCTCACCCCGGACGCCAAGGGCATGTATGTGTGCGGGTTCACCATCACCGGCCAGCCGGTGAAGAGCATGGTGTACCAGCACGACAAGAACGCCGCAGCCCACGGCCTCATCCTGGGCGTGTCCCGCTCCGGCAAGACGCAGTATTTCGCGATCAACATGGCCGCCCAGTCCCTGGACAGCCAGGTGGTGTGGCTGTCCACCGTCCGCAAGGACGAGAAGACCACCGTGCTCGGTCGGTACATCGACCGGCAGGGCTCGAACGCGCTGTGGATGGCGCGGCAGCTGCGGGCGGCGAAGGCGCTGTGTGAGATCAGGGCGGAGATGCCCTGGCCGCACGACGGCGAGCCGCACGACTACAAGCCCGGCGATACGCGCTGCCCCTACCGGCAGTTGAACGTGTACGCGGATGAGTTCATGACCGCGGCGCAGGACGGGGACTTCGGCGAGTTCATCCAGAAGGACGGCGACGATCTCACGGTCACCGGGCTCAAGTACGGGATCGGCTTCAACCCCGCCGGCCAGTCGCCGTTCGCGCACAACGGGTTCTCCACGGAGATGAAGGACAACCTGCGGCAGAACTCCCGCCCGGTCATCTTCAACATGGGTTCGCCCGGCGCCACCCGTAAGGCGGCGGAGGGCACCATGGAGAACGCCTACGACGTGCCGACCATCCCGGCCCGCTACTCCCGCAGCGAAGGCTCCGCGATCGAGCGGGCCATGAAGGGCGAGGCCGACCCGGAGAACGGGGTCAGCACGGGCGGCGTCGCGGTCATCGTCCTCGACAACGGCCGCGCCGTGCTCATGCGGTCGCTGTACGCGGACTTCGACACCGACCTGTCCAACCTGTTCCCCGACGAGGTCAACCGGCTCACCGACTACGAGATCAGCGAGTTGGAGAAGCGCGGCCTGTGGTTCGACTGGAACGAGCCCGTGCGGCCCGGCGAGTTCTGGCCCGAGCCCGACGAGGACGACGAGGGCGAGGGACGGTCCCGCCGGCGCGGCGGCGGCAAGGGCGGAGGCGGGCGCGGCTCCAAGGGCGGCAACCGCCGCTCCGAGCAGGTCGCCTCTCCCCGCCAGGCGCTGGAGGCCATCAAGAACCTCACCGACGCCTGATCACACCCCATCCATCCCCGGGGCCGGGCCCGCCCGAGCGCGGCCGGCCCCACCCGACCCCCTGTGAAGGAGCACCAACCGCCGTGGCCCTCTCCATCTCCGCCGCCGCGCTGCTGGGCATCATCGTCGTCGTCCTGGTCAAGGGCGGCTACGTCCGCGTCGGCTCGGCACTGGCCTGCACGCTGTTCGGCTTCACCCTCGCCGCCACCGGCCTCGCCCCGACCATCAACAGCGGCCTCGCCTCGCTCGCCGGACTGATCTCCAGCTTCTGAACTACGCCTCGGTCCACGGCGGGTCGGGCGTGTAGTTGAGCCCGTCGCAGAAGCGGCAGTCCCACTCCGAGGGCACCTCCCACTTGTCGACCCAGAAGCCGACCTGCTTGCCCACGAAGAAGTTGTCCCCGCCGCACCACCCGCACTCGAAGACGAACTCCACCCGATCCCCTTCCCCGGCGCCTGTCGGTTTCGAGGATGCCCGGGGCGCAGGTGCGGTGACTACCCACCCGCCAGCCCCAACTCACCTGCTGCACAACGCCGAAGGGCGCCGCCGGACACGATGCCGACGACGCCCTTCGCCGTTGCGCGCGGCCACTCCCCCACGCGCCCTCCCGGCCACCACGGCCAGGAGGGCGCGCACCTTCCCGCGTGATCGGAGAACCCCATGGACCCCCTGCACAACACCCAGTCCGGCATGCCCGAGACCGAGGCCGCGGCCGAAGCCCGCCGCCTGATCGACGACTGGGCGAGCAAGCCCGTACGCCACCACCCCACCTCGTTCCGCGACGACACCGAGCCACCGGCCTACGGCGATGCCCCGCCCGTGAAGCAGGAGGACAGGCGGATCGTCCCGGCCTGGGCGGCCGGGATCGCGGTGGCCTCTATCGGCGTGGGCGCCGGGGTCACCGGCATCGGCTGCGGTGCCTGGCTCGTGCTCCAGGGCCTGTCCTCCGTCACGTTGAACGGCGTCCTCATGGTCACCCTGCCGTTCGCGGGCATCGCGATGGTCGCCACCGCCATCGGCGGCGCGATCAGCAAGGCCCGCGCGGCCGTCACCAAGAACGTCTTCGAGGGTCCGGTCACCCACCACACCGAGATCCACAACAACAGCACCACGCGCGGGGCGTTCTTCGCCCGCACCCGCAACGAGATCCGCTGACCGGCTCCGGCCAGCCCGCCACCGCCCTCCGCCAACCCCTCCGCCGAAGGAGCAGCAACGCCATGCCCCACAACGACAAGCCGGTCAACGGCCAGGAAAACCCGTCCTTCTTCGACCTGATCGACCAGACACGCCCGCCGCCGGTCCTCGAGCTCGACGGCAAGCCCGGCACCCGGCGGCTCGCGCGGCTGCGCGCCGCGTGAAAGGAGTCCTGGGAGGAAGGCGGCTTCCTCTACCAGCGGTGGGAAGAGGTTTTCCAGGCCCGGCACGGCAGCTGGCACGAGGTCGCTGGGCCGGCTACCTAGCGGCCCTGAAGAGCGAAGCTACTGGCAGGTACGCGTAGCGAAGCTGATCTCGGAATTGCCCGGCGCCGTGGGCGCCCCCTCCCGAAGCTGTCCGGGCAACGTCGCTACCCACGCGGGCACATCATGCCCAATGTCGCTGGTGTGGCCCTCACTCGGCAGTGCGTCGGTCTAGCGTTTGACGCGGCTGCGGAGGGCAAGGACGGCCAGGCCGAGGAGGACGGGTTCAGTGAGGCGCGAGGCCATTTCGGTGTAGTTGCCGGCGGTGGTCAGGTCCTGGCCGGAGGAGCGGAACACCACCGAGTTGATCACCACCCGCAGCGCCTTCTCGAACCGCTCGGTGGTGACGCGCTCGCCCCACGGTCCGGTGGGGTTGACGGGATCGGGAGTGTCGGTGGTGAGCGTGATATTCCGGCCGACCGCCACCTGACGGCCGGTGGTCTGCGGTTTCGGATCCTCCGCTGGAAGCCCCCATACCATCAGCGCCACAAGGGTGACGGTCATGGCGCCTAAGAGCCAGACCAGGGCGCGGGTCGCACGCAGCCCATAGCCCGACAGCGCCCAGTACGTCGTCAGCAGTGCCCGCTCGGCCAAGGATGAGCCGTCGGTGTCATGGCGGCGCATCTCGCACTCGCCGTAGTAGAAGTCGGCGGCTCCGGGTTCGTTCTTGTCGTCCTCCAGCGACTTGCGGAGCTGTCGGTAGAGGACGGCCAGCGCCGTCGGCTTCAAGACCGTGGTGCCCTCGGACGGGAGTAGCCAGCCGCGGGCTAGGGCGGGGCGGACGTTCTGAGCGCGCCAGTAGTGCTCCTCGACCAGGGTGCGTCGAGTGCTCCATCGCCAAGCGAAGTGCCGGTACCACTGGGTACCGATGGGTGTGCTGCCGAAAGTGCACCAACCATCCACACGGAGCTGGTCGAGGTGGATGGCGCCGGCGAACCGGCAGGTGCTCAGGTCGATATCGTGCAGTGCCAGGTGCGCAGCGTCCACTCCGTTCACGGACGTCAGACACACACGCGGATCGTTACCGGAGAACTCTGGTTCCGGTAGTGAGCGGCCTCGGGAGTCAGTAAAAGGTGCGGTTCGGGCGATGACCGTCAGCGGGTACTCGACGGCGGCATCAGTAAGGTCCAGGTCGGCGTAGCGCAACCGCAACGTCGCCGTGGACGACCACCAAGCCCGGGTACATTCGACTCTGGCTGCAGCCGCCTCGATGATCATCGGGCTGGTGAAGGCCGTACCGGTCATACCCAGCGTTTGGGCGCATACCAGAGGCCCGAAGGAGAAGGGCACCTCGAAGCGGGCGGTATCGAATCGTGCGGCGCTGGAGAACCGGGCCTCATCGAACCGCGCAGCAGCACAGAACCGCGCTCCAATGAACCTGCCAGGACCGATGAACCGCGCCCCGATAAATCGCGCCGTGCCGGAGAACCGTGCGCCGTCGAACCAAGCGGTACCGGAGAACTGCGCCCCGATGAACCAAGCGGTACCGGAGAACTGCGCCCCGATGAACCAGGCGTCGCCGGAGAAGTACGCCTCATGGAATGGGGCAGTTTGTGCGAACTCCGCCTCATCCAGCCGGGCGATACCCAGACGCGGGCGATTAGTTGCCGGATCCTGCAGAGCGGCAAGCAATTCGGTCAGTAAGCCTGCGGTGAACGGGGTGCCGCGGTGGTCGATGTCGGCGCCGGGGGACAGGGCCGCCAGGTAGGCGGAGCGGCCACCCTCGTCTAGATGGGCCAGACAGGCGGTGTGCCCGGAGACGTGGATGCCTCGGCAACCCACTGGGTCCTCTTGCGTGGATTCGCGGCCGCAGTGCGGCCAGTTCGGTGGGGTGCTGGAGGGCACTTCGGGGGTTGCGGACGTCATGTCCGAAGGACGATCGGGCACGGCCAGGCGGTTGCCCCATTTCATGGGGAGAGTACGACCGCCAGCGCGGTGCTTCGCCACCGGTCAGGTCACCAGGGAACCTGGCGACGTCAGCACAGGATCGAGCACATCAAAATGACTGGCAAAACCGGAGTTCAGCGTATTTCGTCGGTAGCCCCTTCACAGCAGCCGCATGCACAGGGGCACCTGAGGCAGTGCCCGTCTCACTGAACCTTGGCCGATCTCACTGAACTTTGACCGGGTTCGCAGTTGAGCAGGGGTCCGGGCCCCGAGGCCCCGCATCGGCGGGCAGCGGCAAAACGAAGCCGGGCTGATCATGGGTGCCATCGTGGAAGCGGAGGTCTGGCCCTGTTACGGCACCGCCGCGTACGTCGAACACTGGGGAACACTCGTCAGTGGCTGGCCACTCACGCGGAGCACGGTGGCGAAGACTCGTCGGCAAAGGGGGTGACCGGGCCCGGCCAGGTGAAGGCGAAACGGTGGGAAGGCCGGTCGTACGTCACTGCGGCACCGCAGGGGGCGAGCCCGAAGCGGCGGTGGATCCAGCCGTCGAGAGCAAGAGCAGCGACCTCCGAACGGTAGTCGGCGCCGGGGTACGTGAACGCGCCGACGTCGAGGACCAGGGCCCGGCCGTCGGCCAACTGCTCGGCGTGCAGGGAAGCGCCGAAAGCAAGCCAGGCCGCGTCCAGCCAGTACGGGGCACGGTCCGCGGGGAGCCGCAGGTACAGCGAGCGGTTGATGAGGAGGCCGGTCAGGGGTGGGGCGTCGTCCGTCTCGTACGCGTCGGCGCGTAGATCTGCGGCCAGGCCCATGCCGGCGTGGAGATAGCGGTATCGGAAGGTGTCGTACATGGCGCACATCCTTCGCGACGGACCGCTTCCGATCCTAGTCTGACCCTGGCGATGCCCTGGTCCTCGCGAACATCCTGCGCACCGACATGCACGCCCACCGGCCGCTGCCCAACGACAGCGACCTCGGCCGAGCCATCGCCGTTGTCCTCGCCCGTGCTCAGCAGGACTCGCTCTGGAACCGCCAGCAGCTGTCCAACCAGCTCCGTTCGCTGCTGCGGGAGTACTACCCGGCCGCCTTGGCGGCCTTCGAGCCCTGGCGAAACGGCCTGTGTCGGCCGGAGGCCAGGGAGCTCCTCAAGGCGGCACCGACTCCGACCCGGGCCGCGCGGCTGACCCGCACGCAGCTGGAGGCCGCGCTCAAGCAGGCCGGCCGCAAGCGCGGCATCACGGCCGAGGCCGAGCGGCTCCGCGACGTCTTCCGCGACGACTACGCCCACCAGCCGCAGCTCGTCGAGGACGCACTGGGCAAGCAAATGCTGGCCCTCCTGCTCCAGTTGGAGGCAGCCTGCACCGCCGCCGCCGCCGCCGACCTCACCGAGGCGGTCGAAGAAACTTTCCCTCAGCACCCGGACGCTGAGATCATCCTCAGCTTCCCCGGCCTCGGCGTCCAGCTTGGTGCCCGGGTGCTCGCCGAGATCGGAGACGACAAAGCCCGCTTCGCGGACGCCCGCGGCCTGAAGGCATACGCCGGCGCTTCGCCCATCACAAAGGCCTCCGGCAAGAAGTCGAGCATCACCCGCAGGTGGGTGAAGAACGACCGGCTCAACCATGCTGGCTACCTCTGGGCCTTCGCCTCCATCACCGCCTCGCCCGGCGCCAAGGCCCACTACCGGCGCCGCCGTGACGACCACGGAGACTGGCACGCCGCCGCCCAGCGCAACCTCTTCAACCGCATGCTCGGGCAGCTCTACTACTGCCTCCAGCACCACACGCTGTTCGAAGAACACACGGCCTTTCCAACCATTTTTGCCGCAGCTGCTTGACACGTTGAGCGCCTGAGGTGTCTGCGCTGTAAGTGGTGCTCCTACCGGCCGCAGTGGTCGTACAACCACCCCACCCGGGGCTTCCTGCTCCGTGTCGACCTGGCGAAGCCCAAGCGGACTCCGACGCTCGCTCAGGAATGGGCCCTGGACCGGGCTATGGCAGCCCGCCAGACCTGCGGCGACTGCGGGAGACGGTTCTTTTTCTGCCTCTCGAAGAAGCTCGGCTGTTGCATCGAGTGCTTCGACGGAACGCCCGTGGATCCCAGCAGCCTCATGACCCTCCCGGCCCCGGTCCCTCACCGGCTGGCCGCGTGAGCCGAACTCCGTCCCGACCGTCCGGGCCGGGACGGGGCCCGCACAACCCGGGTGGCCGCAGCACCGGCAAAGGCCGGCCGCCCGCTCCCTCACCCCTTCGAGATCGGGAGAAACCCAGCATGCATGCTCACCGTCCCGCCGTGTTCGCGGCCCTGCTCGGACTGACCCGCGCCGCCAGCGCCATCGGCGATTTTTGGATTCAGGACGGCTTCTGTGCCCGCGTGAAGGGCGCCTCCGACGACCACCCGGTCACCTACGAGGACCCGGACACGAAGGAGAAGACGACCCACGGCACGGCCGACGGCTGTAAGGCGTGCCTTCACCACTGCCTGACCTACACGGCCACGCAGGCGATCGTCGCCGGGGTCGGCGCCCGTGCGCTCGGCATCCGGGTCCACCCGGCGGCCGCCGCGGCCGCGCTCGCGGTGTCCTTTGGAACCCACTACGCAGCGGACCGACGCGTGCCGGGCGAGGGCTTTCTGGAGAAGCTCGCCACCAAGACCGGCAAGGGCAACTTCTACCGGCTGGCCTCGCACGGAATGAATGGCGCCTTCCACCTCGATGTTCTCTGCACCAACAAGGGCGCTGCCGAGCGGAGGAGGTTAGTCCTGTGCGAGCCGGAGCCGTCCGAGGGAGCGCTCGTCTGCAAGCCACTCGTCGGCCTCATGATCGGCAATGAGTGCTGCCAGTCCAGCCCGCAGTTCAGGTTCGAGGTGGCTGCAAGCGTCTGTGAACGTCCTCAGGTCATCAGTGCTACCCAGAAGGGTCAGGAGCTGGAGGACTTGGCCGCTGTGGTCACGTGGGATGTTCAAGAGGTCGGCGGCAGCCGTGATCGTGCCACTGACCAGGTGCTGGCTGGGGAATTGCTCCAGGGCACCGTAGATAGCTTCGTGGGCGCCGTATCCCTGCTCCACTTGGAGCGACGCGATCAAGGCGTGAACTGCTGCGGGGCCCTCGGTGCCGTCGACCATGTCCGCAAGGGCGACGTAGCGGTCGTAGAGGTAGCCGGCCTCTTCGTCGGTGACGGAGGTGTCACCGTCCTGGACGAGCACGCCTGTCCAGAGCAGCTCTCGCCGCCACGCATCGAAGTCACCGAATGGCATGAGTGCTCCCTCTCACGGCGGCCCGCTGGACTGATGACGGGTTCGACCTCGGACATTACCGAGCTCTCGGGTCGCGGCCTTCTGGTGGGTGCCCGATGACAAGCGTTGAGCAGGTCGCCACGGTGGCGACGTTCGGTTCGGTGTGGGCAGTGCTCGCGGTCGGTCACAACCTCGCGGACCACGTGATCGGGCAGACCGACCACCAGGCCGAGGGCAAGGCGGCGCCGTCGGCGGCCGAGGTCGCCGACGGCGTTAGCCCGAGGCAGGGCTGGGGCGCGTGTCTGGGACACGTAGCCCAGTACCACCTGGTGATGGCCGTGATGCTGGGCCTGGTCTGGGCTGTCCTCCCGCTTCAGATGTCCTTCACCGGACTGGCGGCGGGGCTGGCCGTCTCGATCGTGACGCATGCGTTCTTCGATCGCCGGTGGCCGGTGCGCTGGTTGTTGGAGCACGTCGGGTCGAAGGGCTTCGCGGAGCTGAAGGCCGCGGGGATGAACGGCATGTATTTGTCCGATCAGGCCCTGCATCAGACAGCGCTTCTCGCCTCCGCTCTCCTGATCACCCTCCTGTGAGCTGGGGATTCTGGTGAGGGACTGCGGGAAGTCCGAGCGGAACCGGCCCGGTTCGCTCGAAGTGCCGGGCCTGTTCTCGCTTGCTACGCAGGAAGGTGAGGGTGAGGTCGAGCCGTCGATCTCACCTCGCCAGTCCTCGGCGACGGCGCGTTCGCGGCGGGCCAGGAGGTCCTGGAGCACGCGATCGGCCACCTCACCGACGCGCTGACCCTCACCGATGACGACCAGCGAGATCGGCTGGCACGGGCGCGCACGCATCTGCGGTACGCCATCGAAGCCACCCGCTGAACTTCTGCGCGTTGAGCGCACTCTGTGCCGCCCCGGACCCGCCACTGCCGGGCCGGGGCGGTCGCAGTGGCCCCTCAACACGAAAGGAGATGGACGTGACCCTGCCCTACTACGAGGTCGACGTCCCGATCAGGAACACGGCCCAGCCCGGCATGAGCGGTCTGCACGTCTTCACCGGCCCGGCCACCAGCACGGGTGAGGCCGTACGGCTCGCCCACGAGGTCTACGCCGCCGCCGTCGCCGCACAGCAGGCCGGGCTTGAGATTCCCCGCAAACGGTCGGACGGCTGGGGCGCATATGGCGTGCGGCCCGGCTGGGAGCCGGACTGGTTGGCCGCGTCGGCCGGCCCCTGGGACGACCCGTACAGCTGGCGGCACCCGCACGCCAGCGACTTCCACCAGTAGCTCCGCCCCGGGACAGCCGCTCTGCTTGCCGGCTTGACGGCTGTCCCGGGCCCACCTATCCCGTGAGACGAGACGGAGAACCCAAGTATGTCGTCCCTCCTGCGCGTTCAGGGCCGGATCGGCCAGCGCACCCTCTTACTGACGACCGCCGCCGTGCCGTTTACCGGCTGGATCGTGCACGCCCTCGCGCTGCACCGGCGGCTCGCCGCCGCGAAGAAGGACCCGCTCACCGGGCTCCTCCGGCGCGACGCGTACACCGCCCGGGCCCGGCAGGTCCTGCGCCGACACGGCGACGACACCGTCGTGGGGGGGGGGGGGGGGGGGGGGCCGGGCGGGGGAGATGATCGACGGCAACCAGAAGGAGAGGGGGAGGAGCGAGGGGGGGCC
>NZ_JBEOYO010000046.1:7006-16167 GCF_040297125.1 Streptomyces sp. NPDC001868 | reverse complement strand
CCCCCCCGGGGGCCGCCCCCCGGGGGCCCCCACCCCCCCCCCCGGGCCCCCCCGCCGCCCGTCCCCCCGGGCTCCCACAGCGTCGTGTTCCTCCCCCCCCACGCCCACTTCAAGGACGTCAATGACCGCCTGAGCCATGCGGCTGGGGACACGGTGCTGCGTGCGACCGCCGACCGGCTCACCGCCTGGGCGGGCCCGGGTGCGGCCGTCGGCCGGCTCGGTGGAGACGAGTTCGCCATCGTGCTGCACCTGCCCCGTGGCCGTCGCGAGGTCCGCCTCGCGCAGCTGGTGCGGATGCTGCGCATCCCGGTGGTTCTCGACGACGGCCAGGCCGTCGACGTCGCAGCCTCGGTCGGCGCCGCGGCCCTGGACGTGATCGGCACCCGCGACCTGTCCGTGGCGCAGCGCGCCGCCGACGCAGCCCTCTACGACGGCAAGCACTCCGGCCGCGCCGTCCTCGCCACGCCGGAGCACGCCAAGGTGCCCTCCATCAACGGGCGCAGGGCGGGCAGGCCGGGCACGGCAGTGTGGGGGCGAGCGGCATGAGCGTCGTGACTCTGCCCGAGGGCGAATGGATCCGCGGAATCAGCATTCGGCAGCCGTATGCGGCCTGCATCCTCGCCGGGGCCAAGACGGTGGAGAACCGGCCTGTCCGGTGGCGGACCGGCTGGGTGCTGCTGCACACGAGCAAGACCATCGACCAGGGCGCTCTGCGTACCCCGCTGATCGGCCGCACGATCCGAGGCCGTCAGCTGGTCACGGGCGCGGTGGTCGGCATCGCCCGGATCACGGACTGCCACCAGGACCCTGAAGGAGCGCCGCCCTGTTCGGAGTGGGCGCCCCCGGGTGCCTGGCACCTGGTGGTCGAGGACGTCCAGGAGCTGTCCCTGCCCGTCCCCGCACGCGGGCAGGTCGTGCCCTGGAAGCCGTCGCTGGACCTGCTGGACCGCGTGTTCCATCAGCTGCCCGACTTCCGGCCGTGACCCGTTCGGGATGCAAAAAGGAGACGACGCCGTTCCTGCCGGGCCTGGTCCCGGCTCCCGGTGAGCTTCTCGTCTGGCGCGACGGCCAGCACTTCGACCGCTGGCAGGACCTCGCCTGCACGTTGTGCGGCCGGCCCACGCCCATGCGCTCCCACTCCGGCTAGCCCGTGCACAAGGCGCGCCGAGGCATGGATCACCGCCAACCCCGTTGAGGCCCGCCGCAGGCGGTTCGCCTCCGACCTCACGCCGAAGCCCAAGTTCACGGGGCAAGGCGACCACTCCTGACCTCCACCTGGAGGACATCCATGAGCAGTACCCCACACCACGACGTCGACCAGGTCCTCGTCTACCCCGAGCCGCCCGCGCACCCGAACTGGCGGCGGCCCGGGACGGCGAAGCCCCGGCCGATCACCCCCGCCCAGCAGGAGCACAACCGCGAGCTCCTGGCGCTCGCCCTGCGCAAGCCCCGCACGAGCGCGGCGTAGGAGGCCGGCCATGTTCACCGACATGAAAGAGGCCCTCGAAGCCGAGGCCCTCGAGCTCACCGAACTCGGCAGCGGCCAGAACGCCGCCGCCTCCCTGGTGGTCGCCCACCACGCCCGCGACAAGGACGACCTCGCTGACCTCCTGGGCGCCCTCGGACTGCCCTGCACCAAGGACGACCTCGTCCCCCTGCTCCCCCACCTTCCCACCGCCGACACCCCGACGACCGGAGCCCCGATGCCCGCCAACGCCTACACCGCCACAGCCGCCTCCATGCTCAACAACGGCGACAGCCCCGAGCACGTCCGCGACACCCTCGGCCTGTCGGAGAGCGAGCTCGCCGACGCCGTCCAGCACGCCAAGCTCGCCGAAGCCGTCCAGAGCACCGGCCTGCCCGCCGCCGACGCGGATACCGAGAACAGCGCCGGCGCCGCGGAGACGGCCCCGGCCACGGTGCCCGACAACACGATGGACGCCGACCAGACCGAGGCCCTACTGGTGTGGGCGGAGAACCACCCCGCCGCCGCCATCCGCAACCGGGCCGCCCGCGTCCGCAGCGACCTCACCGAGCTGACCGAACGCCGTACCGCCGACGCCGCACAGGGGGAGGCAGAGGAACGGGTCGCCCGGGCCAAGCTCGAACTGGAGGCCGCGCAGGCACAGCTGCGCCAGGTGAAGTCCGGCGGCCGCGCCACCACCGAGGACCAGGCCACGTCCGAGAGCCAGGGCACCACCGCCGTGACCGCCGCCCCCGCGCCCAACGGCAAGCGAAGCAAGGAGCAGCTGGCCGCGATCCGGACCTGGGCACGGGCCAACGGCCACCAGGTCGCCGACGCCGGGGTGATCCGGAAGTCGGTGGTCGACGCCTACGACGCCGCCCACCGCACCACCGCCCTGGCGGAGGCGAGCTGATGGACACCATGCCGCTCACCGTCGACGGCTTCCTCTACACCGTGCCCGCGCCCGGCGACGGCCCGGGCACCGCCCGGTTCCAGCTGGTCGTCTCCCCCACCGACGACCTCGTGGACGACGTCGTCTGGTTCTGCACCACCAGCGACTCCCGGATCGCGTACGCCCTGCTCACCGAGATCCAGTCCGGCGACCTGCTGCACGTCTCCGGGTTCCTCACCCAGCTCGACGACCCGGCTCAGCCCGCCCGGCTCACCGTCGAGGCCCTGGAGGTCCTGGCCCCCGCACCGGCCCGGGCCCTGCAGGAGATGGTCCTCGACAGGTACGGCGACTACATCGTGGTGTTCGACGCCGACACCGAGACCGTTCCGGTCTTCACCGCAGGCGGCCAGTGGGTCGGCACGGCGGAAAACCCTGACGCGATCGGCAGGCTGATCGAGATCCACGAGCGCGTGAACGGTGGCGACGGATGACGGACAACTCCGGACCCGCGAGATCCGCAAGCCGTCGGTGCCGGCACGGACTGCGGGCCGACCTCCGGGTCCGTCGACAACGCGCTCACGCAGCTCTCGGAGCGCGGCCCGGTCGTCCGAGTTGCCCACGGAGTGTGCGGGCCCCGTCGACCAGTCCTGACTCCTGCTCCCCCGCGGGTCCGGCCCCTGAGCGGGGCCGGACCCGCCCGCTGACCCGTCGTCCAGGATCCCGGCCCCCAGGTCGAGGTCCCGCCTCCTGTGACCCACCCTCCGGCCCGGCTGCCCCCCGGGACCGGCCCACGCAGTCACAGCACCTCACCCGACATCAAGACGAGGCACCAGCAATGACACTCATCAGCCCGAACACCGTCCTCGCGAACGCTCTCACGAACGTCGAGGACGTCCTCGCCCCGCGGATCCGTGCGAGCAAGCCGCAGCGGATCGCCCTGGTGGTGGGCACCCAGATCAACGGCGCCCCACACGCCGGAACCTCGCTGGTGCAGTCGATGGCGTTCGCCACGGCCGCCCGGCTCCGTGACCGTCATGGCCTGCCCGTGGAGGTCCGATTCTCCGCGCTGGACAACGCGCCGCACGAGATCGTCACCGATCCCGCGACGGGCAACCGCTACCAGCTCGCCTACGCGCAGGCCCTCGGGACGGACGGCATCGCCAGCCTGGTCGGCACCCTCTACCGGCCGCTGTTCGACGCGCTGTCGGAGCGGCTGTCGGTCCCGTACGGCGTGGAGACCTACTCGGAGCAGCAACAGACCGCCGTGTTCCGGGAGACGTGGCTGCGGGTCCTGCCCCGCCGCCCGCCTGTGGCTGGCTCCCTCGACGGGGTTTTCGCACCCTCTTGGGAGTCGATGCTCACCGCCCCGACCGGACGACGCTACGGCGGCCCGGCCACGGGCGGAGGCCAGCCGGTTATCGTGTACCAGACGATCGAGCTCGACGGGCGGGTCGTCGCCCGTCAGATCTTCGATCCGATGCGCGGAGAGATCCGTCGGCGGGGCGGCCTGAAGTCGCTTGAGCCGTAACCCACAGAGGAGCCCGGCGAGGCTGGCACGGCCGCGCTCGGGGTCTCGCAGCTACTTGCCGACCTTCCACTCCACCGGCTCATCCAGATCTGCCGGCGAGTACAACACCCGCTCCGCCCTGCCGAACCCCTTCGGCACCTCGAAGAAGATGTTGCCGCGCACGCAGTCTCCGCCCTTGACCTTCGCGTCCATCGGATACACCGGCGGCGGTAACTCGCTCCCGGTCATGTGGAAGGGCTCCAGCCGCGACCCGTCCTCGTAGGCCAGGGACCATGTGAACGGGGCCACGGAGATTGGCTCCTCGCCTTCGTTGCAAACCTTCACCTCGACGAGGGCCAGCCTCTGCCCATCCTGGAACAGTCCCGTCGGGCTCCTGAGGCCCTTGTCCTTGTGGGCGAGCACGGCGGCGGAGAACTTGTTGCCGCCCGCGTCGATGTCGACCTTGTCGCCGAGCTTCAGCGTCTCCTGGCTGGGTGACGGTGACGGGCTTGCCTTCGTGCTGCTGGCTGACGGTGTGCTGGCCGCCTTGACCACAGTCGGTGCAGGGTCGTCGTCGGAGGAGTTGGAGACGACGATGCCCGCGGTGACGATTCCCGCGATGAGTACTGCTGCTGTGCTGATGATGATCGTGTTCGTGTGGTTGCGCTTCGGCGGCTGCGGTGTCGGTGGTGTGGCAGCAGTGGGTGGCGGTGTGGCGTCGCTCATGGTCCCCCCAAGGACGTGCGTGTGTGCGTGGAGCGAATCATGAGGCCAACGCGGAGCGTACGGGCTGGTATGGCCATCCTGTGACCCTTCTGGCGTGATGCACCCCGCTGGTCGCCGCCAGGGGTCCGCACCAATGCGGACCCTTTGCCCGCGGCGGCTGCCTGCACCCGACCGCCCCCTCACGCCTGGGGTGCGGGACGGACGGGCGTCTGAAGGGCGCGCGTATACCGCGCCCACAATTCCTGGGCCGTCGGGCAGCGGACCTCACCGAACTCGCAGTCGTCACAACCGTAGAAGTGCGTGGTGAAGGACCGGTAACGGGCGTACGCGCCATCCGACACGACAGCCTGGAGATGGCCAGGGCCGCCGCTGCCCGCCTCCTGGCACTGCCAGCTCACCCCGCTCACTGCTTCACCGGCTTGGGATGGGGGTGGCTACGGATCTCCATCTCGTACGTCGTGGCCTGCCGGATGTTGCCCCGGCCCTCGGCGTCCGCGCGCTGCCGGTCGAGCGCCGCACACACGTCACACCCCGGTGCGGGCCGCGGGGGGCGCGTCGGGTCCGGCAGCATGACCGGCAGCTCTTGAGTCGTCTGCGGCTTCATCAGCAGGCCTCCGCGGGGAGTCGGGCGCCGCCACCTGGGCCGAGAGCGGCAGCGATCAGCGTGGGGTCGTTCAGCCGGCCGGTACCGTCCGGGCGGTGCAGCCACAGACGGCCGCACTGATACCAGCCCGTCGGCGGACAGTGCAGCGGCCAGCCTTCGGGGCGTAGGCGAACCTGTCTTACGTCGGCGAGGTCCTCGGCGGCGTCCGGCGCGATCAGCCACCAGGCCCGCTCGACACTGGGGTCGGCCAGGACCGGGCCGAGACGCTCGGCACCGATCCGGCTGACGGCGTTCATCGTGTCGAGGAGCCGGGCCTCGACGGCGAGCCAGTGCTTACCGGTGCCGATAGGGGCGAGGGCTTCCACATTCCACGCCTGGCGTACGAGGTCCGGGTGCGCGGAGCAGTCTGCGAGCCACGCGTCCCCGGCCTCGTAGAGGTGCGCGATGCCTGGCGAGGGGGTCATGGCCAGGACCGTAGGCAAGGCGGTTGCGTGCCTGCGCGCCGATTGCAGCGGATTGCGCGAGGCGGCGGGCCGGTTGCTCCGGCTTGCTTACGTGAGGTCCAGAGAGGCCCGTGCGCGGCCGATCAGACGGCGGGCCGGTGTCCCGTACTCGGCGGCCTCGGCCAGCCACTCCCAGGCCCGCTCGTACAGGGCGATGTCGTCCTCGCCGGTGAGCCAGAGTTCTTCGCTGATCGTCTCGACGATCACCAACCGGCGGTCGTAGATCCAAAAGGCGTGCGGGGCGGTACGCCGCAGCTGCGCCCCGAACGGCAGGATGCCCAGCTCGATACGGCGCTGGCCGACGAGGTTGTACAGGCGGTCGAGTTGCTCGGCCATCACCTCCACGGGGCACGGGCGGTGGTACAGCGCGGCCTCGCACACGAGGAACCGGAACGTCTTCTCCGGGTCGTACAGCGACTCCTGGCGCCGCATGCGGGCCTCGACGGCGGCCTCGGTCGTCGGGGTGATGCCCCGGAATTCGGCGTTGCTGTCGAAGATGACGCGGGCGTACTCCGGTGTCTGGAACAGCCCGGGGATCCGCGACACCTCCAGGCCCCGGAGCATGGTCGTCGCCTCGGTCTGCCGGACGGCGATCTCCTGGCGGCCGCGGTGCCCGCCGGCCAACTGCCGTCGCCACGAGCGGTGACGCTGCTTCATGTCCAGCCCGGCGAGCAGGCCGTGCAGCTCGGGCTCGGCGTCCGCTCGGCCGATGGCGCGGGCCCAGCTGGTGAGGTCCTCGCGGGTCGGGGTCTGCTTCCCGTTCTGCAGGCGGGACACCTTCGAGGACTGCCAGCCGAGCCGGGCGGCGAGGTCTTTGCCTTCCAGGCCGGCCTCGGCGCGGAGTTCACGCAGGCGCGCGCCGAGGGCCTCGCGGGCGGTCTGGAAGTCCGTGGTCACACGATGGAACGTACCTGCCTGGCGAACTCCGTTGTAGGCACTGCGTGATGCCAGGCGGCGTCGCGGGCCTGGCAGGCGGCGAGGACTTCGGCGGGGTCCTCGGTGACGTACACGCCGAGGGTGGTGTCGTCCACGTCGAACGCGAACCGGGCCACGACACGGGAGTCGAACAGCCAGAAGTCGTGGTCGGGCAGGCACAGCTGTTCGGCCTGGCCGCGGGTGAGGTTGCGGATTTCCTCGCCGGCGGCGACGTTGGACGGGGCGCTGGCGAGGAGGAACCGCTGCCCCTCGGTGGGCGGGGTGTCGACGAGGCGGACCCGCTCGAACCGTTTCCCGGCCGCGGTCTGCGCGGTGACGTTGTCCCGCCAGGAGTTGGCCGGCTCGGCTGCGATGTCTTCGCCGTCCTGCCAGCGCTGCCACTTCGAGCTGTTGCGGTCGGAGGCGTAGCCACGGCGGGTCTCCAGCCGCCAGGCGGTGTGCCGGAACTCGCGGAACAGGTGGGCGATTGAGGTGAACGGCTGAAGCTCGGGTGTCTCGGTGCGGGGCGCGTAGCGGGTGAGGAGGGCGCGGGGGACGCGGACGAACGTCTCGGATGGCTTGACGTCGCGCAGCTGTACGAGGTGGGCGGGGTCGGTCTCTCGGTCGCCCTGGACGAGGATCTCGTCGGTGCCGTCGATCTCGTACAGGGTGGGGCAGTCGCCGTCGTCGCTGGTGGTGCCGAGGAACCTGAGCGTCATGTCGTCTCCGCGTCCTGGGTGGTCGGACGTCCAGGATGGAGGGCGGCGGCGTGGTGCCGCTCGGGGATTGCGAGGGATTGCCGGTGGAGGGATGCGCCTGCGGATTGCGCGCAACCCGTAACCGCATAGAGGATGCGGTCCGATGGCTGTGATCTGCGGGTTTGCCGGGGTGATGGCACTCATATGGCACGCGGGGGCGCCTTCAAGGAGGGCTGCCGCAGGGGTCCCACGGCGAGGCGAGCGGCGTACCGGCCTCGCAGCCGCTGGGGTACGCCGTTAGCCAGTCGTCCTCGGCTGTGTCAGGCGCGGGGGTGTACGCGGGAGGCTCCCAGGAAGGAGCAGCGGCGGGCGACGACGAGGGGGCAACAGGTGGCACGCTGGTGCCGCTCAACATTCGGTTGGCCACGAGGAGAAACGCCACGACGGCACAACCTCCGAGGAACAGCCACCAGAGTGCGACGAGCAGACTGTCCTCGTTGGATGAGGGCCGGCGCTTGGGCATGGCTTACCTTCCCGGTCAGTGGGAGCCGGCGTCATGCGTTCACTGCCACGCATTGTGCGCCCCCGTCCTCGGCGAGCGAGGCGGGGCCGTCTGGTGGGGCTGCGTGTCGGCTGCGAGGTCCGGTGGTCGGTGAGGTGACCGGGCCGGATGATGAGCGACTCCATGCCACCAGTGTGCGGGGTGCTCGGTGGCGTGGTGCACTGATGGCCAGTGGCTGATCGGTGAATCGGTGGTGGTGGCTATGGCTGGCACTGGCGGGCGTCGGGGGCTCGTATGGCGGGCCCGGAGGCGATGGGCGGCGATGGGGTGGCCGGGCCGGATCAGCAGTGTGGGCATCGGCCTTCTTGTGTTCTGCCTCGCCCTCGGGGCAGTCCTCACGTCGTGTGGGGTCGAGGAGGAGGCTCCTCGGTCGCCCTCTCCGTCGAGTGGATCGCCGACGGCTTCCCCGCCTGGTGTGCCGCCGTCGAGGCCAGCTGTGACGGAGACGGCCACGGTGACGGCCACGGCGGTTCCTGTCCCGGAGGAGACGGTCACTGAGACGGTGGACCAGGACGAGGACCAGGAACAGCCTGCGGAGCCGGAAGCAGTTGAGCCGGAGCCTGCGGATTCGACGACTGCGCCGCCTGCGGACGTGTACTACGAGAACTGCGACGCGGCGCGCGCGGATGGGGCTGCGCCTGTGTATGCCGGGGACCCGGGCTATGGGCCGCACCTGGACCGCGACGGCGACGGCGTGGCCTGCGAGCCGTAACGTCCGGGCATATAGGAAAAAGCCCCTGAGGATGGGGACCTTCCTGTACCCCTCTACGGGCATTAATTCGCAGGTGGGGCCCTCTACCAAGGTCACTACCGGGGTAGCGAGCCCCTCTACATCAGGCGCCCTCCCCGGTGTCCTCGACGGCTGTGTTGCCCACGCAGTGCGGGTCCCGCGCCGACCAGCCCGGCCAGTCCGGACCCCTGCTCCCTCGGCAGGCCCCTGAGCGCGCCCCTGGTCGCGGCCGGCCCCGCCCGCTGACCCCGTCGTCGAGGACCCCGCCCCCTCTGGGGCGGGGTCCCGTCTCTTGTGACCCACCTCCGGCCCGGCTGTCCCCCGGGACCGGCCCACGCAGTCACAGCACCTCACCGACATGAAGACGAGGCACCAGCAATGACACTCACCAGCCCGAACGCCGTCCTCGCAAACGCTTTGACGAACGTCGAGGACATCCTCACCCCACGGATCCGCGCGAGCAGGCCGCAGCGGATCGCCCTGGTGGTGGGCACCCAGATCAACGGCGCCCCACACGCCGGAACCTCGCTGGTGCAGTCGATGGCGTTCGCCACGGCCG
>NZ_JBEOYO010000046.1:0-6906 GCF_040297125.1 Streptomyces sp. NPDC001868 | reverse complement strand
CCCGGCTCCGCGACCGTCACAGCCTGCTGTCAGCGCCGGGAGTGCCGTACCAGCGCCACTTGGTAAGGCGCGGCCGACCGGGAAGTTCCGCGCGGCCGGTGGCCCAAAGGAGGGTTGGCCACCGGCCTGTATCGGTCGGGGCGTCGGGGAAGAGCCGGTCCAGCACCCGGCCGCATAGGTCTGCGGGCGGCGTCCAGTCCAGGCCCATGCCCTCGGCGACGTCGTGGGTATGCACCAGGGCCTCGACGATGCCCATCGCGGCGAAGCCTTCGGGGTCGGCAGGGCCGAAGACGTGATGTGCCCGGACCGTGGGTGGCGTCGTGCGGACGATCGCGGTCAGCAAGGCTCCGCTGGCATCCAGTACTTGCAGCAGACCTGCTGGGCCAGCCTCGCGGTCCGCGAAGACAGCATTCGCGGGACCGCCCGGCCTCTTGCGGCTCCACGCGAACGGCACGTGGGTGTCCAGCGGCGGGTTCGCCGGGCTCAGCTGGACAGCGTAGGAGAACAGGTCGTCGGCCAGGTGCTCGATCGTCTCCCAACAGTCCCACTCGAGGGAACCGGCCTTGGCACTCCAGTCCAGAGCGGTCGCCCTGCGCAGAGCGGCGAGCGCCAAACGGACGGCATGTTCGACATCGGCCGCGGTAACCGGGCCGTTCGGTGATCCCTGTACTCCAGCCATGACGGGACCGTATCAATGATCATCCGACCCCAGGGAAACCGTGTTCGAGTTGGAGGCGGCAAGAGCCAGGCCGTTTCCGGTGCGTCTTTGGCGGCTCCGCCCGAAGTGGAGCCAGATCAACTTCTTACGTTGTGGAACCACTTCCTGTCCGTGCAGTGGAGCCCAAAGAAGTGCTTAAAAACACCCGGGTGTCGGCGGTGTGCACGCATCACGGCCCGTACACGGACGCGATCACGGCGATCGGCGGCGGCTACCTCGACCTCGCCACCTTGTACCGGAACATGGTCAAGGAGTTGGCCGCGCTCGGGGAGAGCGGGGTTCTGTAGGTGATGGTCAAGGGCACCGACTGGATGCCCGGCAGCCTCCTGGTCGACGGCGCGCTCCAGGCCGTCGGGCTGACCCGGGGGCAGCTGCCCGCGCGGCTGTTCTGCCCGATGATCGTCGCCGAGGCGGGCGCCAAGCTCTCCAAGAGACTCATCCGAACCGGGGACGCGGCGTTGCCCACAGGCGCCGAACCCTGGATGCTCGACACTCGGAAGTGGCCCGGCACCGTAGGGGAGTTCGCCGATCGCCTGCGGAACCTGGCGAGCCTGCTGCTGTCCCACCCCCGGCACTTCTTCCGCTCGTACTCGGCTGCGGAGCTGTCGCGGCTGATGTACCTCACCCGCAGGGAGCCCGGCTACATGAGCACCGCCTCAGCCCGCGTCCTCGAGCTGAACCTGTACCCCCAGTACTTCGACCTCGTGGCCGCCGGCCGTAAGACCCGCGAGGTCCGGGTGAAGTACGCCAAGTTCGACGGCCTGGCGGCCGGTGACCTGATTCGGTTTGCGGTGAAGGGCGCCGACCAGTCATGCCTGACGCGGGTGACACGGGTCGCGGAGTACGCCTCTTTCGAGGACCTCCTTGACACCGAAGGGCCGTCCCAGGTCAACCCCGAGGCGACCCGCGAGGAGCAACTCGCCAACATCCGGCGCATCTACGGTCCGGAGAGGGAGCGGCTCGGATGCCTGGCCATCGGCATCGAGCTGGTCGACTGACCCACCCAGAGAACGAGGCCCCCCTGGCCGCTCCTCCACAGAGGGCGCAGCCGGGGGCCTTTCTGCGTTCCGGGGCCGTCCACCTTTCTGTTGGTAGACGACGACTATTGGCACTCGACTTCATCCGCCCCTGCCCATGGCAGAGGCGATGTCGTCACGAGTAACGCTGAGGTACGGCTACCTGTGACTGCCCCCACCGCATGCGGCGGCGGGCACCAAGAGAGGCCCTGTCCCCCGCGTCGTGAAGAAAGCAGGACAGGGCATCTTCTGCGTTTGGCCAGGACGCTTCAGCTCTCGTAGTGAACTCCTCAAGGAGCGATCGCAAGGAGCCAGGGCCGTGCTGTGCGGCCGCCGCCAACATCTCCTTCAGCAGGTCCATAGACGGCTGCTGGCCGGCCTTGACCCAGCACTGCGCTGTCATGAACCGCGTGGCCGCCACGAAGTCCGCGGGGGCATCTTCAGTTCCAGGTGCATGGCCACGTACGTCGGGTCGTCGTACGGCAACCTCCGCGGCTGGCCGTCCACCCGCTGTCTCGTACCGTCTGCTGTCTGGCATCCAGATCATGCCGTTGGCTCGGCAGCGGTGAAGCCTTCGCAGAGGGCCAGCACAATGGCGTGACTCGTTCTTCGGTGCTGCGCCAGCAGGGCGTCAACGAAGGCTCCGCGTTGGGCCGCTGATCCAACGTGCCTGCCCTCGGAGAGCAGTGGCGACGGCAGGATCGGGGCGGCGACGTGGGCGAAGGTGCCGGTGCCGTCAGTTCGTCGAGAGAGTGAGTCTGCATGGCGGTGAGGGCCATCCGCTACGGACGTCCTCGGCGAGTCAGGTTCTCCCCTCCCCCTCGGATCTATTACGCCGTAATAGACGCCGCCACTGAGTGTGGCGCCATCGGCGTAGCCAGATGTGCGTATCGGCAAGTGGGTCCGCTGGAACTGGCACCTGCCGAAGTGCCTCGTCCTGCGGCAGCTGACCGTGGTAGTCGGACGGAAGCACATCTCGGATACTCGGGACTCCACCAAAACCCTGCCGTGCCTTGCGTCCCAGAGGGCTGGCACGCGGGATCAGGGAGAATGCATGCTGGCGAATCTGCTGCCTGGCCTTCGTGATGTCCGAGCGCCGCTCTCAACGGGCTGTATCTGGCTGCTGACACTCTGGCTGATCTTGGGTAATCGCGTGCCAACACAACAGCAGGCTCAAGGCGTGTGGGCTTCGCTGTATCGCCTTGGCGGCTTGCTGGGTCCTGCGGGGGTGCTCGCGGCCGGAGCCTTTCTCGCCTACCTCATCGGAGCCATGCTCGCGGTCAGAGTGGTCACCGTGAACGTGCAGGAAGCACCGAAGACAGCCCGGTTCTGGGATCCCAGGACGACCCTCACGCCACGCGTGTCACGGCTTGCGTTCAACGACCTGGTGGCCTTCTTGCAGGACCAAGGGCGGGTACCGGCCCCTCTGCCGGAGACCAACTCGGGCGGGGGAGCTGAGCGAGAGCGCGGCGAACGACTCGTGGGGAATCTCGCTGCCCGAGACATCCTCGGGGAGACCAGGCAGCTTCGCATCAAACTGCTGACCGCCAACTACGACTTGTTCAACGAGTACGACCGAGCCGTGGGCGAAGCGGAGTTCCGTACAAACGTCGCCTACGCCCTCGTCGGGCTGACGGCTGCGCTCAGCTGGCTGCAGTCACCCTGGTGGGCCCTCCTGCTGGCCGTATCCGTCCGGCTCTACGCGGCCGGGGCGGGCAGCGAGCGAGTGGCCAATGACGTCATCATCCAGGCTGTGGTGGCAGGTCTTGTGACACCCGTCGCTTTGAGCGGAGCCGCCGGAGTGCCGGCCGTTCCTGTCGGAGGCAGCCAATAGATGCGGGTGTTCCGCCCCGGTGGTGCGGCTACTGCCTCCCTCGGGCGGTCACCGCTACCCCGGCTCGCGCCCGGACTTCGGGCCGGGACGCAGCCATTACGGCGTAATAGGGCGCGGTCTGGCGACGGCAAGAGGTCGCAGGCTATTACGGCGTAATAGCCTGCCGGGAGTCTGTCGGTGGGGCTGACGCCTCAAAAAGTGCCAGTAACTAACGTGTCGATGCTGCAAAAGATCATGGACGTTAGTAAGGTGTCCGCTATGAGTTCACCAGCCACCTCCGGCGACCGCGAGAAGGTCGTCTCCAAGCTGCCGGGATGGCTCCGGCAAGACCTCAAAATCAGAGCCGCCCAACACGGCATCGAGATCCAGGCCGCCGTAGAGCAGGGCATCACCGACTGGTGCAACCTGGCCTCCACACCCGCCACGATCGACACCGCCGGCGCCGAGTCCTTCTCCACCTTCCTGCCCGACGGCCAGTGGGAGACGTTCCGAAGCGTTGCCACAGACCGGAGTGTCTCTCTCATCCAAGGCCTGGCCCAAGCCGTCCAGTTGTGGCTCGACGCCAACCCCGCCCCGCACATCGCCCGCCCGACAATCACCCGCCGCATGGTCGTCTGCAACCAGAAAGGCGGCGTCGGAAAGACCGCCATCACCGCCGGTACCGGCGAGGCACTGGCCGAAGACCCCAACACCCTGCACCCCGTACGCGTCGCCAAAGCACTCACCAAGGCTCTCCGCGCCAGCGCAACACGAGCCGACGAATCGGAGCCGGCAGGAGACGACCCTCTCGACATCGAGAACCTCCCGGGCCCCGGACTGCGCGTGCTGCTCGTCGACTTCGACCCGCAGTGCCACCTCACCAACCAGCTCGGTGCCAACCCCCTGCCGATGAACGGGGACAGCCTCACCAACCACATGGCAGGCGATCCCAAGGGAGACCTCCGCGACCTCATCGTCTCCATCGACGACGAAAACTTCGGCGGCCGCCTCCACCTTCTGCCCGCCTGCAACGACGCATTCCTGCTCGATGTGCGCCTCTCCGCGGTGCGGGCCCGCGAAGCCGCCCTGGAACGAGCCCTCGCTCCGCTCGAAGCCGACTACGACGTCATCCTCGTCGACTGCCCGCCCAGCCTCGGCCTCAGCATGGACGCCGCCGCCTACTACGGCCGCCGCCGCGACGGAGAAAAGCCGGGACAGTCTGGCGCCCTGATCGTCGTGCAGGCAGAGGACAGCTCCGCCGACGCCTACGAGCTGCTCACCACACAGATCGACGACCTGCGCGGAGACCTTCAGATCGACATCGACTACCTCGGCATCGTCGTCAACCTCTACGACTCCCGCCGCGGTTTCATCGCCACCTCCTCACTACAGGGGTGGGTCGACATAAAGGATCCGCGGGTCATCGGCCTCATCGGCGATCTCAAGGAACAGAAGGAAGCAGTGCGCATGAAGCAGCCCCTGCTGTCGTACGCGCCCAAATCACAGCAGGCGATCGGCATGCGCGCACTGGCCCGGGAGATCGCATGAGCAAGGCCGACCAGCTAGGCGCCGGCCGGTTCGGCGGGGGAGTACGCCCCATCAGCGCACGCCGACAGGCAGTCGCCGCCGCCACCGGAGTCCCCACCGACGGCGCCGCCGCCCCCACCGAACTCCCCCCGCACCGCATCAGCCTCAACCCTGACAACCCCCGCTCCACTCTCGGCGATCTCACCGATCTCGCAGGCAGCCTGACAACACACGGCCAGAAGCAGGCGATCACGGTCATGAACCGCGACGCCTACGTCAAGGCCAACCCAGACCGCGAAGCCGACCTCGAACCCGACACCACCCACGTCGTCATCGACGGCAGCAGCCGCCTCGCGGCCGCCCGCGACGCGCAACTCACGACCGTCAAGATCATGGTCAGCGACGACCAAGGCACCACCTCCGAGGAACTCCTCGAATCCGCCCTCGTCGCCAACATCCACCGCCAGGACCTCGAAGAACTCGACGAAGCCCGAGCCCTCCAACGACTCCTGACCATCCACGGCAGCCAGACCGCCCTGGCCAAGCGACTCCACCGCTCCCAGGGCTGGGTGTCTCAGCGGCTGGCCCTGCTCAACCTCACACCCGAACTCCAGGCACGGGTCGGCGAAGAGCCCATCGACCTGCTGCGCGCCGTGGGCAACAAGCCGGCCGAGCGGCAAGAAGCCGCACTGGAGGAGCTCAAGGCCGAACGGGCGCGGAAGGAGTCGGCGAAGCAGGAGCGCCATTCCAAGAGCCGGAAGAAGGACGGTACTTCCACCTCTCAAGTTGCTCGTGCAGGCAACGGCGAAAACAGCGACGCTGCAGCGCAGGCCGGGGGAGCCGAGCCGACAACAGACTCCTCTGAGACAGAGGACTCCCACGACGGCAACGAGGTGGCCGTACCAGACCCGCGTTCCCATGCCAGCGCAACCGCAGACGAGACGAGGGGTGGTGAAGGGCATCGGCAGCCCAAGCGGTTCCCCTACGAGGACGGCTCATCCGCCGCGGTTTTCTTGATTCACAAGATGCCGCCGGACGAGTTCAACAAGATGCTCGACCTTCTCATCCAGCACCGGGATAGCCAGACCGCTCCTGTTGGTTGACCTGCCACATCCTCCTGCAACTCCGCGCTGCACACCGCAGCAAACTTTGAAGTAGCGCTGCTGACCCCCGACGAACGAGAAGCTGAAAGTGCGGCGGCCCACCGTCTCGGAACAGCACGGTGGGCCGCTGGCGCGGAGGTCCCGCAAGGAGGCGAAGCAGCAGGAATGCGGTCCGAAGAAGGAGACTGCCGCGCCTGCCCCGCAGCAGGCTGCGAAGTCCGACAGCTATTACGACGTAATAGAGGACGACGCATCGCCCGAAGCCCCGAGTGCCCACGCACAGCCGCAGACGGACTCAACGCCGCCTGGCACCCGCGTGACAACCCCGAGCCGAGGAACGCCCGCTCCGCAAGCTGCCGTACGACGAGCCGGGCACCCTCGCATCGACGGCCCGCCGCGCCGCCCGCAGCGATACAACCGCCGCCTCCAACGCGTCTTCTACACCTCGGCGTTGTTCAGCATCCGCCACTGCGAGGAATCCCGGCGCTTCTACGATCGCAAACGTGCTGAGGGCAAGCGTCATACCCAGGCCGTCCTGGCTCTCGCTCGCCGCCGCGTCAACGTCCTCTGGGCCCTTCTGCGCGACGGACTGCGCTACGAGCCAGCTCCGCCGGCAAGGGCTGCCGCATAGGAAGGACGCGACACGCTGCGCGCGGCCAGTTGGCCTGACCGACCCCGTCAGACCAGGCAAAACTCGTTACCTTCCGGGTCTGCCATCACCACGTGATC
>NZ_JBEOYO010000045.1:0-73540 GCF_040297125.1 Streptomyces sp. NPDC001868 | reverse complement strand
CTGCTGCGTGAACAGCTCCGCCGCCTGTATCCGCACCGCTTCCCGACGCCGCCGTGCTCCAGGCGTCAGCCCGCCCCCATCCGCGTATCTCACACACCACGGACTACCGACAACACCACACCCACATCAGCAAGTTCAGCAAACATCACCCTAACGAGCCGAGATCAGTAACGATCTCGACGTCGCCCTGCGTCTCGCAGCCGCCATCAGGGCGCGTTCCTAGAACCGGAAGGACCCCGCTGCACAATCCTGCCTATGCAGGCATCTACGCCTACGGTGTCGCCGGGTCGCCGGGTCGCCCCCACGCTGTGAGGTCTACCTACTGAACGCAACGCCGACCCCACTTGATCGCTTACGGAGAGAGCCCTCACAGGGGAGGGGTCGGCCCCTCTTCCATAGCCCGGATCCGCTTTCACTCCCAAAGCAACTCGGAGTCCTCGGCGACAGGAAGTTTGACCAGGGTGCCGTCGGCCTGTGGGACTCGGGTGACGCTCGAATCGGAAGTCTCAACCTCACGGATCTCTCCAGCAGCGCGGACCGGGCCGTCGGCAGTGGGCTGCGGCGCTTCGCGCGGTGTGCCAGGGCGCACAAGTCCCGGTGATGATTCGGTGCGGAGGGCGTGCCGGAACCGTCGTGGTCAGGCGGGAGTCCGGATCGTGGCGCAGGGGTGCCAGGTCATCTCGGTGGTGCGGGTGTCTGCGGGTGGTGGAATCCCGGACGCCGACGTGACCGGTGGCCATTGCCCGCCGCCGGTGTTCTCCTCGCTGGGCTCGGTGTTGGCGGCGGGTGTGCCGGTCTGTGTCCAGCTTTTTGGCGACGCGGCCGTGGGCGAGGCGTCAAGCTGGGTCGGCGATGTTGACGCCGTGGGACCTTGCCCTGTCGGGCAAACTCCTTCCAACGCCAGACGAGTTGATGGATATCTCGGGGAGGGGCCTCGGCGATGTCGGCGTGGCTACCGCGGCAGAACACCGAGCGGCAGGTGCGGCTGAAAGAGCGGGTCGAGCTACCGCGCAGGGAACTGTCACAGGTTCAGGCCGAGCTGGAGCGACTGACCGTGCGTCGTCCCCGGAGGGCGGAACCGCGGCGCACGGCCCGTGGCTGCGGGTTGGGGAGGCCTCCCCGGCCGGGACCTTACGGCACCGGTTCCTGCCTCGGCGGGCTGTTCCGGACGCTCACCGCGCCCGGAACAGCCCGCCGAGGTCCTGTCAACTGTCCAGCATCTTCAGTGCCTGTCGGTGCCAGACGAGCGGGTTGTGGTCGTCGTCCGTCAGCATGGTGAGCACGCGCAGCACGATGATGTCGTGATCGCCGGCCGGGTAGCGGTGCTCGACGGTGCACTCCAGCCAGACCGGCGCACCTTTGAGGAAGATGGCGCCGGACTCCGCCTGGACCGTCTCGACACCGGCGAACCGGCCCTCCTTGCTGGGGGACGCGAGTTGCCGGGTCTTGTCGCTGTGCTCCTCTCCCAGGACGGAGACCCCGATCGTGTCCGCGCGGGACAGCACCGGCCAGGTCGTCGAGGTGTGCTGCACGGCGAAGGACACCATGGGCGGGTTGAGCGAGACTCCGACGGTGAAGGACGAGACGACGATGACGGCGGGTTCGTCCTGGACCCGTGCCGAAACGGCCGCGACTCCGGAGGGGAATCCGGCGAACGCCCTCTTGACCTCGGCGTGATCCGAGGTGAAACCCTTCAGCGCGGTCATCGGTCTGCTCCCGTCTGCGTGGCGTCGAGCACGATCGGACCCCACTGTCCGGCCCACCGGGCGAGTGAGTCATCCGTCGTGTAGGTGGAGTCGAGTTGGTAGAGGCCCTGTGCGGGGCAGGTGGCGCCGAGTTCCACGAGCACGGGTTTGAGGGTGAGTTCGGGGGCGAGGGCGTGCGCCGGTCCGGCACCGAGCATGAGGGGCAACGCCACCTGGCCGGCGAGGCCGGTCGCCGTGGGGAACTGGTCGAGGAACAGCTTGAGCAGGCCGGTGTAGGTCCCCTTGTAGGCGGGGGATGCCGCGATCACGATGTCGGCGGACCTGACCCGCTCGACGGCCGCGGTGACGTCCGGGTCGCCCCAGGTGAGCAGGCCGGCTCCGAGGGCGGTGACTTCGAGGACCTCGCAGTCGAGCCCGAGGGTTGCGGCGAGGCGTTCGGCGGCGTCGCGGGTGCGCGAGCCGGCCTTGGGGTTTCCGACGACGGCGACGGCTTTCATCAGGCGACTCCTGTGGGTAGAGGGGGCGCGGTGGTGGAGACCGCGGGAGTACCGGCCCCGGGACGGTCGACTCGGAGGAACACGGACGCGAGAAGACAGAGCACTCCGACGGCGGCGAGGCCGCCGAGGGTGGCCGCGTAGTCGAATCCGGCCAGCAGAACGGCACAGACCGCGCTGCCCAGCACGGCGCCGAGTTGCTTCATGGCGTTGAAGGTTCCGGACGCCGCCCCGACCTCGTCCGGCGCCACCGAGCTCACCGCCGCGATCGACAGGGGCGACCAGACGAACGAGTTGGCCACTCCGTACACCGCGAAGGCGGCGGTCAGCGCGGGGATCGGCGCGTCCGTCGCGACGAGCACCGCCGAGGCTCCGATGGAGACGACGAGTGCGAGTGAGCCGATGACGGCGACCGCACGGGGCCCGATGCCGTTGTTGAGCCGGGCCGAGACGGGCGCTCCGAGCAGGCACAGCACGCCCATCGGTACGAGGGTGAGCGCCGCCGCGCCGGGGTCGAGCCCACGCTCCTGCTGGAGGTAGAGCATCAGGGGGATCATGGCCGAGCCGGCGCTGAAGGCAGCGGCGGCGCCGGCCCAGGACGCGGTGACGAACCCGCGGCTGCGGAGCAACGCGACGGGCACGAGCGCGCGCTGCCCGGCGCGACGCTGTAGCCAGACGACGGCCGCGACGACCAGCGTGCCTGCCACGGCGAGAAGCCACCGGGGCACACCCAGCACGTCCGCGCTCGCGGCGTCCGTGCCCTGGATGCCGAGGACGAGTGCACCGACGCCGGTCGCGTTCGCGCAGATCGCCCACACCGGGATGCCCGCCTTCTGGCGCGGGAAGGCCGGTACGAACGCGGCCACGGCGGCCATCGCGGCGATGCCGACCGGGACGTTGACCCAGAACACCGCGGGCCAGCCGCCGACGGCGACGAGCAGACCGCCGGCCAGCGGCCCGACGGCCACCGCGGCTCCGCCGACCGCGCCCCAGATGCCGAGCGCGACGGCGAGGCGCGGCGGCTGGAACAGCGCCTTGACGATGGTGAGACATTGCGGAGTCATCAGCGCGGCGCCGACGCCCTGGACCACCCGCCAGGCGATGAGTGCCGCGATGGTGGGGGCCAGCGCGCACAGCAGCGACCCGAGGGTGAACGCGGCGAGCCCGACCAGGTGGACGCGCCGGTGGCCGTAGCGGTCGCCCAGCCGTCCCGCGATGATCAGGGGCACGGCATAGGCGATGAGGTAGCCGCTGTTGACCCACATCGCGAGTGTTTCGGTCGTGTGCAGGCCGGTGATCAGTGCGGGCAGCGCGACCGAGGTGATCGTGCTGTCCAGTAGCAGCATGAAGAACCCCGCGCACAGGCTGCCGAGAGCGAGCCAGTGGCGTCGCTCGCTCGGTGTGGCCATCTCACACCGCCAGGTTCTCGCGCAGCGTGGCGCCCGGGTAGGCCGGTGCGAGCGCGCCGCGGCGGCGCAGCTCCGGCAGCAGCAGCTCGCTGATCTCGGCGAAGCCCGAGGGCATGGCCAGCGGGCTGGAGAACATGTAGCCGCCGCGCGATCCGGTGGCGGCGAAGTTCTCCTCCAGGGCGTCCGCGACGGCGGAGGGGGCGCCGACGATGCTGTGGTCGAGCCCCGTCGCCCTGCCACGGCCGTGCGCGAAGAACTCGCTCCGGCTCATCGTGTGGTTCTCACCGAACTCGGCGATGAGCGAGCCGACAAGACCCGCAGGGCTCGCGTTGGCCGCCACGATCTCGTCGCGCAGCTCGGCCAGACGGAACGACTCCGGCAGCGTCGAGAGGTCGTAGCCGGCGTTGTGCGACAGGTAGGTGGCGACGGCCTCCTCGCTCCAGAACTCGTGCACCGCGTCACGGCGTGCCTCGGCTTCGGCAGTCGTGCGGCCGACGATGACCTGTGTGGCCCAGAGGATGCCCACGCGGGCCGGGTCGCGCCCCTCGGCGAGGAGTGCCTCGTCGAGCAGTTTGCGGTGGCGTTGCTGGGCCATGAGGTTGCCGCCGAAACCGAAGACGAGATCGGCGAGCCGCGCCGACGCGACGATGCCACGGGGCGAGTTGCCCGCCTGGACGACGAGCGGGTGGTGCTGTGGACTGGGCACCGACGCGAGCGGGCCCTTGACGGTGAAGAAGCGCCCTTCGTGATCGATCGGGTGCACCTTGGAGGGGTCGGCGAACCGGCCCGTGTCCCGGTCGCGCACGATGGCGTCGGGTGCCACCGAGTCCCACAGCGCGCGGCAGACCTTGACGAACTCCTCCATCCGCTCGTAGCGCAGACCGTGGTCCATCAGCTCGTTGAACCCGTAGTTCGCCGCGTCCGCGCCGCGCGTCGAGGCGACGACGTTGAAGGCGATGCGTCCGCCGGTCACGTGGTCGAGTGAGTTGAGCAGCCGGGCGACGTAGAAGGGGTGCATGAACGTCGAGGAGTACGTCAGCCCGAAGCCGATCTTCTCGGTCACGGTGGACATCGCCGCGATGACCGGCGACATGTCGTGGCGCGGCCACTGGATGCCCCACTCGACGGCCGGTTCGATGCTCCCCCGCCAGGTGCTGGGGATGCCGCTTCCGTCACCGAAGAACAGCAGGTCCACGCCGGCGCGCTCGGCCGTCCGGGCCAGCTCCATGTACATGCGTACGTCGGGGAAGTCGTGCCCGACCCAGGAGCCCTGCCGGGCCCAGGCACCCTCGGTGTGGGTGAAGGAGAGGTCGTAGCCGATGTGCATGCCGGTCACCGCGCTGCCTTCTTCCACATCTCGGTGACCTCGTCGGCGTCGCTGAGCACGGCCACGTTGAGTGCCAGTTGGGCGAGGGCGGCGGCGTTGACGTCGAGGTCGTAGGCGGCGGTGGCGTCCCGAGGGACGACCACGGGCCAGTCCAGTTGCAGGGCGTCCTGGGCCGTGGCGTACACGCAGCACTCGCTCGTCAGGCCCACGACGGTGAGCCAGTCGCAGTCGGCCTCGTGGAGCCGGGCGGCGAGATCGGTGTCGAGGAAGCCGCTGTAACCGCGCTTGACGACGCGCGGTTCGCCCTCGGCGGGGCACACGCGGTACCACTCGGCTCCGGGCGTACCGAGGACGCACGGTTCGGCCGGGCTCATGGGGGCGTCGTAGTCGCCACCGCGCAGCCAGTTGCTCGCCCGCCACGGACGGGCCGGGTCGCTGCCCAACTCGACCCAGAGGACGGGCACTTCGGCGGCGCGTGCCGCGTCGACGAGGTCGCTGACGCGGGTGACCGCCTGGTCGAGGGCAGCCAGCGCGGCGTCCGTCAGCCCGTATTCCGTGAGGCGGGCCGGATCGGCGAAGTCGCGCTGTACGTCGACCACGACCAGCGCGGGCCCGCTGCCGGGTCGGGTGAGGTGGGCGAGTTGGGTGTCGCGCAGGCCGGGCATCAGGCGGCCACCTCGTCGCGGGCGCGCAGGGTGGGCAGTACGGTCTCGCCGAACAGCAGCATGTCCTCGTCGTACTCCGGGAAGATCAGCATGAGTCCGTCGAGGTCGGCTTCGCGCACGATGTACTCGATGTGGTCGGTGACCGTCTGCGCCGATCCGGCGACGTACGGCGTCTGGAACGCCGCCTCGCCGTCCGCGCCGTCGGCCCACGCGCGCGCCTGGTCCTCGGGGATGCCCCAGGTGCGACGCATGTGGGCGAGGGCCTCGCGGTCGAGCCCCGCGCCCCACTGCTTCACCTTCTTGGCGGCCAGCTCGTCGGTCTCGTCCTGGACGACGGTGAGCATCGAGTAGGTCTTGCAGACGCGGCCGTGGGCCTTCGCCCGGTCGTGGACGTCCGCCGAGAGCATCCGCATCTCGTCGAGGCTCTCGGCGGAGAGGAAGGCGCCGTCGGCGTACTTGGCCTGGAAGCGTCGGGCGTCCTCCGACCTGCCCGCGTTGATGAGGGTCGGGCGGGTGGCCGGATGCGGGCGGGACTCGCAGTCGACGAGGTCGAAGTACGGCGTGTGCATGGTGACGGAGTCCTCGGTCCACAGGCGGGTGACCGCCTCCGTCCACAGCTCCGTCATCCGGTAGCGGTCCGCGTGGCTGAGCCGCGGGTCCCACTGGCCGAACTGCTCGAACTCGCCCGCGTAGGAGCCGTTGACGATGTTCATGCCCGCGCGGCCGCCGGAGATGTCCTGGAGGGTGGCGTACATCTTCGCCGCGAGGGCGGGGTTGTGGACGTTGGCGTGCAGGGTCGCCCAGATCTTGACGCGGCTGGTCGCCTCGGCGAGTGCCGCCATCATCGTCATCGATTCGAGCGAGCGGCCCCAGTGGTCGGTGCTGCCGCCGAAGCCGCGCCACTTCGCCATCGACATGACGAAGTCGAGGCCGATGGTCTCCGCGTGGATGGCTGCGCGCTTGTTCCACGCGTAGGTCGCCTCGGGGTGGGGTGCGGTCGTGGACAGCATCCATCCGCCGTTCCCGATGGGGAGGAAGATTCCGTACTCTTTCGCGGGCATGCGGGTGAGTCCTTCTGTGAGATCGCCGGCGCCGTGCGGGGAGCCGGGAGCCGTGCGGGCTGCTGAAGCGGCGGGTGCGGTCAGGGGGCGGGCCAGACGAGCTTGTCGGCGGCGTACACGTTCTTGACGAAGGAAGCGTCGAACCACCCCCGGGCCTGGTCGGCGGTCACACTGTCGGGCACGATCCTGAACTGGTGCAACATGCCGACCAGCCCTGTGACGTTCTCGGGGTCGATGCCGCCCAGGGGCTGTCCGGGCGTCGGGTTGTCCTTGACGACCTGCGTCTCGGTCTTCCAGATCGCCGTGTTCAGCTTCTTGTCGTAGGTCGGTCCGGACAACTCGGCCGCGTACCCCACACATTCGGCGATGTGCTTGTCGCTGGACGTGCAGTAGTCGTAGGCGTGCAGCGCGGCGCGCAGGATGTCCTCGACGGCGTGCGGGTGGGCCTTGGCGAACGCCGGGTTCACCGCCATCGCGCCGAGTGAGCTCGGGACGCCGTAGTCGACCGGCTTCCACACCGTGATGTCGTCGCCTGCCGCCTTGAGCTGGTTGGGCTCGTTGGAGACGAATCCGGTGAGCGCCTCCAGGCCGCCCTGCCTGCGGGGCAGTACGGAGGGGTCGTAGCCCTGCTTGACCAGCTTGAGCGAGTTCCACTTGACTCCGGCCTTGACCATCATCGCCTGGACGGTGGCGGGTACGTAGCCCTTGTGGCCGACGACCTTGCCGTCGAGCTGGGGCAGCTTGGTGATGTCCTTGTTCGTCATCAAGATCTCGAGGCCGGCGTTCGAGTACGAGGAGATGCCGGTGATGTCGATACCGTTGGCTCGGGCTTGGATGACGTCCTGCTCGGCGACCGGACTCACGGTCGCCTGTCCGCTGGCGAGCAGCTTGGTGTTCTGTGCCGTGTCGCCGGTGCCGGGCTTGAGGGCGACGTCGAGGCAGAGGTCCTTGAAGTAGCCGAGCTTGGCGGCGGCGATGTACTCGAGGATCGACACCGACGACTGGTACTGGTAGCCCGACAGGTAGGTGATCTTTCCGGCGGCCTTGTTCTCGGCGCACCGCGCGGCGGAGATCGCGGAACCTGCCGAGCCCGTCGAGGTGCTGTCGGAGGAGTCCGAGCCGCATCCCGCGAGGCCGGCCGTCAGCGCGACGGCGGCGAGGGAGGCGAGGCCGGATCTGATGAGGGTGGACTGCATGGGTGACTCCGAACTGGCGGGGGCCGCCGGGGAATGGGGTGCCGGGGAAGGGGTGTGCCGGGGAAGGGGCGCCAATGGCGCGGATCAGGGCATGGGCCGCCGAGCGCCCCGCCATCGCGGGCGACCGGGGACAGGGACGTGAGGGCGGTCAGTTGTGCGCGCTGTCGTGCCAGTGGAGGACGCGGCGTTCCACCAGTGTCACGACGAGCAGCAGGAGTACGCCCAGGACCGCGAGGACGAGGATCGAGGCGTATACGACCGGCAGCTGGTTCATCGACGAGGCCACACTGATGGCGGTGCCGAGGCCGCGGGTCGATCCGGACGCCGACATCTCGGCGACCACCGCGCCGACGATCGACAGGGGGAAGACGATGCGCAGCGCCGCGAACAGGAACGGCAGCGCGTTGGGGAAGCGCACGTGCAGCAGGAGTTCGAAGCGGCCCGCGTCCATCGTCCGGTACACCTGCAGAACCTGCTGCGGCACGGACCGCAGACCGGCCGCGGTGTTGATGAGGATCGGGAAGAAGCAGATCAGGCCCGCGATGACGAGCTTGGGCAGCGGGCCGAAACCGAAGGCCACGACCAGTGCCGGTGCGATCGCCACGAGCGGAGTGACGTTGAGGACGACCGCGATCGGCATGACCGCCCGGCGCACCACGGGAAGCTCGGTCGTCAGCACCGCGAGGACGACCGCGGCGACGAACCCCAGCGCAAGGCCGGCCGTCGCCTCACCCAGGGTGACCAGGGCGTTGTCGACGTAGTAGCCGAACTCCGTGGTGAGCGAGCCGCCGATCTTCGGCAGCGGCGGCAGCAGGTAGGGCAGTTCCCTGGCTCCCCACTGCCACAGGACGGCGAGGAAGGCCAGCATCACGGCGAGGGGCAGCCACACGGAGGGACGGACCCACGCGATCCGGGACCTCGGATGCCTGAGACTGAAGCGCGACGGTTCGACGGGTGTCTCCGGCTCCGTCGCCGGGGTGGCGCTGGTGAGTTCGTCGGTCAAGGTCATCTCCCGCACCCCCTTCACGCGGCCGCGCCGTGCCAGGCGTGGCGGAGACGGTCTCGGATCAGGTCCTCGTACTCGTGGAAGCGACGTTCCCGGAAGAGGTTCTCGCCGCGCGGCCGGGGCAGGCCGATGTCGATGGTGTCCACGATGCGGCCCGGCCGCGGTGCCATGACGACCACGGTGTCGGAGAGCCGGACGGCCTCCGAGACGGAGTGGGTGACGAACAGCACCGTTGTCTTCAACTCGTCCCACAGGTCGAGCAGTTGGTCCTGCAGGCTCTCGCGGGTGAACTCGTCGAGTGCCGAGAAGGGCTCGTCCATGACCAGCACGTCGGGCCGCAGACCGAAGGCGCGCACGATCGCGGCACGCTGCTGCATACCGCCGGACAACTGCGCCGGAAGCTTGTGCATGGCTTCACCGAGACCCGCCTTGACCAACAGGTCCCGCATGTCCGGGGCCGCCTGCCGCTTCGCGAAGCCGCCGATGCTCTCGCGACGCCCGGCGGCACCCCTGTTGATCTTCTGCGGCAGTGTGACGTTCCGCAGCACGGACAGCCAGGGCAGCAACGCCGGGCTCTGCGGCACGAGTCCGATCATCTTGGCGGCGCACGCCTTCGCCGGTGCCACGCCATGCACCCGGACCTCACCGTGGTCGGGCTGCTCAAGCCCGGCCACCATGCGCAACAGCGTCGACTTGCCGCAGCCGCTGGGCCCGATGAGACTGACGAACCGGCCGGGCGGCACCGTCAGATCAACGCCGTCGAGGGCATTCGTGGCGGACGGCCCGAATCCGTAGACCCGGTGCACCGATCGCAACTCAAGTGCTGGCGTACCAGTCACCTTCACGCTCCCATCCATGTCGCGAGCACGAAGGCCCGATCCTGGAAGTCGGAGAGCGTGCGTAGCGAGTGCGGGAGACTGCGACGCGGAAATCCGCTTAGGTGTGTCCGACCGTAGGAGCCCCGTGTTTCGATCTGTCACCGCTTCTTGTTTCGCGGGTATTACGTTCGCTGCTGCAGCGTTACGGCCGTGCTGCCGTCGAAGACGTAGATCTCGATTCCGAGGTCCGCCGCCGCGCATCCCACCCAGCCGCCGAGCGCCTGCACGATCAGCTCGGAGACAAGGAGCACCGCCCGCTCGGCGGTGGGCACCGCGTCACGCAACCAGAGCAGCTTGAACATGTCCGCCATGACCTTGTTGCGGTAAGCGGGCTTGTACGTGCCCTGATTGCTGACGAGCTGGACGAGCACCCGGCCGTCGGCGTCGATCCCCTCGACCTCGACGCGGTTGCCGTCGGGCAGCATGAGCGGCTTCGGACGTAGCTTGGTACCGAGCCGGTCGCCGAGGGCGATCAGCATGCGGCGTTCGGCGGAACCTTCGGTGAACCGGCTCCACTCGGTGGGGGCTTCGAGGACAGTCAGGTGGCGCATCTGCCGGAGTCTAGGAAGCGACCGTTTCCCGCGTGTTTCACACGGGCTGTACCTGGTTGCCGGGATCCGCAACAGGTTCCGCTCCGGATCCCGGGCTGCGGCAGGTTCCGGCGGTCGTGCCGCAATTCGGTGAGGCGGAAGCTGACCGCCGGCCTGCTACCGGCGGCTCCCTGTGCCCGGTCTGGAGGCGCTGACCAGCAGGGGCGTCTTCTACGACTCAGCCAGGGACCGCCGATCCATGGATAAACCGTCCTCTCCCGCCCCTGCGCAGGCGCCTCTACGGTCGAGGCTGCGGGCGCTCACCGGCCCGCCGTACCGAAGGAGCAGGACCCCCATGAAGATGACCGGCAACACGATCCTGATCACCGGCGGAACCTCGGGCATCGGCCTCGGTCTGGCCCTGCGTCTGCACGAGGCCGGCAACAAGGTGATCGTCGCCGGCCGGCGCAAGGAACTCCTCGACGACATCACGGCCGAGCACCCCGGCATCGACGCGCTCGTCCTCGACGTCGCCGACCCCGACTCGATCGCCCGGGCCCGTGAGACCGTCGCGGCGAGCCACCCCGAGCTGAACGTCCTGGTCAACAATGCCGGCATCATGCTGCGGGAGAACCTCCTCGACCCGGCCGAACTCCAGGTCGCCGAGGATCACATCGCGACCAATCTGCTCGGCACGATCCGGATGACATACGCCTTCCTGCCCCTCCTGGTGGGCAAGGCCGACGCGGTCGTCATGAACGTCACCTCAGCGCTGGCGTTCGTTCCGTATCAGAGCACCCCGACCTACAGCGCGACCAAGGCCGCGCTGCACTCCTTCTCCGAGAGCCTGCGCATCCAGCTCGCCGGTGCCGACGCCGACGTCCAGGTGATCGAGATGGTCCCGCCGGGCGTGCGCACGACCCTGCTCGGCCAGCAGGACAGCGAACACTCCATGCCGCTGGACGACTTCCTCACCGAGGCCCTCGGCCTGCTGCGCGAGAAGCCCGACGCGAAGGAGATTGTCGTCGAGCGCGCCAGGTTCATCCGCGACGCGGTGGCCACCGGCTCCTACGACGACGTCCTCGCCATGATCGCCGGCAGCTGATCGACCTGTTGTTTCCGGTTTCCGACGGGAAACAACAGCACGCGAGCGCCGTCACACGACAAACCTCGTCGTATCGGCCAGGCCTGCGACGAGGCCCGGGCCCGGGGCCCGTGCAAAGCGTCAGGCGTTCTCGACGGAGACCGTCGCCGCAGGCCGCCTTCCATGTCGACGGCCTGCGGCGTACCGCCGACAGCCGGGGAATTTCCCAGCCAGGTCATGCAGGTCAGGTGATCATCGGGCGTCTCGCCGCGCGCGCCCTCGCGTCGGCCGTACGAGCAGCTTCGCGCGGGTGGGAGGGGAGGGCGCAGCCATGGATCGGCGGTCTCTGGATAGCCGGGCGGGATGCGGCGAGGATGGACGGCATGGACAAGAAGGAACTGGCGGAATTCCTGCGCCATCGGCGTGAGGCGCTGCGGCCCCGCGACGTCGGGCTGGTCGAGGGGGCGCGCCGGCGTACGCAGGGGCTGCGCCGCGAGGAGGTCGCGCAGCTCGCCGGCATGTCCACCGACTACTACGCCCGCCTGGAACAGCGGCGTGCCCCGCAGCCCTCAGTCCAGATCACCACCGCCCTCGCCCGGGCACTGCGGCTGACCCTGGACGAACGCGACCATCTCTTCGCCCTCATCGGCCACAACGCCCCGGCCCGCTTCCACCGTTCCGAACACGTCAGCCCGACCCTGATGCGGGTCCTGGACCGCCTGGACGACTCCCCGGCCCTGGTGCAGACCGACCTGCTCGACACCCTCGCGATGAACCCCCTGGCCGTCGCGCTGCTCGGCGACCAGACCCGCCACACCGGTCTGGCCAGCAGCGGCTACTACCGCTGGTTCATGGACCCGGCAGAACGCCTGGTGTATCCCGAGGAGGTCCACGAACACCACGGCCGCGCCCATGCGGCGCGCCTGCGGGCCGCGCTGACAGCCGGCAGCGACACCCCCCGAGCCGCCCGGATCCTCGCCGAACTCCGGGAACACAGCCCCGAGTTCGTCCGCATGTGGGAACTACAGGAAGTCGCACAAAGCTACGACGACTGCAAGACCCTCATCCATCCCGAACTCGGCCGCATCGACGTCGACGCCCAGCTTCTGTTCACCGAGAACCGCGCCCAGACCCTGGTGGTGCTGACCACTCGCCCCGGCACGGAGAGCCACAGCAAACTCGAACTGCTCTCCGTCATAGGCCACCAACAGCTCACCCCCTGACGCCCTGGACCGGGGACCGGGCCGGGCTCGGCGCGGGAGGCACCGGACAAGGGCACTCTGGGATGGTGCGGCCCGCACGGCTTTTGCTCTGCGCTCTACGGGCAAAGATGTCGGCCCCCTGCGATGTCCGGGCTCCGCGCTCAGGCCGCCGGTTTGACCGGACGCTGCCTCCGTTTTACTCTCGACCAAGTGCGGAGGCAGCATCCGTTTTGATGCGGGCCGCAGGATCACGGCAGGCGGGAGGGCGCATGAGCACCGGTGAACAGCGGGGACGCAAGCCCCGCGCGGACGTTCAGCGCAACCGCGCGGCCCTTCTGGAGACCGCGCAGCGTCACTTCCTGCAGCACGGGGTCGGCACCTCCCTCGAGGCGGTGGCCAAGGAGGCGGGCGTCGGGCCCGGCACCCTGTACCGGCACTTCCCCACCCGGGAGGCACTGCTGGCGGCCGTGCTGCAGACCCGCTCCGAGGAACTCGTGGCCCGCCAGGCGGACATCGAGCAACTCGACGACGCCGCCCAGGCGCTGGAGCAGTGGCTGCGGGCGATGGAGGAGTACTTCAGCGCCTTCAGCGGGCTGCCCGACCCGCTCATGGCCGCGGCCCGGGCGCAGGAGCCGGACAACCCCCTCACGATTCCCTGCGACATCCTCATCACCGCCACCGACCGGTACGTGCATGCCGCACAGCTCGCCGGGCGCGTGCGCGCGTCGGTGCGGGGGCACGACCTGTTCCTCGCGGCCTGTTCCGTTGCCTGGATCAAGGGCACCGGTACCGAGGAGGAGTCGCTCGACCGGCTCCGCACGCTCATCGCGAGCGGCTACCGCCAGCAGGACACCCAGGCGTAGATCGCCAGGCCCCCGGCTCCGCCCCCGCAACGCCAGGCGGCACCACCACCCATCCATCACATCGTGCTGCCCCCAGGGGCGGCACAACCTCCTAAGGAACAAATCATGAAAATTACTGTCATAGGCGCTGGCGCCATCGGCGGGAACCTCGCTGCCAAGCTCAGCACGGCCGGTCACGACGTCCAGGTGGCCGGCGCCCGCGGCCCCGAGGCGGTCCGGGCGGAGGTGCTGGAGTCCGGGGCCCGCGCGGCGGACCTCTCCGCCGCCGCCGTCCAGGGCCGGGACGTCATCGTCCTGTCGATCCCGTTCGGGGTGGCGGGCCAGCTGGCGGACCTGTTCGCGTCGGTGCCCGACGAGACGGTGGTCATCGACACCTCGAACTACTACCCCGGCATGCTCAGCGAGCCGATCGAGGCGGTGGACAACGGCCAGGTGGAGAGCGTGTACACCGCCGAGCTGCTCGGCCGCCCCGTGGTCAAGGCGTGGAACGCCGCGCTGGCCGAAACCCAGCGGACCAAGGGCGTTCCGGCCGGAACGCCCGGCCGCCTCGCCATCCCCGTCGCCGGCGACTCCGAGGAAGCGCGGAGGGTGGCCATGAGCCTGGTGGACGACACCGGCTTCGACCCCTACGACGCCGGCACACTGGCCGACTCCTGGCGCCAGCAGCCGAACAGCCCCGCCTACTGCACCGAGCTGACCCTCGACGAGCTGCCGGCGGCCCTGGCCGCGGCCGACCGCGCCAAGGACGCAGCCATCCGCGACAGCCTCCCGGAACGCATCGCCGCCCGCGGTGCCAATCCCACTCTCGACGACATCGTCGAGATGAACCGCGCCGCCCACCGCTGAGACACCCGACGCGACGCTCGTGCACGCAACGGCACGAGAGCGGCAGCGCCGGCACACCATGAACGAAGACGAACACGAAGAGCGCACAGTCCCCCGCGCTGCAGTCTGCAGCTTCGGCACGCCGCTGCCTGCGAGCATCCGCAAGCCTGCCGGACCCGCAGGGTGCGTCCGCAACCGCGGCGGCCTCCGCGCAGCGCAGCATGGCAGATGACTGCGCGCCACGGAGAGGAACCGCCTTGCCCGGCACCGCATCACCCTTCACCGACATCGCACGCTCCCGCCGCTCCCCCCGGCAGTTCCTGCCCACAGCCCTGTCGCCTTCGGACATCCGCGGCGTGCTGGAAGACGCGCAGACCGCCCCCTCGAACAGCAATACCCAGCCGTGGACGGTGCACGTCGTCTCAGGTGCGGCACGGGACGCCCTGGCCGAACAGCTGCTCCGGGCCGAGGAGGAGGGGCGGACCTCCCCGGATTTCACCGACGGCTACGGCGACGGCCTCTACCTCGAGCGCTCGCAGGCCCTGGGCGCGAGTGTCTACCGGGCCCGGGGCGTCGAGCGCTCGGACCGAGACGGCAGAAGGGCGGCGGTCCGCGAGAACCTGGAGTTCTACGGCGCTCCCCACGCTGCCTTCCTGTTCATGCCGGCACTCGGCGACGGGGTACGGACGGCCGGCGACATCGGCATGTACGCGCAGAACTTCCTGCTCTCGCTGGCGGCCCGGGGACTGGCCGGCATCCCGCAGACCGTACTCGGCGTCTACGCCGACACCGTCCGCGAGTTCCTGGGCGTCTCCGCGGAGCTCAAGCTGCTGTTCGGGATCTCCTTCGGCATGGCCGACCCGGCGGCACCGGTGAACACGCTCCGCACGGAGCGGGTTCCGCTGCAGCGAAGCGTGGTCCTGCATGACACCCCGGGAGTCCTCGGCAGGCAGTAGCTCCTCCGCCCACCGGAACCATCCGGCGCAGGGCCCGGGCCGCCACTCGGCCTGCCCGGGCCCTGCGCCCGCATCGGAGACATTCTCCGTTTCTCATCACCTCGTCTGAGGAGTAACCATGACAAGCCGACAGATGATCCTGGGCATGTCTTGCTACTTGTCGGAGGGCTCGTCGTCCCCCGAACCGCGCAGGTCATGCCACTCGTCGATGGTGCGGCCGATCTGCCGCATCAGCTCACGTAGCTGCGCGAGAAGTAGAAAGAGCAGGCCGAAGAGCGGGTCCGACCGGAGTACGCCGGAAACCTGCTGTAGGGCAGTGATGCATCGCGCTGAGCTGGGGATTTTCCTGTCGCATTGATGTTCGTCAGCGTCGTCGTCGCGGGGGCCTTTGTCCGGTTGATGGTCGGGGGGTGGTTTCGTGGCGTCGATCGAGCGGACGGCGTATCCGCGGTTGAAACACGCGGTGTCGGCGCGGGAGTTGCCCACCTCGGCAGCAACGAATCCGGGAGGCAACGGCGCTGCCCCGGGTCGAGGCCGCGTCAGCGGCAGGCCGGAGAGGGCACGGAGGGTGGCGGTGCAGGGACTCGGCCGTTCAGCGGCTCCGGTCGACGCGGTCGACGAAGTCGCCGACCGCGGTGGCGAAGGCGGCGGGTGCCTCCTGCGCGACGAAATGCCCGACGTCCGGGATCGTGACCGCGGTGACGTCGCCGGCGACCTGGCGCATCGTCCGCTCGGTGAAGGGGGCGTTGATGCCGTCGACGGCGAGCACGGGAACGGTCAGCGGCCGCGCCTCGGCCAGTGCCCGCATCCGGTCGCCGCCGGTCAGGGAGGAACGGTAGAGCCCCTCGGTGCCGCGCCAGCCGCCCGGCCGCGCGTAGGTGCGGGCGAACTCGTCGAGGTCGGCCTCGGTGACCCCGCCCGGCACCATCGTCATCACCGAGACGGCCCAGTCGAGCATCACTCGCTCGCGGCCGGCCAGGAACAGCTCCGGAATTCCCGGGGCGGCCAGGAATCCCACGTGCCAGGAGCCGCCGTTCCTCACGTCGGCCAGCATCTCCCAGCCGTACCCCGGAAGGGTGGTCTCGACGCCGGTGAAGCTGAGGACGTCGCCGGGGTGCGTGGCCGCGAACGCGAAGACCGGCCCGCCGCTGATGTCCTGGCAGGTCACGTGCACGGGCCCGACGCCGAGGTGGGCGACCAGCTGGTGCAGGTCCTCCGCCATGGTGGCCAAGTCGTGGTCGCCGTCGGCGATGCCGGAGTCGCCGAATCCGCGCAGGTCGACGGCGAACACCCGGTGGGTGGCGGCGAGCAGCGGGATGACGTCGCGGAAGGCCCACCAGGACTCCGGCCACCCGTGCACCAGCAGGATCGGGGAGCCGGTGTCGCCCGCCGAGACGTAGTGCAACGTGGTGCCGTTGACCTCGGCGGTGCGGTGCGTGATGCCCGCCACGGTGGGCGAGGCGGTCACGAAAGAGCTGGTCATGCGATGACTCCCAAGATAGACAACCAGGTTGACTCCAGTGTTGGTCAACCTGGTTGTCCAGGTCAAGGGAAGATCTAGACTGTGGTCATGTCCTCACGATCCGGCGCCGATCTCGCCCTGCTGCTCCTGGGCAGCTATCGCAATCTGGTGGACGAAGTGGTCCGGGAGCTGGCGACCCGGGGATACCCCGACGCCCGGCCGTCGCACGAGTACGCGATCCGGGCCATCCGAGCCGGCGCCGACAGCGCCTCGGACTTGGCCCGCAGACTCGCCATCACCAAGCAGGCCGCGGCGAAGACGATCGCCGCGCTCGTCGAACGCGGGTACGTCACCACCGAGACCGACCCCGCCGACATCCGCCGCAAGAACATCCGGATCACCGATCACGGGATCGGGCTGATCACCGAGAGCACGGCGATCTTCGACGAGGTGCGGGCCCGCTGGGAAGTGCGACTGGGCGCCGCCGAACTCGCCGAGCTGGAAACGCAGCTCGCCCAATTCGTCGGCGACTCGCCCATCAACCTCGACGCTCCGGGCTGGGCGGCGGGACAGGAACTGCGCTAGCGGCCAGCCGAGGGTCGGGGCCCGCGACACCTTCACGATCCGCTACCCCGCCCTCGACCCCGAGTGGAACAACGATCACCATCTACAGAGAAGCAGGGCAGGGCAGGACCTCTCGGAAACACCCCTACGTGTGTCTCGTCGGTGACGCCTGCGATGTTCACGACGCATGCTGTTGTACCGGGGGCAGACGCTCGAGAACCCGCGCACCGAGGCCGACGCACGGCCGCAGCCGGGAACCCAGGGATGGCATCGGGCCTGCGACGGCCACGACATACGCACCGCTTGCTGGATGAAGGGACGACGACGAGGGCTGGCCTTCACGCAAGTCCCGTCCGAGTTCGGGTCACCGAGCGCTCAGAAATTGCGAACTCAGGCGCTTTTGTCCAAGTCGGCGGCGGATCGGATCGTGGACCACACGGGGCCGCTGCTGGCACTGAACCAGCGCCAGCGGTTCCGTCACGGCACTGTGCCCATCGTGGACGGGACGCTGGTGGCGACTCGTGACCATCAGGTAGCGGAGCAGTCGAAGAATTACCGCTACTCAACCAACCACCAAGTGGTTATCGACGCCGACACCCGCCTGGTCGTTGCCGTCGGCCGCCCGGTTCCGGGCAATCGCAACGACTGCAAGGCGTGGTCCGAATCGGTGCCGCGGCGGCGGTGGGCAGGACAACCACCATCGCCGACGGCGGCTACCAGGGGACCGAACTGGTCATCCCGCACCGTCGCCCCGCCGGCGGCGAGCTGTGAAGTTGGTCGAAGAGGAAGTCCCAGTCGCGCCGTGTCAGGGCGATCGCGGGAATGCCGATCGGCTCCAACGAGCAGATCGTGCCGCTCGGGACCTGCTCGTGGTCCAGCAGGAACACCCCGATCCATTCGAAGGCGTTGCCGTCGACGGACAGGGTGCGGTCGCGGCCGTTGACCATGTCGGCGGGCAGCATGCGCAGCCGCGGTCTCGGGCCTCGCGTACGGGAGGGACGGCGGCGATGTCGCCGAGCGAGGCGACGCCGCCCGTGTCCGTGCGCCCCTCGTCCAGGGCGCGGCGGCGAGCGGTGGCCACGTCGAACAAGGCAGGCCCGTCGATGTCGTCGGCGAGGAAGCGCGGCGGGCGCTGGGTGACCCAGGTCAGGTCCGTGTCGTAGGCGAGGTCGGCGGCGATCTGGGCGAGGGAGTTGCCTCCGCCGACCACGATCACGCGCTGGCCTGCGAAGTCGGCGGGGCTGCGGTACTCCGCCGTGTGCAGCCGGCGGCCCCCGAAGGCCGCTTGACCAGGAACGGCGGGGAGAAAGGGCCGCCACCAGGTGCCGGTTGCGCTGATGACGGCGCGGGTGTGCCAGGCGCCGGAGCCGGTTTCCACCCGCACGAGTTGGCCGTCCCGGTGGACGCCGACGACGCTCACGGGTCGCTCGACGGGCAGCTCGTACCGCTTCTCGTAATCGGCCAGGTACTCCACCACGTGCTGTGCGTCGGGGTAGGTCTGGCCGGTCTGCGGCGGCATGCGGCGGCCGGGTAGCGAGGAGTACGCAGCCGGGGAGAACGGGCGCAGGGAATCCCAGGCATGCTGCCAGGCGCCGCCCGGCGTGGCCTGGGCGTCGAGGATGGCGAACTCCGGGCCGAGGCGGCGCAGGTGGTAGCCGGCGGCGGGTCCGGCCTGGCCGCCGCCGATCACCACCACCTGGGTCCTGTTGGTCACTCGGTCGATCGTCCGGGCATGAAGATGAGCGCGACCAGCGCCAGCCCGATCACGCCGCCGATGAGTTGCATGCCGATGAAGCCCGCGACCGAGCTGGGGGCGATGCCCGCGAAGGTGTCGGTGAAAGCGCGGCCGATGGTCACCGCCGGGTTGGCGAAGGACGTGGAGGAGGTGAACCAGTACGCGGCGCCGATGTACGAGGCGACGGCGACGGGTGCGAAGCGCAGCTGGTCAGCCCGGGCGAGACCGAAGATCAGCAGGATCAGACCGGCCGTGGCAACGACCTCGCCCAGCAGCAAATGGCCCCCCGAGCGGTCATGCGCGGACCACTTCACCAGCGGCTCGCCGAACATCGCGTCCGCCAGGATCGCGCCCGCGATCGCGCCGACGATCTGCGCGGGCAGATACACGACGACCTCGCGCGCGGTGACTCCGGCGCGCCACCGCGGCGGGCGGTCCACCACTCGGCGAGGGTGACGACCGGGTTGAAGTGAGCGCCGGAGACGGGGCCGAGGAGGAGGATCAGGTTACCGAGGCCGACGACGATGGCCGTGGAGTTGGCCAGTAGTCGCAGGCCGACGTCCGGCCCGGCAGCGTACTTCCTGCCGCATTCTCTCGATGACGCGCCCGACCGCGCCTTCTGCGGGCGTCAGCGATCGACGCGGGGTCACGGCAGGAGGATCACTTTGCCGGTCTGCCGATGGCTTTCCAGGTACGCGTGGGCCTCAGCCGCCTCTGCCAGGGGATAGGCCCGGTCGATGATCGGCTCGATCTTTCCTTCTGCCAGCAGTTCCAGGCACAGTTGCTGGTCCCGCAGGGTCGCGCCACGCACGCTGGCGATCTTCACCTGCCCGCCGATGAGCGCGAGTGCGTCCAGCTCGAGCCTGGATCCCTGGTCGGTCGGTGTACCCAGGACGATGACCGTACCGCCGAGCCGTATGCAGGAAAGGGAAAGCTGGAAGCAGTCGTTGCCGCCGACACAGTCCCAGACGGCGTCCGCGCCCAGACCGTGCGTCAGCTCCCTGACCTGTGCCGGCAGTCGGGGATCCGTGGAGCGCACGGTGTGGTCGTATCCGAGCTTCCTGAGCGCTTCGTCGTGGTCCGGCTTGGTGGTGGTGCCGATGACGGTGGCTCCGCTCAGCTTCGCCAGTTGTGCGCAGGCGATCGCCATCCCCCCGCTGGCACCGGTGATGACCACCGTGTCACCGGGACCGACAGGTGCTTGCCGCGCACAGTTGAGCGGGGTGGTGTAGGTCCACATGGTGGCTGCGGCGGTCTCGAAGTCGACGCCTTCCGGGATGGGCAGGATCGCGTCCTGGCGACGCACGACGTACTGGGCGTATCCGCCGAAGACCTGGTGCCCGGGGTAGGCGGTGTCGATGCACAGGTTCTCGAGGCCGCGCACGCACAGGGCGCAGTTGCGGCACGGCGGGTGCGGAAGCTGCACCGCCCTGTCACCGGGGCGCCACCTGGTGACGTTCTCGCCGGTGGCGACGATCTCACCGGCCGCGTCCCGGCCGAGCTGGAACGGCAGAGGCCACGCGGGCCGACCCGGGAGAGGCTGCGGCAAGTTGCCCGCGCGGTACCGGAGGTCCCAGCTGTTGACGGCCGTGGCGTGCACGCGCATCAAGACGTCGTGGGGGCCGACCTCGGGAATCGGTGCCTCGATGTACTTGAGCACCTCGGGCCCGCCATGTTCGAACAGGCGGACCGCCATCATGGTCTGTTCCACTTTCACGTTCCTTCAGATCGTTACGCGGTTCATCGGGGGCTACATACAGCCGCCTGCGCCTCACCCGCCCCGCGAGACCGAGTGCGAGCGAACCTCGACCAGGCGGCTACCAGGTGTGGACCAGAAAGCTGATCGGTCTGACGGTTGGTCACTTGCCCTTGGGGCGGGTTCGCCTCAGCTCGGAGATCCGCTCCGCCGTGTCCGGGTCGGACGACAGGGTCGGGTTGGCGAGCAGGTCCCGACTGGGCTCGAGTCCGGGGCACCGGACGCTCGGCGCAGCCGGGGCGGCCTCGCGAACGGCCGACCGTCGGATACGGAGCAGCCCCGCGAGCGACCCCTGCCGCCACTGCCGCCCCGCAGGTCGTGAACAGGCCGCAGGCCAGGGGTTTCTTCAGGCAGCGCGTACTCGCTCAGCCCGGCTCCGCCGTCACCACCGCCGAGGTGGCCGCGCCACGTATCCTGGTGTCGGCGGGGCGGAGTTGGCCGGGCCGGTCGCGGTCGGCGAGCGCCGACGTGCCGGTGCGGGCCCTGGCCGACGGCGTCACCGAGCCCCGCGCTCTGCTGGTCCTCGTAAGAACTCAGGGCATCTCGCTGCCCGAGGGGCGTCCGACACCCGCTCACACGCTGTGGGTCCTGCCGGCCGTGCGCCGGGAAAGCCCGCGGACCGAGCGATCACCGGGATGCTGCCCCTGTCACGCACCGCGGCCGCCGCACGCGCTCTCGCCGTCTCCGAACTCGGCGACGCGCACTGATCCCACTTCCTCGACGTCCTTCACGACCGCGACCTGCGCATCACCTCCGCTCCGGGGCCGATGGGTCGATGGGTCAGCGGGAGAACGGTGACACGCGGCCCCCCGGGGCGGGTTCCTGCGGTAGGCGCAAGGTGAACGTCGCGCCCTTGCCCAGGCCGGCGGATTCTGCGGTGATCTCTCCGCCATGGGCTCGGGCCATGCCCCGGGCGATGGCCAAGCCGATGCCGCTGCCGCCGGCGGCAGCGGGTCGGCCGGGGCGCTCAAGGCGTTCGAAGCGGTGGAAGATGCGCTTCAGGTTGTGCTCGGCGATGCCGACGCCGTCATCCACGATACGGACGATCACATGGGGCACGGGTGACGGTTCAGTGTGCACGGACAGCGCCACATGCCCATGCCGATCGGATGCGGCCAGTGCGTTGCCGAGCAGGTTCACCAGGATCTGGGTGATCCGGTCCGGATCGCAGAAAGCGTCGACGGGTGCGCCCGCGTCCACGACGAGAGAAACCATCTGGTCGTCGTACTGGGGGCGCAGTCGCTCGGCCGTGGTCCGAGCCACCATGGCCACGTCGGTGGGCTTGCTGTGAAGGACGAAGGCGCCCTCCTCCGACCGGGACAGGCTGGAAAGGTCGGCGGCCAGGCGCTGCAGCCGGTCGAGGTCGTCGGCGAGGGAGGCGAACATCGCCTCATCGGGGACGAAGATGCCGTCGGCGATGCCCTCGATCTGGCCGCGAAGGATGGTGATGGGGGTGCGCATCTCGTGGGCGACCTCGGAGATCAGTCGCGCGCGGCGGCGTTCGGTGTCGGCGAGGGCTGCCGCCAGGGTGTTGACGTCTTCGACCAGCGCTGCCAGGCCCGGCTCGCTGGGAACTTCGAGGACATCGTCGTAGTGTCCCTCGGCGAGCCGGCGCGTGGCGACGCGCACCCTGTCGAGCGGCCTCAGCAGAAACCGGGACAGGGCGACGGACGCCGGGAAGGCCGCGGCCAATCCGAACAAGAGGCCGACCTGCAAGACCACGTCACCTTCGATGTCGGCAAAACCGAGCCAGACCTCGATCAGTGCGCTGATCGCCGCCATGGCCAGCAGTGCCAGGAGGAGCACCATGACGTGCGAGAGCACCAGCCGGTTGCGGAGCGACAGACGCTCCTGAATTTGGCGCAGCCGCGCACGACACCTCTGGTAGGCCGGGAAGCGGGCGGGCGACATGGGTGGGTGTCCTTCCTGGCCGCTAGGCGGGGCGCCCGATGAACCGGTAGCCGATGGTGCGGACGGTTCCCACGAACCGTGGTGCGCCCGCGTCGTCGCCCAGCGCACGCCGCAGAGTGCGGATGTGCACGTCCACGACGCGCTCGTCACCGAAGAAGTCCTCGCCCCAGACCTGGGCCAGCAGGCCGCGCCGGGTGAAGACCCGCCCAGGGGCCCGGGCCATCGCGAACAGCAGATCGAAGTCGAGAGCGGACAGCTCCACCGTCCGGTCGGCATCGACCAGCACGGTCCGCGTCACGTGATCGACTGTCAGTCCGTCGAAGCGCAGGACGCCGTCCTCGTGGTCCGCCTCGGACCGGCTGTCGATGCGCCGCAGGATGGCGCGCACCCGTAGGGCCAGTTCGCGGGGACTGAACGGCTTGGTGACGTAGTCGTCGCTGCCGGTGGTGAAGCCGATCAGCCGGTCGACCTCCTCGTCGCGGGCGGTGAGCATGATCACCGGGATCTGACTCGCCTCCCGGATGCGGCGCAGGACCTGGAATCCGTCCAGCCCCGGGAGCATCACATCGAGCACCACGAGGTCCGGCCGGTCACGGGTGACCGCCTGCAGGGCGGACGGTCCGTCCGCGGCTTCGATGACGTGGAACCCGTCCGCCTCCAGGTAACCGCGCACGGTCATACGGATCTTGGGCTCGTCATCGACGACCAGAACGCGCTGCGTACTCATCGTGCTCGCTTTCCATCGCCGGGCGGGAAGAGGGAGGCGGGGGGACGTCATGGCCGCGGGGTGACCGGCGGCGTGGAGGCAGCGGGCCTCGATTGCGGCCAGCGTACGGTGTTAGTCGTGGCCGGCGACGATCTGTGGGCCGGCCCTCGCCTATCCGGCGCCGGGCCGCCGGGCAGCTCCATGAGGCGGTCCACAGACAGCGCAGCGGGACGGGATGTGCACGACGTCCGAACCGATCTCCTGCAGCAGCCGGGCGGCGGGCCGGGCGACGTCGATTTCCGTCGGTGGCCCCTCCGTCGGCCGGCGCTGATCTTTGCACAGAGCGCCGCCCGCCGCCCGCGGCCCGTCGGCTGGGCAGCAGGCGGCGGGCTTGGCGTGCGGTCGCGGCTCAGCGCGAGCCGGCGCGGCGTATACGCGCCTTCAGTTTCGGGAACTGGCCGAGGGCGTTGTCCCGCTCGAGAGCGATCCGCTGGCGCCGGCTGTAGATCTCGTCGACGGTCGGTTCGGGGTCACCTGCCTTGAGATTGGGCAGGCTGCCCTTGAGGAAGGGCATCGTCTCGACGTTGTCGGCCGCGTAGAGATGGCGGGTCGCAGGCCAGTCACTGCCGAACATGATGTGACTGTCGGGCACCAGCGACGACAGCGGCTGCAACTGCGCGGCGGTGAACGCCTGCGCGTTGTCGAAGAACATCCGCTTCATGTACGTGAGGGGCCCTTCCGGCAGCACCTCGTTGAACGGCGGGAAGGCCGAGTGCCGGGTCGCGAGCCGGAAGGCCAGGAACGGCAGTGCCCCGCCGGAGTGCGTGAAGTGCCAGCGGATGTTCGGGTAGTCCCGCAGGACACCGTTGTAGATCAGGCTCGTCATCGCGCGGGTCGCGTCGAAGTTGTACTCGAAGACGTTGTTCCCGGCCGGGATGTCCGGGCCGAAGCACAGCTTGGGAGCCGGGTTGTTCTCCGGACCCGTCGGGTGGACATAGACGTAGGCATGGCGGTCGTTGAGGATCTCGTACAGAGGCGCGAACGAGGGATCCCCGAGGTAGGTGCCCTTGTAGTTGGTGAGCAGGCAGATGCCGTCGAGATCCAGTTCACCGAGCGCGCGGTCCACCTCGGCGACCGCGCCGTCGATGTCGGGCATCGGGGTGACCGCGAAGATCCCGAACCGGTCACCCCGGGTCTGCACGAGGTTGTGGGCGTAGTCGTTGACCGCACGGGCGGTGGCGCGCCGGTCGTCGACCGGGCCGACGGTGACCTGGAGGTCGCCGAACGACAGGACGCTGGCCTGGATCCGGTACTGGTCCATGAAGGCCACATGCCGCTCGACCGACCACGGACCGTACGCCCCGGTAATGGCGCCGAGGAGGCCGTAGCGCTGCAGGTAGTCGTTGTACACGTCGGGCGAGTAGTGGGCGTGGGTGTCGATACGCCAGTTGCCCTTCGGCAGCCCCGAGCCGGACAATGCCGTCTCCGGACTGGCCATGGCAGCAGGCACCGTGGCCGCCGCCGCCGTGACAAGCGCCGCGGCCGATGCCCCTTCGATCATCCTTCGACGCGAGATGTTCCGTCGCAGGTTCATTTCAGGTTCCCCTCTTCCTTCTGTGTGAGAGTCAGGTCGTATGTGCGTGCGTCACGGCCCCGTCGCCAAGCCGGGCAGGGCAGGTCCTGTGCAGGACGGCGATGGTCCCCGCCACGATGACTGTCGCCACGGATGTGTGTGCGGTCCAGGCCGATCGGAGAGTGCAAGCGGGTAGGTCGGCTCCTCGGCTGGGCGGTCGCCGCCAGCAGGTCGAGTCGGCACTCATGCGTGGGAACCTCATGGCGCCGATGCAGCCGCGCCAACCGGTAGTCGGCTGTGGAGTGGCCCCGTCGGCAACACCGCCGCCACTGCCACTACACAGGTCGTGAACTGACCGCCGGTTCGTTCATGCAGCGCGTGATCGCCGACCGCCTGCCCGACGGGGTCCACATGCCTGGCCGACTCAGGACAAGGGAACGCGCCGAGCACGACGGAACCGGACAGCGCTGGTGAATCGCCGTAGGCAGGTGCCCCACGGCAGGGTGCTCAACAGTGCCCACCGGTGGGACGAGGAGTGCGTGCATGACCGTCAGACAACAGGCGCCTCATAAGGCACGTACCACTCAGCAAATGAAGCTTCCATGAAGCCAACCGCCGGACTGGCCCCCACTTCCTACAGCGGTCTCCGGCTTCTTACAGATTCAGGGGCCCCTCAGCCGCCACCCTGGTCAGTTCTTGGGTGCGTCCGCCGTGCCCTCGCTCAGGTCGGGGGGGCGTTCACACCGGCACGATCGGCCAACCGACGCCGGCGAGCATGTCCAGGCAGCACAAGTCCGTTTGCCGCCTGAACGCGGTTGTTCCGGTCGGCCTCCGCCAAGAGCTCTCGGTGACTACTGCTCCGAGTCCTGCGGTGCGCCGACAGACCGCAGCATGGTGAGCCACTGGGTCACGACGGCGTCGATGAAGGCGTCGGTGACCTGGCCGCGGTCGAGGAAGAGCCGGGCGAGGACAGGCCCGTACAGCAGGGTGAACTCGTCTTCGCTGATCTGGATGCCCGAAGGCTCCAGCAGCCTGTTGAAGCCGGCGTAGCGGTCTTCGCCGATGCGGACGAGTGCCCGGGCACTGTCGGGATCGTGGTCGGCCTGGGCGGTGACGGCCAGAGCCGCGGTGCGCACGGACGGCACGCTGACGCCGGCGCGCAGGCTCTTCAGCCAGGCGGTGGCCACGGCGCCCACGTCGCTGCCCGGGTCGGGGTAGTTACCGAGGTCGGGGCCTTCGAGTACGAGGTCGAAGAGCAGCGCGGCCCGGGTGGGCCAGTGCCGGTAGAGGGTCTGACGGGTGACCTCTGCCCGCTCTGCCAGCAGAGCATAGGTCAGCCCGGCCGGTCCGACCTGAGGCAGCAGTTCACGCGCGACGGCCAGCACGCGGTTGCGGGTGCGCTGCACGCGCGGGTTGCCCGGAGTCGGCTGGCGGCGGTGGGGAGGCTCGTTCATGCCGCCACCCTACCGCCAAATCATACGACGAGTGTGATTGGCGTCACAGTCTGAATCATACGTTGCGTGTGATACAAACGAAGAGCAATCACACGCACTGGATGATTCCTTGCGTGTCGGTGACTGTGAAAGGTAGATGGCCATGTCGTCTCGCAACCTGCTCGAGCCCGCGTTCGCCCGTACTCGCCTCGGGTCCGGCCCCGGCCTGCTCCTCGCCCACGGCGCCGGCAGCAGCCTGGCCGGCACCTACGGCCCCGTCCTGGAAGGGCTCGCCGCCCGCCACACCGTCGTCGGCATCGACTACCCCGGCAGCGGCGACACCCCCCGCTCCACGACCCCGCTGTCCGTCGACGACCTCGCCGACCAGCTCGTCGCCGCCGCCGACGCGGAGGGCGTCGACCGCTTCGCCGTGTCCGGCTACTCCCTCGGAGGCCCGGTCGCCATCCGCGCCGCCACCCGCCACCCCGAGCGCGTCACCGCACTCGTCCTGACCGCCGCCTTCCCGCACCGCGACAACCGGCTCGCTCTCGCCTCCTCGATCCAGAGCAAGATCGCCGCGTCCGGCGACCGCGAGCTGCTCGCCGAGTTCCAGCTCATGGTGGCCCTCGGCACCCAGGCGCTGGAGTCGATGCCGGCCGAGCAACTGCAGCAGACCCTCGGCTACGTCGCCGCCAGTACGGTCGACGGCAGCTCCGAGCAGACCGACCTCGTCGGCCAGGTCGACGTCCGGGACGACCTCGCCGGCATCAAGGTCCCCACCCTGGTCATCTCAACCACCGACGACCGCCTCGTCTCCAGCGCCCTGCACCGCCGGCTCGCCGAGACCATCCCCGGCGCCCAGCTCGCGGAAATCGCCACCGGCCACCTGCCGATGCTGGAGCGGACCGAGGAGTGGCTGCAGCTCATCACCGACTTCCTCGGCAAGCACAACGCCTGAACGCCCATCACAGGCGGGGCCACGCGGCGGTCATCGGCGTAGCCCCTCCCGCGGACCGCCCATTGATCACGACTCACCAACACGCGGACGGGCCGCCGCCCGGTCCCGGATCACTTGGATCCCTGTGGGTCGGCAGACCCACCTCCCCCTCGAGTTCATGGAGTAATCATGCTCAAGTTCGGCCAGCTCGACGAGTCCACCCAATTCCGCGACCAGCAGAAGGAGAAGGCCGGCCCGGTCACCATCATCAACACGTTCGTCGCTCCGGAAGGCAAGGAGGACGAGGTGGTGGCCGCCTGGACGGACGACGCGGAGTACATGAAGAAGTCGGGGAGCCTTCTCTCGGTGCAGCTGTACCGGGGCATAGGCGGTAGCCGGCTGTTCACCAACGTCGCGGTCTGGAAATCCACCGAACACCTCCGTGCGGCGCTCGGCACGCCGGAGTTCGCCTCGCACCTGGAGGGCTACCCTGCCGGCACGGTCGCCTACCCGCACCTGTACCAGAAGGTCGCTGTCGAGGGCGTCTGCGAAGGGGAATGACGACCGCCCCCGATTCCGGGCTGCCGTTCGCCACGCACACGACGGGTGCTGGTCCGACGGTCGGGACAGGGCGACGGTGATGGCGGTACCTGGAGCTGTTTCCCCAGGTACCGCCAGAAGGCCGGCAAGACAGCTTTGACTCCCCCGGCGAGGCAGGAGCATCACCGCAACGTCATCGGCCCGCCCTCCGCGGCGGCGAACCCTGTCACACCGCCTCGACGGGGTCTGCCCTGTCACGGACGACATCCCGCAGACGTTTCTTGTCGATCTTGCCGACCTTCGTCAGCGGCAACTCGTCCACGACCAGCAGGTCTTCGGGGAGTTTGTAGCGGGCCACCTGCATGGCGGTGAGGGCCGCACGTACTGATTCGAGGGTCAGGTGGGTCCCCGGTTCGACGACCACGACCGCGCACACCCGCTCCCCCAGGTCGGGGTCGGCCTTCGCGACGGCGGCGACCCGGGCGACACCGGGCAGGCGGTAGACGAGGTTCTCCACCTCCTCCGCGGAGATCTTCTCGCCGCCCCGATTGATCATGTCCTTGTCGCGTCCCTCGACGACGAGGTTGCCCGAGGGGTGCACCCGGACGATGTCGCCGGTGCGATACCAGCCGTCGGGGGTGAACGCACGGGCGTTGTGCTCGTCCGCCCGGTAGTAGCCGCGTGGGGTGTACGGGCCGCGGGTGAGCAGCGCGCCCATCCCTCCTGGCGGGACCGGGTTGTCGGAGGCGTCGACGACGAGGATCTCGTCGTCCGGGCACATGGGGCGCGCCTGCGTCTCGATCCTCATGTCGTCGGGGTCGTCGGGGCGCGTGTAGTTCAGCAGCCCCTCCGCCATGCCGAACACCTGCTGGAGCGTGCCGCCGAGCACGGGTTCGACACGGCGGGCGACCTCCGGCGCGAGGCGGGCGCCACCCACTTGCAACAGCCGTAGCGCGGGCGGGCGGCGTGACGGCCGGAGGCCACGGCGTCGATCCAGCGCTGGACGACGGCCGGCGTCGGTGAGCAGCAGTCCGGGTCCGGCCTGTGCGGTGACCAGGCCGATGCCCGGGCGTGGGTGGGCGGGGAGCCGTACGCGGCTGAGCGCGGTGACGGCGTCGACGAGGTCGCGTTCGTCGTCGACGAGGACTGCTCCGGCCTGCCGCAACGCGGCCCTGGTGACGCGCCAGGAGGTGGCCAGGGCTCCGGTGTGGGAGCGGGCGAAGTCGCCGATGTCGCTGCGCCCGACGACCAGGGCCACGACGGGGACCCGGTCGGTCAGGCGGTGTACGGCCTCGGTGAGACGGCGCCCTTCCGCGGCGGTCTCCACGTGCAGGGCGACGGCCCGTACGTCCTCGTCCTCGGCGAGATGGAGCAGGACGTCGGCCTGGGTGACGTCCAGGCTGTTGCCCAGCCCGACCCCCAGGCGCAGGCCGACGCCGGCCTCGGCAAGAGCGAAGGCCAGCGCGTGGTTCACTCCGCCACTGGCGGCCACCACCGCCACCGGACCCGGTTCCAGTTCGGCCACGCCCGGGACGAAACTGGCCGTCAGCCGTCGGTGCGGGGCGAGGAAGCCCGAGGTGTTCGGCCCGAGGACACGGATGCCGGTGTCCCGCACCACTTCGGCCAGGGCCTGTTGGTGCAGCGCGCCATCGCCACCCGCTTCGGCGAAACCGCCGGCGCACACGAGGGCGGCGCGGGCTCCCGCGTTCGCCGCGTCGCGGATGGCCCCGGCAGTGGCGGCGGCCGGGATACAGGACACCACCAGGTCGGGTGCGATGCCGTGGCTCGCGGCGGCCTCGGCGACGGTCGGGAAGAAGCCCCGGTCGGGATCCGGCCGGCCGGCGTTGACCTTCAGCACCGGTCCGGGGAACGAGGCGAGCGAGCCGGTCATCGCCGCACCGAGCTTTCCGGGTGTGACGGAGGCGCCGAGTACGGCGATGGCTCGGGGTGCGAACAGCGGTTCCAGGGCGGTCACTTGGTGCCTCCGACGAGGTCGGCCCGGCCGGACAGCAGGAGGGTGGTCGCGGTGTCGTCGTACGCGCCGATGACCGCCGCGGGCAGGCCGTACGCGAGTCGGGCCTCCTCAGCCACCAGTACGCGGGTCAGTGTCGTACCACCGCGTACGCCGACGAGCGGGGCGCCCGTTTCCGCCGTCTCACGCACCGGGTCGAGGGCGAGCGGCAGACCCTCCTCCCTGTCCGGGGCGTCGATCCACACACCCGCCCCGGACGGCTGACCGCCGAAGGGGACCATCGGGATGTCGGTGCCGTCCGTCCCGGTCAGGAGGTCGTCGCCGACTGCCACGCGGCGCGAGGGAATCCGGAACGTCCCGCCGCGGAAAGGTGTCTCCAGGGGCGGTGTCGCGTGGCGTTCGCGCCACCATCCGTCGACGCGGTCCACGTACGCCGCGTCACGCACGGCGAGTTTGCCGCGCGGGATGCTGCGGGTGAGGAAGTGGAAGGCGAACTGCGTCGGATCGTCGAACGAGCGGACGTAGCGGCCGAAGTGCTCCCACCACGACAAACTGAGCCGCGCCGAGTTCTGGATCTTCTCGACCTTGGGGCGGCGGCGCGACTCGTAGGCATCGAGTGCCTCCGGCACGCTGTGCGGTGACTCCCCCAGGGCCCCGGCCAGCGCGACGGCGTCCTCCATTGCCATCTTGGTGCCGGACCCGACGGAGAAGTGCGCGGTGTGCGCCTCGTCGCCCAGCAGCACCCACTTCCCACGCCGCCACGAACTGGCCCTGCGGGTCGCGAAGTTGGCCCAGCGGGAGTTGTTGCCGACCAGCGGGTGCCCGACGATCTGCTCGCGGAAGAGGTCCTCCAGGTAGATCTTGGTCTTCTCGTCGCTCGGGCCCGGCCGCGTCGAGGGGTCGAAGGCGTCGAGCCCGGCCCTGGCCCAGGAGTCGGCGTCGGTCTCGACGATGAAGGTGCTCAGCGAGTCGCTGATCGGATAGGCATGGGCGGCGAAGACCCCGTGCGGGCCATCCTCGTGGACGAAGGTGAGCCCGTCGAACATGTACGAGGTGCCGAACCAGACGAACTTCGCGCTCGCCACGTCCGCCGTCGGTCCGAAGTCGTCGGCGAACACCGTGCGGAAGCGGCTGTCGGCGCCGTCGCACACCACGACCAGGTCGAAGTCGTCCAGCTCTGCGGGATCACGGATCTCGTGCTGGAAGCGCATCCGAACCCCCTCGGCGCGGGCCCGCTCCTGCAACAGGCTCAGCAGCGTCTTGCGTACGACAGCGGCCATGCCCATGCCGCCGACGCGTTCCCGGGCGCCGTGCACACGGACCTCGATGTCGTCCCAGTGCCGGCCGTGCTTCTCCAGAGCCTCACTGAGGACGGGGTCGGCGGCGTCGAGGGTGGCGTCGGAGAAGACCACTCCGAAGCCGAACGTGTCGTCGGGGCCGTTGCGTTCGAAGACCACGACCTCGGCGCCGGGCCGGCTCCTCTTCAGCAGTGTCGCGAAGAACAGTCCTCCGGGAGTCTCTGCCGAAGCTGCCCGCGTGGCTGTGAGCTGGTCGGCTCGCGCTGCCGACGGGCCGGGTCGGGCGACCGGGTCCGAGGTGGGCGCCGCCCTCTCGGACCCGGTGCCGTCAGACAGCGCCCGGTCTGGTGACGGGGGTGGATGCCGGACCGGAGTGTGCGCTCTGGCCGCCGGTTGTCAGGCGGTCTTCTTGTCGCCCTCGGCCAGGATCATGTCGCGCACACCGGCGAGGGCTCCCGCCATCGCGCCCAGGGGCCTGCCGAAGGTGGTGGCCGAGAACTGGGCGGGACCGGTCTTGGCGGTGAAGGAGTGCGGGTAGGCGAACTCCCGGAGTCCTTCCTCGCCCTGCTTGCGCCCGTAGCCGCTGTCGCCGCGACCGCCGAAGGGCACCGCGGGGTTGATGGAGAACACCAGGGCGTCGTTGATGCTGGTCATTCCGACGCGGAGCTGACGGGCGATGTCTTCGCCGCGGTCGCGGCTGAAGACGGCACTGCCCAGTCCGTACCGGCTGGCGTTGATGTGAGCGATGGCCTCTTCGGTGTCGGCCACCTTGACGACGGCCAGTGTCGGACCGAACGTCTCCTCCGTCGCCGCGAGGGAGTCGGGGGTCACGCCGACGAGGACGGTGGGGGTGACATAGCGGTCACCGACTGCGTCGAGGCCGCCTACGGTGGCTGTCGCGCCGCGCTCGAGGGCGTCCCGGATGTGCTCCCGGATGATCGGGATCTGGGTGGGCAGGGGTACCGGCCCGATCTCCGCGTCCTCGCCGCTGCCGACGCGGACCTGCTTGGCAAGCTCGCTGATCTTCTCTACGAACTCGTCGTGAACCGACTCGACGACGTAGGCCACCTCGAGACTGATGCAGCCGTGTCCGGTGTTCTGCATGGCGCCCCAGACGACATGGCGGGCGGCTTCGTCCAGGTCGGCGTCCTCGGCCACGACGACGCCGTCCTTTCCTCCCAGTTCCAGCAGAACGGGGGTCAGGGTCTGCGCGCACTGGGCGGCCACGGTCTTGCCCGTGGTGACGCTGCCGGTGAAGGCGAGCTTGTTCAGGCCGGCCTCGATGAGCGCCCCGCCCGTGGCCCCGAACCCGTTCAGGCTCTGCAGGACGGAGGGAAGGTCCGGAACGGCCCGCTGCCATGTCCGGACGAGCCACTCCCCGATGCCGGGCGTGATCTGGCTGGGCTTGAGGATGGCGGCGTTTCCGGCCGCGATCGCCTCGATCAGGATGGCCCCGGGGGTGAGCAGGGGGAAGTTCCACGGACCGATGACACCGACGACGCCGTAGGGCTGGTATTCGACCCACGCACGCTGATTGGGCACGGTGGGACTGCCAGGGATCTCCCGGCGCCCCAGCACGCGCTCGGCGTTCTCGATGGCGAACTGCACGTGTTCCAGAATCCCGAGCACTTCCACGCGGGCCTCGTCGAGAGGCTTGCCGTTCTCGGCGTGAATGAGTGAGGCGCCCTCCTCACCGCTCACCGCCATCTCCCGCCGCCACGCACGCAGCCGCTCCGCGCGGCCTTCGAATCCGAGGTCCCACCAGGCCGCGGCGACCGAGCGGGCGTCAGCGACGGCCGCGGCCGCCTCCTTCTTCCCCGCCACGGGGTACCGCGCGAACTCGGCTCCGGTGGCTTGATCGACGGTGATCACCTCACTGCCGTCCTGTCCGATGGCTCCGTCACGCGTGATCGTCGGAGTGTTGTTACTCACGAGTTTCTCCCACTTTCTTACGACCGCCAGCACCCGGACTGCACCCTGAGAGCGCCGGGGGTGGTGGACGCGGTGTTCGGCGCGGCGAAGAGGCCCTGCGTGAGAGCGGGCGCGCGCCGACGTGAATGAACTTCAGCGATGACCCAAGGGCCGTTGCGCATACAAGATTATCAACCGTTAGGCCAGTGTCAAGCATTTGATAGTCAACAAGACGCTTGTGATTCGGCTACTCGGATCGGTCCACGCCAAGGGACGAAACAGGCACGCGGTCGGCAGTGGCCAAGAAGGGCAGGGTGTGCGGATGGCCGTCGAGGACCGTGACCAGCGGCCTGGCGCGCTCGGCCGGAGACCTGGTACAGCACCCAGGACTCGGCCTGTTCGTGGCCCTGCCTGGCGCGCACCATCCCGCACAGGAGGTCGGGACTGATGTCGCAGGCCCCCCTCACCGGTGTGCCGACCCGCGCCAGCCGATCAGCACCTGCCAGCACCGGCAGCACCGGCGCGCTTATGGCGGCGATGACGGTGGCATTGACATAGCGCGGCGACAGCACTCCCCAGATCGGAGTGGCGGCGCGTATACCGACAGACCCTGTCGTGCGGTCGACGGGGTCCGGATCCCTGGACTGGCTCGGGCAGGCCTGCAGGCCGCCGAACTCACGCAGTCGCGGCCAGCCCTCGGCCTCGCCCGACCGTCACGGCCACCCGACCTGCCACCCCATCGACCACGGGCGGATAGCCGGATCCGGAGAGGCGGGCAGACGGCAGGAGAACCATCACCCGCCCGTCGGCCATCGCCGCCTAAGCTCGCTGATCCGTGTAGCGAGTCGCGAGGGCGGGCCGGAAGCCGCCCGCCATCACACCGGCCTCCGCAGCGAGCAGCGCGTCCAATGCGGAGTCCTGGTCCTCCAGGCCGGGGACACAGACGGTCTCACCGAGGCGCAGGCCGGCCAGGCTGGCCGAGGCCACGTCCTCAGGCAGCATGGCCCGCGGGTTGCCGCGCGAGACACCACCGTTCCACTCCGTTGCCACGATGCTGGGGCACACCACCTGGACACGGACCGGCGTGTCGGCGAGTTCGCCCGCGAGCGTGCGCGTGAATCCCACGGTCGCGGCCTTCGCAGCGACGTAGAGGGTACGTCGGGGTGCTTGCGGGGGCGTGCCGTCCGTTCGGACGGCGAGGGTGCTGCCCGCGCTGAAGGCGAGCAGCGACGCGACAGTGACGACGCTGCCTTCCCCTGCCGCAAGCATTCCGGGAAGCGCGGCGCGGACCAGCTGGACGGGGGCGACCGCATTGAGGGTGAGAAGGCTCTGGATGTCGGCCGGGGCGACATCGGTGAGCGGAGCGTAGCCGCCGGCACCGGCGTTGCTGATCAGCATGCGTACGTCGCCGACGGCCAGACGGGCGGTGACCGCGGCGATGCCGTCCTGGGTGGAGAGGTCGGCGGGCAGCACCTCGACGGCTGCTCCGCGGGCGCGGAGTTCCTCGGCGAGTTCGGCGAGCCGGTCGGCACGTCGCGCGACCAGGATGAGGTCGTGGTCGTCCGCCAGGAGACGGGCGTAGGCGGCGCCGATGCCGGAGGAGGCGCCAGTGATCAGAGCGTTGGTTCGAGTCATGGGGTTAGTGTCCTTCAAGCGCTAGATCACTGTCAAACGCTTGATACAAATGAAGTGCCGTATCCTGCTCCCGTGATGCGAAACAACGAGGAGCCCGTCGGACTCAACGCGCTCGACCGGGTGACCTGGGCCTTGCGCCGCGCGGAGCTGGCAGTGCAGGCGCTCAAGGAACAGCGGCTGCGCCCGCTGGGCTTGATGGCGGCGCACTACACGCTCCTGATCTCGGTGCACGACGAACCCGGGCTGACCGGCGCCGAGCTGGCTCGCCGCCTCAACGTGACCCCCCAGGCCATCGCCTCACTGGTGGCACGCCTGGAGAGCCGCGGCCAGCTGGAGAGGCGCGAGCACCCGCGCCACCGGCACGTGCAGGAACTGCATCTCACCGACGCCGGGCGGGAGTCGCTGAGCGCCGCCGACAAAGTGATCGCCGGCATCGAGCTGCAGATCACCGACGGTCTCGGTCCGAAGGAGACCACGCAGCTGCGGGCGCTGCTCAACCGGGTGGCCGAGACGATTCGCGAGGACTGACCCCGAGATCCCGTCGACCGAGGTTCGCCCCGCGAGGGGTGGCCTCCCTGGCGCCCCACCCGGAGAGCCGGAGGCCATCCCCTCCCCTGACTGCACATGCCCACGACCACGCGCAGAGCCCCACACCACCAACACCTGCCGCGGCACACTCCACCTGACTGTCCATCGGGTCAGAGAGGCCCAGGCCATGCGTCACGCAGCACGTTCCCCCAGCTCGGCCCTTCCCTGAACAGAAGCTCCACGCCTTCAGCTGGTTGATTGATATCAGCTGTTTTATACAAGCCCAGGTGCCGTATTCTCGCGGCGTGACACATGATGACGAGCGGACGATCGCCGCCAACGCACAGGACCGGGTGACCTGGGCTCTGCGGCGGACGGAGTGGGCAGTTCAGGCCCGGAAGGATCAACGGCTACGACCGCTGGGAATCGCGGCCGCACAGTACACGCTGCTGATCTCCGTCCACAGCGATCCCGGCCTGACCGGTGCGGAACTGGCCCGCCGCCTGAACGTCACACCGCAGGCGGTGGCCTCGCAGGTGGCCCGTCTGGAGGAGCGGGGCCAACTGGAACGCCGACCGCATCCGCGCCACCGCCATGTACAGGAGCTGCACCTCACCGACGCGGGCCGTGACTCCCTGCGCGCTGCCGATGCCGTGATCGTGGGGATCGAAGAGCAGATCGCCGAGAAGCTGGGCCCCGAGAAGGCCGCACAACTGAGGACTCTGCTCGACGAGGTGGCCTGTGTGGTCCGGGAGACATGAGCTGGTGAGCCTGATTCAACCGCTGCCGAGCAGTGGCAACGACGCCTCGGTCCGTACCTGCCGCCGAACGCGGCGAACGCGGTCACGACGGTGCGGACGACCGGCGACTCGCTGCCGCCCGGGTCCGGGCTCGGGGTGTTCGCCTGCTACATCGTCGTGCTCCTGGCCGGCGCGGCCGTCCTGCTCAAGCAACGTGACGCGTGAACCCGGTTGCTGCGGGCACACCGCCAACCCGCTCCTCCGCATGCGCTCGTGCGGCCGGGCGGTCACATCCTCCCCAACCGGGGATCCGTACCGAGGAACGGTGAAGTCGTGCTCGCACCGGCGTCGCTGCGACGGGTGACCGGCGCTCACCCGCGCCTGGTGGATGCCGCCCTCGCCACACTCGTGGGTGGAATCGGCCTGCTGCCTCTGCTGTTCGGACGGTGGCCCGACGGCGCACGGCCGTCGGGCGCCGACGCCGTCGCCGCGGCGGCCGCGCTCCTGCTTCTGCCGGCCCGTCGTCGGGCACCACTGCCCGTCCTGGCGCTGGCAGTGCTCGGGGAGGTGGCCTTCACCGTCCTCACGTCGTATCCGTCGCAGCCGCTGAAGCTCGCCGCGTTGATCGCGGTCTACACCGTGGCCCGAACGGTCCGTCGGAGGACCGCCTTGATCGCAGTCTCGGGCACGGCCCTCGCCCTGTACGCCGTCATCACCTTTGCGACGGATTCGGCCACCGGCCCGGAGGCCGGCGCCGTGTTCGCCTGGACCGGGATGTTCGCCGCCGTCGGGGCCACCGTACGCACCTGGCACGACTACGTCGCCGCGATGGAGGAGCGAGCGCTGCGGGCGGAGGCGAGCAAGGAGGAAGAGGCCCGCCGCCGGGTCGCCGAAGAACGGCTGCGCATCGCAAGGGAACTCCACGACGTGATCGCCCACCACATCGCCCTGATCACCATTCAGGCAGGAGTCGCCGGTCGCTTGCTTCGGGGTCAACCGGATCAGGCCGAGGTGGCGCTCGGCCACATCCGTGAGGCGGGACGCACAGTCCTGGACGAACTGGGCCCGCTGCTGTACGTACTACGGCAGTCCGCCGACGAGACGGACTCGGGGCAGCCGACCGAACCCGTGCCCGGCCTGTCCCGCCTCGGAGGGCTCCTCGAATCGCTGACCGCCGTCGGGCTGAGCGTCCGCCACCGCCAGGCAGGCCACCCGCGCCCCCTGCCGACCGCCATCGACCTGGCCGCCTACCGCGTCATCCAGGAGGGGCTGACCAACGCGCACAAGCACGGCGCGACCCCGGAGGCGGGCCTGGTCGTCGACTACGGCCTCGACGAACTGTGCATCCGGATCACCAACCTCCTGCACTCCGGCCCGTGCCCGGCGTCGGCCGCGACGGGTACGGGGCACGGGCTGACGGGCATGCGTGAGCGTGCCCATGCGGTCGGCGGCAGTCTCCATGCCGGAGCAGAAGCCGACGGTCGTTTTCGACTCACGGTGCGTCTACCGCTGCCGGCGACCGGACCACCGGCCGACACCCGGACGTCAGATCGGTCGTCCGGCACGGTCCCGCGCGTGACCGCCGAAAAGGGGAAGCAGCGATGACCATCCGCGTTCTGCTCGCCGACGACCAGGCCCTCGTCCGCACCAGCTTCCGCATGCTCATCGAGTCGGAGCCGGACATGTCGGTCGTCGGAGAGGCGGCGACGGGCGAAGAGGTGGTCGAACTGGCCCGCAGCACCCTTGCCGACGTCGTACTGATGGACATCCGGATGCCCGACATGGACGGTCTCGCCGCCACGCGCGCCATCTCGGCGGACGAAGACCTCGCAGACGTACGAGTGCTGATCCTGACGACCTTCGATGCCGACGAGCACGTCTTCCAGGCGCTGCGTGCCGGGGCCAGCGGATTCCTCGGCAAGAGCGTGGAGCTCTCCTACCTCCTCGACGCCATCCGGCTGGTCGCCTCCGGAGAGGCGTTGCTGTCACCCAGCGCGACCAGGGCACTCATCGCCCACTACCTCACCACACCCGACAGGACGAACGCTCCTGCCCCGGAGTTGACGACCCTGACCGACCGCGAGCGCCAAGTGCTCGATTTCGTCGCTGCCGGCCTCTCCAACAATGCCATCGCCGAGCAGCTCCACATCTCGCCCTCGACCGCCAAGACACACGTGAACCGCATCATGGCCAAGCTCCACGTGCGCGACCGCGCCCAACTCGTCGTGATCGCCTACCAGACCGGCCACGCCCACCCCGGCGCGTGACCGTCCGCACACCGCTCGGTGCGCCGGGCGCCCGGTGGCTGCCGGACGGCGTCTGCGCGGGGGTTACGGCGCCGTGACCAGGCCGGGCAGAGGCTGCGCGGGAAGGTGGATGGGGCCGGCGCCGTGTGACAGGGGCCGGCCTGTGGCGCGGTTGGTGTGGGCGATGATCTCCGACGTGATGGAGATCGCTGTCTCCTCGGGAGTGCGGGCGCCGATGTCCAGGCCGATGGGTGAGTGCAGACGCGCCAGCTGATCCTGGGAGACACCGGCTTCCCGGAGCAGGCCGACGCGGTGCTCGTGGGTGCGTCGCGAGCCCATGGCGCCGACGTAGCCGACCGGAAGGGTCAGTGCCAGGCTCAGCAGGGGGATGTCGAACTTGGCGTCGTGGGTGAGGACGCAGACGGCGGTGCGGGCGTCGACCTCGGTGGCCATGAGGTAGCGGTGGGGCCAGTCGCTGACGACCTCGTCGGCGTGCGGGAAGCGTGCGGGGGTCGCGAAGACCGGGCGGGCGTCGCAGACGGTCACCCGGTAGCCGAGGAAGCTCCCCGCCCGGCTCAGGGCGGCGGTGAAGTCGACGGCACCGAAGATCAGCATGCGTGGGCGGGACGCGTGGACGTGGACGAGGACGGTGAGCTTGCGCAGGCAGGTGCCGTCGTCCGCGTTCTCTGCTTCTCCCCCACCGCCACCGACCTCGATCAAGGCGGTACGGCCCGCCCGTAGGAGTGCACGCGCATGCGCCACGACCGCCCGGTCCTCGTTCTCGTCGCCGAGCGTGCCCTCGTGGGCCCCCTCGTCGGGGACATGGAGCGTACGGCCGACAAGCTCACCGGGACCGTCCACGACGTGGGCCACGGCCGACGGACGTCCGGCGGTCACGGCCTCGAAGGCGGCGGCGAGTTGGGGTTGGGCGCCGGGCTCCAGGCGCTGTACCAGGACGTCTATCTCTCCGCCGCAGGTCAGGCCGACGGCGAAGGCATCCGAGTCGGAGTACCCGAAAGCAACGCGTGCGGGGGCAGCACGGGCGGCCAGCACCTGGCGGCCGAGTTCGTACACCGCTGCCTCGACGCATCCGCCGGAGATGCCACCGACCGCGTTGCCGTCGGCGTCCACGGCCAGTGCGGTGCCGACTGGCAGAGGTGCGCTGCCTCTGACGCCGATGACGGTGGCGAGGGCGAACGGCCGGTCCTCGTGGCACCAGCCGTGCAGTGTGTCCCTGATGTTCAGCATGGGGGGCTTTCCGTGAGGTGGGGGTTAACGGGCCGTCGCCGCGCCCTAGGGGAGGAAACCGCGACGACGGCCCTGGCGCCCGGCGGTGTGACATCACGAGCCGCCGGACGGCCCGGGTGACCGGGTGAGGTACACCGGCCATCCGGGGGGCTCAGAGCAGTGCTTCGGCGGTGATGGGCAGTTCGCGGATGCGGCGACCGGTGGCGTTGAACACCGCGTTGGCGATGGCGGGCGCCACTCCGACGATGACGATCTCGCCGAGTCCCTTGACGCCGATCGGGTCGGCTTCGTAGTCCTCACCCTCGATGTAGATGGCTTTCATGTCGGGCATGTCGGCGTGGGTCGGCACCAGGTAGTCGGCGAGGTTGGCGTTGACGATCCGGCCGTCGCGGTGGTCGGTGACCGTGTGCTCCAGGAGGGCGTGACCGATACCGCCGACCATGGCACCGATGGCCTGGCTGTCGGCGAGCCTGGGGTTGATGATGCGGGCGGCGTCGTACACGCCGACCATGCGCCGCACCCGTACCAGGCCGAGGCGGGCGTCGACGGCGACTTCGGCGAAGGTCGCGGCATAGGCGTAGAAGGAGAACTTCTCCGATTCCGGCGCCCCGGCGTACGCGCCCATCACTTCGAGGTGGGTGCGGTTGTTGCGGGCCAGGAGGCGCTGGTACGTCTCCCCGCGGGTGGGCTCGTCCTTCACGGACAGCCGGCCGCCTCGTACGACGATGTCTGCGGCGTCGGCTCCGTGCAGGGGTGATCCGTCGTCGTTGACCGCAAGCGTGATGGCCTGCCCCCGCAGCTTGTCGCAGCCGTCCTGGACGGCGGAGCCGACACTGGCCATGGTCTGTGAGCCGGCGTGGACGGGGGCCGGGGGCATGAGGGAGTCGCCGAGCCGGAACGTCACCTGACGCATGGTCAGGCCGAGGGCGTCTGCGGCGACCTGAGTCATGGAGGTGGCCGTGCCGGGGCCCATGTCGCTGGTCGCTGACTGCACCAGGGCGGTGCCGTCGGCGTCGAGCCGGACCGAAGCCTGGGCCGCGCTGCGCTGGGTGTCGTAGACACCGGCGGCCATCCCCATACCGATGAGCCAGTCGCCGTCACGCGTCGAGCGGGGCTTGGGGTTGCGCCGGTGCCAGCCGAACTCGCGGGCACCCGCGCGGTAGCAGTCGCGCAGGCGGCGGGTGGAGAACGGCAGATTGGTGGACTCGTCGGCGGCCGGTTCGTTGCGCAGCCGCAACTCGATCGGGTCCACGCCCAGTTCGTGGGCGAGTTCGTCCATCGCCGACTCGACGGGGAAGGCGCCGCTGGCGTAGCCCGGGCCACGCATGAACCACGGGGTACTCACGTCCAGCGGGACATGGCGGTAGGCCTGGCGGACGTTGGGCGTGCTGTAGAGCATCCGGCCGGGTTCCAGAACGTGTTCGCTGTGCTTCTCGTAGCGGGAGCTCTCGGTGCGGATGTCGTGCGCCGACGCGGTCAGGCGGCCCTGCCGGTCGCCGCCGAGGCTCAGTTCGTACTCGTAGGCGGGCCGGAATCCCACGCCGAAGTACAACTGCCTGCGCGTGAGGACGAGTTTCACGGGGCGTTTCACTTCGCGGGCGGCCAGGGCCGCGGTGACGGCGTGCACGTAAGTCCGGGCGGCGCTGCCGAAGGCCCCGCCGACGAAAGGCGAGATGACGCGGACGCTGCCGGGCGCAATGCCGAACTCACCGGCCAGGGTGCGCAGGGCGCCTACCACGTTCTGGGTCTTCTCCCAGACGGTCAGCCGGTCACCGTCCCAGCGGGCGACGGTGGCGTGCGGCTCCATCGGGTTGTGGTGATTGCGGGCCATCCGGTACGTCAGGTCCAGCCGGACCGGGGCGGATTCCAGGGCTGTGTCGGCGTCGCCGCGCGCATAGGTCTCCGGGTCGTCGGCGGGTTCGGCGACGCTGATGTCGGTCGAGACAGGCTCGGCATCGTAGGAGACCTCCACCAGGCTCGCGGCGTGCTGTGCGATCTCCAGCGTGGTCGCCACCACGACCGCGACCGGCTGTCCGAAGAACCGAATGCGGTCGTCCTGGAAGGGACGCAGCCGCTGGCCCGGCGGGAATCCTCCTTGGACGGGCGGCAGTTCGGGCGCGTTGAGGTGGCTGATCACCTTCAGGACGCCGGTCTCGGCTTCGGCTGCACGGGCGTCGACGCCGGTGACACGGCCCCGGCCCACGCCGCTCTCGACGAGGACCGCGTGCACGACCCCGTCGGGACTGTTGTCGGCGGCGTACTTCGCTCCCCCGGTCACCCTCAGCCGTGCGTCGATCCGGGGCACAGCCGCACCGACAGCTGCCTGCGGCTGGCTCATTCGGTGCCTCCTACGGTGCGCAGCTGGCGTTCGACGGTGCGTTTGAGCAGCTCGGGCTTGAAGCCGTTGTGGGTGAGGGGGTGGGCCCCATCGGCCGCGTGTCCGGCGGCCTCGGCCCACAGCCGGTCGGAGGGGCGTTCGCCGATGAGACGGCGCTCGACGGTGGGCAGCTTCCACGGCACGGTGCCCACCCCGCCGGCGGCGACCTTCGCCTCGCGGACGACGCCGCCACGGATGTGCAGGGCGACCGCGGCGGAGGTGAGGGCGAACTCGTAGGACTGGCGGTCGCGCACTTTCAGGTAGCCGGACTTCAGTGGGCGGGCGTGGGCCGGAATCTCCACAGCGGTGATCAACTCACCCTTACGCAGGGCGTGTTCGCGGTTCGGGGTCAGGCCGGGCCGCAGCAGGAAGTCGGCGAAGGCGACACGGCGCTCCCCGTCCGGGCCCAGCAGGTGCACGGTCGCCTCCAATGCCGCGAAGGCCACGGCGACGTCGGAGGGATGCGTGGCCACGCAGTGGTCGGAGGTGCCGAGGATCGCGTGGCTGCGGTTGTAGCCGTGCAGCGCGGCACATCCGGAGCCGGGCTCACGCTTGTTGCAGTCGGCGGTCACGTCCCGGAAGTACGTGCACCGGGTGCGCTGCATGATGTTGCCGCCGATGGTCGCCATGTTCCGCAGTTGGGCCGAGGCGCTCAGCTCCAGTGCCTCGGAGATGACGGGGTACAGGACACGCACCTTGGGGTGGGCGGCGGCCTCGGCCATGCGGACCAGGGCGCCGATGCGCAGGCCCCCGCGCTCGGTGGCGGTGACCTCGCGCAGCGGCAGGGTGCTGATGTCGACCAGCGAGCCGGGGCGTTCGACGGTCTCGCGCATCAGGTCGACGAGCGTGGTGCCGCCGGCGATGTAACGCCCGCCGCGCCAGCCGGCGCTGAGGGCCTCACGCATGTCCGCGGCCTTGGTGTAGGTGAAGGGATGCACGGGGATCGGTCCTCACTTCCGGCCGGCGGCGGCCTGCTCGACCGCGCGCTCGATCTTCACGTAGCAACCGCAGCGGCAGAGGTTGCCACTCATCCACTCCCGGATCTCCTCCGTGGAGCCGGTGTGCCCCTCCTGGATGCACCCGACGCCGGACACGATCTGGCCCGGCGTGCAGAAGCCGCACTGGAAGGCGTCCTGGTCGATGAACGCCTGCTGCAACGGGTGGAGCCGGTCGCCCTTCGCCAGGCCCTCGATCGTGATGACCTCGGCGCCCTCCAGGCGCACCGCCAGCGTCAGACAGGAGTTGACCCGGCGTCCGTCGACCAGGACGGTACAGGCGCCGCAGGCACCGGCATTGCAGCCCTTCTTCGAGCCGGTCAGGTCGAGTTGCTCGCGCAGGAGGTCCAGCAGCGAGGTGCGGTTGTCGATCGTGACGGTGCGCCGGACGCCGTTGACGGTCAAGGAGACACGGCTGCCGGGCGCCACCTCGGCGGCCACCGCTCCCTCGGCAGCGAGCGCGGGCGGCGCCGCGATCAGGCCGCCTGCCACGGCGGCTCCTCCGACAACAGTGGTCGTGGCGATGAAGGTACGCCGGGTGGGCTCGGACGGAGGCTCGACGGGGAAAGGCTCTGCTTCGGCGGGCTGTTCGGTGGACATGTCCACTCTCCCTCGATGGGGTGCGGGTGGTTGTCAGGGGGCGTGGGGGTGGCAGAGCCGTCCGCGAAGGTGTGCCATGCCCGTTGCTCCGGCGGGCTGCCGTTCTCTCGGGACGGCGGGAGAAGAGTGGCGCCGGGTCCGGCGCGGTGTTCCAGCAGCCGGACGTCACCGGAGGCCGGACGGTGCGCCGCGACCGGGCCGACCACGCCCGGATCGATGGCCAGGTCGCCACGCCGCCCCGCCGACAGGAACACCGGGAGGAGGCCGCGGTCGGCGGCCGAGGGCACGGCACAGGTGACACCGCCGACCAACGAGTCACCGGTGATCAGCGCCAGGGTTCTGGACACAGGCCAAGCATTAACCTCCTGATCTATATCAAACAAGCGTGGGTGCATCAACCATCTTTATATCTCCACGCGCAAACGACTTGGCCGAGCATGTCCGGGACGGGAGTAGCTCAGGCCAGGACACAGGGCGGCGCCTCCCGCTTCGTGGCCCTTGACGGGCCCACGAGCGCCGTCGACGATCCCGCCGGACGCACGCGCCCGCCCTCGGCCGCCGGGCCGGTCCGAGGCGGCCGGCATCGGCCTGCGGGCCGACCCACTGCCCAGCCGTACCTACGTACCCTTTGCGGCGTGGAACCTGATACTCCGCTCCCCAGCCGTACGGCGTGACATCAAGGTCTCCCTCTGCGCAGGTCTGACCCTGGTGTGACAGTTCGATCTGGTGACCTACTACGACCCGCAGGGCCGCTGGTCGAGCCGGCTGCCCCTGGTCTCCGGACCCCTCGCCGCCGTACTGCTCCCCCGGACCGCGCGGCGGGCGTGCGCCCGGCCACCGCCGTGACGCTGCCGGCGGCGCCGGCTGTCGCGGTGATCGCCCTGCCGCTGCGCGGGAGCACGGAGGGTGACTTCTTCGGATACTCCTTCGTGCTGACATTCGCCGTCGGCGCCGCCGTGGACCTGGTTGCCATCTGCGCCTCCTGGACGCCCGCCGGGCCCGGGCCGTGACCTCCGTACGCCAGAGTGAGCGCAGGGAACTCGCCCGGGACCTGCACGTCAGCGCGGCGTTGGCGTGCACGACGATGCCGGTGACGTGGTGGGCGACGTGCGACAGCAGATCATGGTGTCCGTGACCAAGGCCAACGGGAACAGGGGCTTCTCTGCGAAGCCCACCAAGATCACGCCACACCGGTGTCCGCACCACGCGGATCCAACGGCGGCAAGGCATCAGGATTGAGCTCGGCAAGCACGCGGAACAGCAGGGAGTGAATGACCGCCCGCTCGGCGGGGGCGAGGACCGCGAGCGCCTCCGTGTCCAGTCGCTCCACCAGTTCCCGCGCTCGATCGGCGAGCTTCGCGCCGCTGTCGGTGATGGTCAGCTGCACGGTTCTGCGGTTCGACGGATGCTCACGGCGCACCAGCAGGCCGCGGTCGACCAGCGTGTTGACTGCGGCACCCATGGACTGGGGCGTGAAGCCGGTCCGACGCGCGATCTCCGCTGCGGAGATGCCCGGCGTCCAGACGACGTGCTGCAGAGCGTTGTGCTGGGCAGCCGTGAGGTCGAGCGAACGCAGCGCTCTCTCAAGGCGCGTCCCCATGACGTGCACCACCTGCCACGCCAGGTAGCCCATGCGCGTGGACGGATCTGCGTGTGTGCGGCTCATGAGCAACTCCAACAGTAAGGCACCTTACATTTCCATGGTACAAATATAAGGTGCCTTCCAATCGGAATGAGAGCCCTCTCCCATGCCCACAACACCCACCACTTCCGTCGAGCCACGCCACGTGCCCCATCACCACGCGTTGGACACCGCTCCAGCGTCGCAAGGGGCCACTGGGCTGAAGGGGGTTCTGCTCCCGGTCGTGATCGTGCTGGTCATCGGCTCGATCTTCGTCAGCGTGTTCCTGGCCGCCTTTCACGCCCCGCGGCCGCACGACCTTCCGGTCGCCGTCGTCGGGACGACCCAACGGCTCGAGCAGATCACCGGAGGACTGGAGCTCGGACTGCCCGGTGGATTCGAGGTGAAGCGCTACCCCGACGAGACCGCGGCCCGCCACGCATTGCAGGACCGAAAGGTGTACGCCGCCTATGTCGCCGCCCCTGGAAGGTCCGCCGAGTTGCTCTATGCCGGGGCCAACGGTCCCTCGGTGACCTCGACGGTCACCGGCGCCTTCTCCGGTGTCGCCAAGGCGAACGGCGAGCGGATGAGCGTGCAGGACGTAGTGCCGGCTTCGGCGGGCGACACCCGCGGTATGTCGGTGTTCTACGCCGGGTTCGGCGTCGTTCTGGCCGGGTTCCTGTTCGGCATGATGACCTACCAGATGGCTCCTCGACTGGAATACCGGTGGAGGCTGGCCAGCCTGGGCTCCTTCAGCGTCCTCGCCGGAATTCTGGTGGCCGTGATAGCCGGAAGCCTGGGCTTCTCGGCACTGCCGGGACCCTTCCTGGGCGTAGCGGGGGTCATCGCGCTGATGGCCGCAGCCGTCGGGAGCGCGACCATGGCGTTCATACGCGTCTTCGGCAGGGCCGGGATGTCGCTGGCCGCCGTGGTCCTGTTCACCTTCGGCAACAGCACGAGCGGCGGCACTCTGCCCACCGCCTACCTGCCGGACTGGCTCCACCCGTTCTCGGAGATCCTCCCGGTGGGAGTCGGCGTACGAGCCGTCCAGGGCTTGTCCCACTTCAACAATGACGGTCTCACCGCCGGCGTCGTCGTCCTTGTGGCGTGGATCCTGGTTGCCGCCGCGACGCTCTTCTGGCGTGATGTCCACGGGTCACGCAGCGCGGCCGTCGGCTGACCCTGCCCCCGATCGAGGGCCGCTCCCCAGCGCCGCCTGCAGGCCGGAAGACGGCCCAGGCCCACGGTTCATGACACAACGGCGCAGCTCCGCCGACCGGTAGCACGCTCGCAAGCGGCACGCCGCACTCTCGTAGACTGCGGCCGTGACCGACGCGGCGTTCCCCACCACCACCGGATATCTGGCCTGGCAGTTCTCGCAGCTCATCGCGGGACGACTGGAGCGGGCGCTGCGCGCGGAGGACCTCACGTTGGCGCAGCACAACGCTCTGCAGCAGGTCCTCTGGACGCCGGGGGTGTCCGCCGCGGAGATCGCGCGCCGCTCCGGCATCACGGCCCAGTCCATGGGGGCAGCGGTGAGCGGCCTCGTCGAGCGAGGACTGCTGCGACGTGAGCCGCATCCGACCAGCCGCCGCAGCATGCGCCTGTTCGCGACCGCCGAGGGCCACGCGACGGCCGCTCGTGCCGCCTCGATCGCCCGCCGAGTCGAAGCGGAGACGACCTCGCCGCTCTCTCCGGACGACAAGGACACCATTCACCGTCTGCTCCACCGTTTGGTCGAGGAACTGAACCCCGACGCCCTCGCCAGTCGATCGTCGAACCCAGGCGGCTCAGTGGGTCGGCACCGGCCTACTCCTCGTTGAGGATGCGGATCTCGCAACTGAGCACGCGGTTCATGACGGCGGCGAAGATGTGGTCCTTGGAGTCGAAGTACCAGTAGATGTTGCCCCAGGCCACGCCTGCGGCGGAACTGATGTCCATCGTGGTCTTGGCGTAGCCCTTCGAGAGAAAGAGCTCGGTGGCCGCGGCTAGCAGATCACCCGTGCGCTCCTCCCGGGGGATCTGCTGACGGTTGCGCGGCATCCCGACTCCTCCCATGAGTTCACCACATCTCAAGTGAGTGTAGACACCTGGCAGGCACCCTGCTCAGGAGGAAGGAGTGCTGTAACCACCGGCCCCCAGGCGAAGAGTTCCGGGAGATCCTCCACCGAGGAAGACGCGGCACGTGCAGCCCGAGGAACGTGCCGCGGAGCTGCTCGCCGCCGCGACGGAACCGTTCAGGTGTGGTGCCGTGCACCGCGCGCCAGGGAGATTCGGTCCCGCCGGTGCGCGGCTCGGGCTGCCATCCCTCACTCGCGACCCACTCCCCTGCCCTGGTCGGGCCGGTCCGTGGGGTGCTGCTGGTCGGCGGGCTTGACCACGTCGGCGGGCTGCTCGTGTTTCGGCCGGTCGGCGATGGCGCGACGGCGGGCGTTGGCCGCGCGGGTGAAGGCGGCGAGCCGTTCCAGGTTCTCCGGTGTGCGCCTCCACGTAGCCGTGTCGGTCGTGCGGCCTTCCAGGTACTCCTGCGGCATCGCGGCCTGCTGGTGGGCCTGGACGGCAGCAGCCTGCTGCGCCGGGGCGAGGGCTCGCGCATCAGCTCCCGGCGCTCGCGGGTCAGCACCGTGTACGCCGCGCTGCCGACGGCCAGAACGCAGGGCCCGCCGATCCCGCCGCTCTCCAGCGTGGCGAGCGCCTGGTCCCGGTTGTCCCACAGCTCCTGGACGCCTCGCACGGTGGCGTCCAGGTCCCTGGTGGACAGGTAGCCGGCCTCGCAGACGCCTGCACGGAGGGCATGCGAAACGACAGGCGCAGCCACCCGGATTGTAGGAGCGGCGCCGCACGCGGCCTTCCACCTTCGCCAGGACTCGGGTGCCTGAGCGCCAGAACGTGGCGTCGGTCCATCCGCTCCTTCGCCCACATGCTCACCCAGCGCGAAGCGAGCAGATCACAAAGTGGATCGCGGCAGTCCGCGCCGGCGGCCTCCCCAGCCTGCACACCTTCGCCAACGGCCCCGAGCGCGACCTCGATGCGGTCACCGCCAGGCTCTCCACACCCTGGAGCTCAGGCGTCGTCGAAGGCCATGTCAACCGGATCGAGATGCTCAAGCGTCACATGTTCGGCCGCGCCGGCTTCGAACTCCTCCGCAAGCGGGGGTGCTGCCGGCTTGAGCCGGCCGGATGTACTTCCGCCTACTTCACGAGCCGGAAACCGGGCTGTTCAGTCCAGGCTCTGAGGAACTCTGCGGAGCCATACGCGGCAGGCCACGGATCGGCCGTCACCGCGATGATGCCGGGAAGTTCAGTGACGGTCGGCACCTGATCCTCTCCCAACTCGGCGTTGGCGACGCCGCCGGTCAGGTCCATGATGGCAGCAGTCAGCAGGACTGTGACAACATGATCAACCGTGCTGTTGCAGAAAGCGATGACGGCGACTGCATGAGTTGGGGTGAAGCTGAGACGGAGCTCTTGGTCGCCCTGATCGGCGTGTTCGGCTTCGAAGGCGGCCTCGTCGCCCATGCCAGGCCCCGTTACGGAGACCATGATGGGCCGTCGACCATCAACGCCTCCGGTGTCCGTAATGCCGAGGCTCTCCGCGTGCACGTTCAGGTCGTACTCGCCGACCCGCTTCTCTTCACAATGTGCTGATGAGCGAATCAGGAACTCTCGAAGCCGCTGGATCACGGTGGGCGGGACCGCCTGAGCCAGCTCGATCGTCAACACCGGTCCGCTCATAGCTCGGAGCCTAGCCAGTCAGAGAGATCACCCCCACCAATTTCTCAGCGTGCGCGCTCCACAGAACTTGAGCCAGAGCCGGGAAGCAGCAACGCGTGATGGTGAGTTCCGGAAGCGCTTGAGGGGGCTCGGCGGCAGAATTGTCGGCGCGTTTCAGCGACACTGCATGACCAGGCCGCCGTCGGACCAAACCGTGTGATGGTTCCGGCTCGCGGACTCCTGCGCGAGCTGTCGAGGGCGTGCTCGGCCCTGGGGACAGAGCGGACACCTCACGAGGACAGCGCCTGGGGAAATCCGATTGCAGGCCGGTGGGCGCGCTGCCACGCTTGGGGTCATGACCGCTGCCGGAGCACCGAGCTGCATGCTTGTGACGGGGATGCCGGGGGCCGGAAAGTCGACCGTGACCAGGCTCGTCGCCGAGCGGCTGCCGCGTTCCGCTCGGCTTGACGGCGATGAGCTCAACAGGATGATTGTCAGCGGATTCGTCTGGGCCCTGGGCGAGCCCGCGGATGAAGCTGCGCGGCAAGTGGAGCTGTTGCACCGAAATCTGTGCGCCCTGGCGAACAACTTCGCTGACGCCGGCTTCACGCCGCTGATCGATGCGATGATCCCCTCCCGGGAGAAGCTGGATTTCTTCCTCGATCTCCTCCCGGCTCGGCAGGTCTTGTTCGTCGTTCTCTCACCGGGCATCGAGGTGTGCCAGTACCGCAACACCATCCGTGATCCACGGGAGCGGTTCGACTTTGACGGCTATGAGGGTCTCGATGCCGACATGAAGCGTGAGTTCGGCGATGTCGGCTGGTGGTTCGACACTGCGGCCCTTACTCCCGAGGAGACCGCCGATCGCATCGTCCGGGATGTACGCCATCGCGCCCGGGTGAACTAACTGCATTTCCCAGACCCCAATTCAGGCCGCGGCGGCCTGTTCGGCCCTGGCCCAGCTCTGGGCCGGGCGCCTCGTACACCACCCCGCCCGCCGACCCGCCGAGCAGCAGCCCCGTGCGGCGGGCCACGGCCCGGGCGGTGGCGAACGCCTCGATGTCGCCGACCTTCGCGCCTTCGTCGAGCAGTTCGTAGTCGACCATGGCGCCGATGGTGGCGCCCTCGGGCGTCCCGGTTGCCGGACTGGTGATAATCGTGAGCGGGCGGGCCGAACGCGATGGAGCCCTTCGGATCGACTCCGACGATCCGGACGTCGGGTACGGTCCTGCGCAGTTCGCCCCCGGTGCCGAACGGTCCGCCGCCGATGCCGACCGCGCCTATCAGGACGTCGATACGGCCGTCCAGCGCGGAGGCGTGAGACGCTATGACGCGCAGAGCGAACTCATCCGGGCGTCGTGTTTCGCGGCGAGGAATACAGGAACTGGCCCTTGCCCAGGGGTTGTTCCTCGACTCTGCCGCGCCACAGGAGTACGCCGTGGCGTCGCTCCCAGAGGGACATGTACACGCCCTTGACGATCCGCTCCGGTACAAAGAGGACCGCCCAACCGATGGCCCAGGGAGCCCAGAGCAGGCCGAACACCAGGGAGGGCAGTCCGACGATGACAACGAAGCCTCCGTCGAAGCTGCGGCGCAGGGACTCACGCGGGACGGGGAGAATCGCCTCGGGGTCGGCCAGGGCGACTGCGCTCTCGAAATCGCGCTTCTCGCCGCCCAGCCAGTCCAACCGGGTCGAAACCGCCAGCAGGCCGAAGAGCGCACTGGCCCCTGCAAAGGACAGCAAGAGAGCCACCGTGGCGCTGTCGACCTGTGGCAGCCCGCGCACGCCGAAGACCACAGGCGCGGTGACGGCCACGGCAACCCCCGCCTCGACGACGGTTATCAATTGATGGTGAACGTAGCGCACCACGGTTTCCCCCTCCGCACGCGCCCGCCCGGGACGGACGCAGCATTCACTATGCCCACCGTGCGCGCCTCGGCAAGCCGCCCGCCCCGTCGGCTCGATACCGACATGCGCCGTCGGCTGCCCGTTCGCACGGCGTTGGCAGAACCGTGACGTCGACGTCAGGTTCCGGGACGCCCGGGTGACTTCCGGGCCACGCAATGAACGCCAGCCCGAGCCGGGACTGTCCGCGACGGGGCCATCATCGCAATCCCACGATTTCCGAGGGTAAACGTGTTTAAGCCGACCGCCCCTGTACTTCGGATACAGCAAGTCGAAACCGTCCGTGTGAAGTCGTGGATCACATCGCGGACCCGGTCGTCGCTGGTGAACAACACCTCGGCGATCTTCGCCACCGGTACGCCCCGTGCGGAAAGCAGCACCCAGATGCGGCGGCGGCGAGCCTCGCGCAAGGGGCTCCGTAGAGCTCGTAACACGATCTCGGATCAGCGGATGGTTCAGCTGACGTCAGGGATTGCGTGAGGCAGTTCGCTCTCGTGTGCGGGCGAATCCGACAGCCGCTGAGGTGTGAGTGACGATGGACGAGCTGTCAAGCGCAGCTCGCCCCAGGGCATGAAGTCGAGCGCGACGGCATCGAGCATGCTCCCGATCGGTGGGAAGTCCTCTGGGCGTGGGTGTTCCAGGCTGTCGGTAAGGTTCACGAAGTCGATGAAAGCCAGGACATCGGACACTGGAGCGACCACCTCGACTTCCACACCGAAGCGTCCCCGATGCCCTGTCACTCGGCAGTGAACTACCTCAAAAGCGCGGAGTCCGCTGTCGAGCCATAGTTGTTGGGGTTTGTCAGTCACAGCTGATCAGCGTAGGAGGCTCAACCTCATCGCGCACGTCGTCGTCAGAGTCGTCGCCAGCAGATGAGTCCGCAGGTGAGTGAGACGAGGGCGTCGTGGAGGTCGAGGCGTCGTTCCCAGCGGATCGCGAGGCGCTTGAACTGGTGGAGCAGGGCGAAGGTCTGCTCGACGACGTAGCGGAGTTTGCCCAGGCCGGCGATGTTGGGGCTGCCCTTGCGGGAGATCACGGGCAGGATCCGGCGGTTCCGTAGGTCCCGGCGGTTGGGATCGCTGTCGTAGCCCTTGTCGCCGAGGAGAGCTTCGGCCCGTCTGCGGGGTCGTCCCATGCGGCCGGCGACTGGTGGGATGCCGTCGACCAGGGCGAGTGTCTGGGTGACGTCGTTGACGTTGGCCGCGGTGGTGCTTCAGGTTTCACCGGCCCCGTGAGTCACCATTAGGTGGCGTTTGCTGCCGGTCTTGCCACGGTCGACCGGCGACGGGCCGGTCGCCTCGCCCCTTTTTCGCCTTCACGTGGGAGGCGTCCACGCAGGCGCGCGTCCAGTCCATCTGCCCGGCCGCGTTCAACTCGGCCAGGAGTATGCGGTGCAGTGCTTCAAAGACCCCGGCTTCGCGCCACCGGCCGAGCCGCCGCCAGCAGGTCTGTCCGGAGCCGAAGCCCAGTTTCAGCGGCAGTTGCTGCCAGGTGATCCCGGTGTACAGCACGAACAGGATGCCCTGCAGGCACCGCCGGTCGTCCACCGGCGCGGCCCCGGCGACCGCTGTGGCCACTTCGGCAGCAGCGGCTCGATCACCGCCCACAACGCATCGGCCACGATCCACGGTCTGTTGCTCACACCCTCACGAACGGCCGGAATCGTCGCACCGGACACGCCCACCAGCCACGAATCACAAGATCGTGTCACGAGTTCGTAGCGTTCGATCTGTTGCGGCGATCCGGTACGGACACGACTTCCTGGCCGTACCGGCGGCGCAGGGCCGCACTGGAGTCCGTGTTCGCCGCCCGCCAAAACGTGCATTCTGCATAAAGGTTCGCATTCGTCGCACGACGGAAGCAGAAAGGAGGCACAAGTCATGAGCAAGCACCGCCGCCGAATCTCATCAGCACTGGTCACAGCGGTTGCGGTCGCGGGTCTCACGGTACCGCGTGCGGAAACAGCGACGACGAGGGCAGCACGCCTGCGCCGAAGGGTGAGACCACCACGGAAAAGACGCCGCAGGAAAAGAAGCAGTAACCGCAAGGCAAGAGCGAGCGAGCGGACCTCGTGAGTTTTCAGCTCGATGACCGCTCACAGTCCGGGATCACCAATGTCTGGCTGGTGTGGACGGTCAGGAACAACGGCAGCGAGAAGTCCAACTGCTCGTGGGACTGGGAGGCGGTCAACGCCGGCGGCACCCGGTTGGCGAACGGTTCTCAGCTGGAGACGGACGTACAGCCCGGCCAGACCGCGAAGGGTGAATTCCCCTCGACGCTCAAGAGCGCGGAGGGCATCACGCTCAACATCGCCAGCTTCAACCGCACCGCCGGTTACTGACCCAGCCGAAGACGTCCGGAACGCGGAGCGTCGGCGAGGTGGCGCCGGCTCCCGCATGCGCTTGGTCTCTGCTTCCCCGCTCGCAGGCGGGCAGAGGGGGAGGCCGACACAACCGGGACTTCACTCTCTGATCGCGGCCCTCCCCTCTCGTGCCTGCTCGTCTCGGATCAGGAGCTGGCACAGCCGGGTGCGGAGAAGACGTTTGTTCGGGCGCGATCGGTACAGACGATGAGCTGACACAGTCTCTACACGACCGAGCGGAGAGAGACCATGGGCATCATCGCGTGGATCATCATCGGCCTGCTCGCCGGCGCCATCGCCAAGGCGCTGATGCCGGGCAAGGACCCCGGCGGCATCATCATCACCATGCTCATCGGAATCGTCGGCGGTCTCCTCGGCGGCTGGCTCGGCAAGGTCGTCTTCGGCGTCGACTCCATCGACGGGTTCTTCGACCTCTCCACCTGGATCGCCGCAATCGCCGGCTCCGTCATCCTGCTCGCCCTCTACCGCCTCGTCACCGGCAACCGGCATTCGCACCGTCACGCGACCCGCTGAAGGCATAACGCCTCCGGACCCACCCGGACGGCTCCCTTCCCTGTTCGCAGGACGGGAGCCGTCAGCGTGTACGGCCGGGCCACGCGGCGGCCCACCCGCCGGTTGCCGACGTCCGGGGGCCCCTGCGTCCTGCCGCCGTCCGAACAGGCGCCTGTGCAGATCGGTGGCATGATCGTGCTTCTCGTGGGCAGGCGACCTGCGTGTCGTACACCCCGGCTGAACTCGTTTCCCGGGTGAGCTCTTGCCTGGTCCAGGCCGGCTTTCAGGTGCTGGGCGACACGGACAGCGGGATTCCGGGACTGCGGGTGACCGAGATGTCCGCAGGCGCTCTGGTCAACTGGACGGCCTCGGACGGGTTCACCGCGCTCAGCCGTGACCAGGCAGGCCACGCAGCAAGCCACGACAGCATGAGGGTGATCGTGCAGGCCGCAGTAGCCGGGCTGCTGGTCCAGCTCGAACACACCGTCACGGCAATGCCTGATGGCAGCGGCCTGATGGTGCTCACCGAAGCGGTCTTCCCACGGGGCAGCAAGGACGACTAGGGATCGACCGGCCCGACGCGCTGGCGCGTCGCCGGCGGTGTGCGTATACGGGACCAAGCCGGCGTCGACGTCGCCCGCGACGCCTCGGCCAGTGGCGCCACCTCGCACGCTGGCACCGCTGGCCACCACCGAGCAGATGCGCCGGGTGATCGCCCCCTCGGTGCGCATCGAGCAGACCCGGCGGCGGCTGGCCCGGCTGAGCGTGGAGGGGCTGGTCGACCGCATCACCCTGCCGCAGGCCGGACGGACCAGGGTGCGGTTTCCGACCTCGTACGGCGTGCAGCTCGTCTCCGAGTGGCCCGAGATGCGCGGACATCGGCCCTCCAGGACCGTTTCCGATTCCGATTCCGATCCGACCGCCGTGCGATCGAAGGCCGACCACACACTGACCGTGACGAGACGGCGCTCGTCTTCCTCGAGGACGCCCGCCGCCGCGGGGAGCTGTGCGAGCCGCTCGACTGGATCCCCGCGGTCATGTGTGTCCTCTTTCTAGCTCAGGCCGCGGCGCGGCCGTTCGTGGTGATGAGGTCGATCGGCTGGGAGGTGCGGCCCTCCAGGGCGAGGTCCGCGGCGATGCCGCCCACGGCGGGCGAGAGCCTGAAGCCCTGGCCGGAGAAGCCGGCCAGCAGGGCACTTCTCGCGTTTCGCGGGCCACTGTCGTTCCCTGCCCCAGTGGACGGTTGCCCGTCTCAGGACTGAACGGCCGAGCGCAGCTCGGGCAGGGACAGGACCTCGTCCAGCACGTCGACGTAGAGGTCCACGTGCTCGCGGCGGAAGGTCATGGGCGGTTTGATCTTCAGTACGTTGTCGTGCACGCCATTGGGGAAGACGATGACGCCTCGCTCCTTCATGAGCTCGGTGACCATGAAGGCCTGCTCAGTGGCCGGCATCTTGGTGGTGCGGTTGCGGACCAGTTCGACGCCGAGGTAGAGCCCTTCCGCCCGCACGTCACCGATGAGCGGTTGGCGCTGCTGGAGCTCGCGCAGCGACTGGGCGAAGTACCCGCCCACGCTCACGGCGTTCTCCCTCAGCCCATCCTGCTCGACGATGTCGAGCACGGCCTCGCCGATCGCGCAGGAGACCGGGTTGCCGCCGAAGGTGTTGAAGTACTTCATACCCGTGTCGAACGCGTCGGCGATCTCCCGAGTCGTGACCACCGCCGCGAGGGGATGCCCGTTCCCGAGCGGCTTGCCCATCGTGACGATGTCCGGGACCACCCCCTGGAGCTCGAACCCCCACCAGGGCCCGAGTCGTCCGACGCCGACCTGGACCTCGTCGGAGATGCACAGGGCGCCCGCCCGCCTGGCAGCGGTGAACACACCGTCGAGGTAGCCGTCGGGGAACACGATGTTCCCACCCGATCCCATCAGGGACTCGGCGATGAAGGCGGCCGGAGGTCGGCCGTCGGCCGTGATCCGCTCGATGACAGCCGCGGCGTCGCGCGCGTACTTGACTCCCGCGTCCTCGTCGTCGTACCCGTAGGTGCTGCGGTAGCGGTCCGGGATGACGACCTCGTGGGTGGTCGCGGGCGCACCGGCGCCGCCGGGGCCCTTGTAACGGTTCGGGCTGATCCCGGTCACCACGCCGGTGTTTCCGTGGTACGCGCCGTCGATGTTGACGATGTGCTGACGACCTGTCACCTGGCGGGCGATCCGCAGCGCCAGGTCGTTTGCCTCGCTGCCCGTGCACACGAGGAAGACGACCTCGAGCGGGTCGGGCAGGGTGGCTACCAGCTTCTGCACGTAACTGGCGATCTGCGGGTAGACGAAACGGCTGTTGGTGTTGAGCTTGCGCAGCTGTCGGGTGGCGGCGGCCGTCACCCGTGGCTCGGCATGGCCGACGTGGGTGACGTTGTTCAGTGAGTCCAGATAGGCCAGGCCGTCCTCGTCGTGGAACCACACGTCCCGCCCACGCACGAGGTTCATCGGGGTGCGGTAGTAGTTGCGCTGGGAGCGAGCGATGTGGCGACGGCGCACTGAGACGACGTCGTCGATGGTGGGGGCCGCGGCGGGGGATTCGGTGAACCCGAGGAGCCGGGCGGGGTCGGGTGACAGGTGGCTCCACACCTGCCGTGCGGAAGGCGGCACGGCACGAGGGGGCGGCCACGTGGCCATCCGTGCGGTGCGGTGGACCTGCACCTGGACGCGGGGCCCGAGCGGGTCCGTCTCCTCGCTCGCGCCGGCACGTCCCAACGGCGCCCCGGCCGGGACTGTCGCCGCAACGGGCGGCGAGTCGTCGAGTCCCCACCAACACGTCCAGAACTCCAGCCCTTCGACCGCATGTCGCAGCACCAACGGCATGCCTGCGCCACCGCGGGCTTCGACGATGCCGGACAGCGGGCTGGCGACCTCCTCGGCGTCGGTCACGATCAGCGAGCCGCCGACCTGAACCGTCGCGGGCTCCTCGGCTCCCGGGCGGCGCCGGCCCCCCAGGAGCAGCGATGCGCTGAGGTGGGGCACGTAGCCCCGTCGCCGTCGTCCGTCGAGGATGTTGTCGATGCTCGCGCGCAGCGCCCTCGCGTCGTGCCAGTCGACTTCGTCGTAGAGATCACTTGCCGGTCGCAGGTCGAGCAGTTGCGGGGCCGGTGCGTACGGGGCACCGTCTCGGGCCGCCTCTACCAGGACCTCTTCCAAACCCCGCTGCTCCCGCGTCGGAGGGAGCCCACACGCGACCCGGAACGTCGCCTCGGCGACGTCGGGACAGACCTCGGCCACCTGCGCGATCGCGGGCCAGGTGTGTTGCATGCGGGTCCGCCCGTACGGCGTGTCACTCTCGGCGACCCGGCGCGTCCACGTCACGGCGTTCATGCACAGCCGGGCGGCCGCCAACGGATAAACAGCCGCCAGTTCCTCAGCCGTCAGGGGGAGCACCGAGTGGAAGCCGGCCACGACTTCGGCCGCCGCAGCGAGCGGGTCGGCCTTGCGGACCATGGCGTAGCCCGCCGCGATCGCCACCTCCGCCGCGCGCACACTGTAGAGCGAGTCGCCCAGGTCGACGATGCCCGAGATCCGCAGCACCCCGTCCTCGTCGGCGTCGGCCAGGACGTTGGCGTCATTGAGATCCTGGTGTACGACGCTCCGCGGCAGTCGGTCCCATGCCGGCAGGAGATCGTCGTACCAGCCCATGATCGTGCGCACCGACTCCCGCCGGTCCGCGTCCTGTACAGCGTGCAGCGACGCCTCGACGATCTCGGCGGCCCGGCGCATGTCCCAGTCGTGCGGTTCCAAGCCCACCGGTGGCTCCACGCTGGAGAGTCCGAGGCTCAGCCGCCCAGCGGCTTCTCCCAGTTGGCGCAGAAGCGCTGCGGGGTGGTCGTCGAGATCCGCCAGGATCCGGCCCTCAAGCCAGCTCATCACGCGGACCATGTGCGTTCGGCCCTCGTGGACGACGGCGGCAAGGAACTTCCCCTCGCGTGTCGGGATCAGCCGTGGAACCGGGAGGTCGGGAACGGTGGAGGCCAGATGCTGGAGGAGCGAGTTCTGCCAGAGAACGTCGGCCGAGTCCGGCTCCGCGCGGGTGACCCGTACGAAGTAGCGCATGCCGTCGTCGCCGGTGATCCGGACGTTCTGGTCGACCTCCCCTCCCAGGGGGTGCTGGACATATCCCTCGAGTCCGAAGGACTGCCACAGCACGTGATCGAGGAGCGAGCCCGGCAGTTGGCCGGTGTGACCGGGGATGGTCGTTCCGTCCTGGCCTGTGGTGGTCGCTGAGGTCATCGGTGCGTTCTCTCTCTCGTCGTCAGGTCGCTCATCACTCACCGTGGGCCTGTGGCACGACGCCCAGGTCGTGGCCAGTCCCCCGCCGCCACCCGTGTCCGCCACCCGTGTCGGCTTTGCCCGACGCTGTCAGCCGGTTCCCGGACGGTCCGATCGATCGCGGCTCCCGGTGGCGGCGGGCAGAGCTGCCGCGGCTGTGTCTCGATCGCCTCACGGGCTGCGCAGACCTGGCCAAGTCGACGACCGACAGGTCCAGGGCGAACTCCCCCGTTTGGTGCTTCGCCTCGATGCCCCACTCCGAGGGCCGCAGGCGCCCGGGCCAGGACGCGCTCCAACACTTGGTCGTATCAGGTCCGAGGTGGGCCGTCCGTCAAAGGCGGAGCGCTCACCGAGACCTGCCATCTGCTCACGCGGCGGCGGCGGTTATGACGTCCCAGGTGACGTTGGAGGGAGCACCCCGCACAGGGCCTGGGCGGGGTCCAGCGGTGTCCTCATGGTCCTCGACCCTCGCCTTGAGCTCGGCGTAGTCTCTGGGGGATCCTGGGTGATCTCGATCCCGCTCTGCCTGGCGAACCGCTGACACTGACCCGAGGAACGCGGCGTCCTCAGCAGCGCCTACTCAAGGTGACGGACTGGGGATCAGGTGCCTACGGAAGTGCCATGGCTGCTCCAGTGCGTGGTCATGTCACGAGCTTCCTCAGCCCGAGGTGATGCGTCAGATGAAACACCGCGGAGAATCCGGCAACAAGGGACGCGAGGCCGCGACATCGACCCCCTATTTTGTGCCTGTGCACAATTACTGCCAGGGAGCCCCACCGGCATGTCAGCGGTATTACCCGGAGACGGCCCCGGATCCGTCCGGTGACGGCTGTCGTCGGGAGAGGCGGTCCTCATGAGCGGCCCGGGACGCCGTCAGGGCGGGGCCCGCCACGACGCCGTGCAGGCGATCGCGCGCCGGCTCCTCGAAGAACGACTCGACGAACTGACCTCCCGTGCTCTCGAACGACTGGAAGCCGAGGAGCCCGCCTACGCGTCGGCGGACTGGGACCCGGTCCAGAAACGGGAGGGGATGCGACGAACCCTCGAACTCGCCCTGACCCGGCTGGCCGGCGGTCCCGTGCCCCGGACGGTCTCGCGCGCCACCGAGGACGTGGGACGCGAGCGAGCGGAGCAGGCGTTTCCCCTGACCGCTCTGATGCACTCCTTCCAACTGGACCTCAGGACCCTGTGGGAGGCCGTGCTCGCAGAGGGGCGAGCACGTGGCATCAGCGCCGATCCCGACTTCCTCGACGGGCTGATCCGCGTCTGGGAGGCGACGGACGCCAACAGCGTCGAGGTCGTCGACGCCTACCGCCGCACCGAGCGCGACCTGGCGAGCCATCGCACGGAGGTGCGCAACCGCGCCTTCACCCGCCTGGTCCTGGAAGGGGAGCAGGATCCCTCCATCGTCGCCGAGGCCTCCACGTTGCTGGGCTTCTCCGAGAACGTCGCCCTGACCGTGGTCGTGGCCGAATCCGTTCCTACCGGGGACCCGGCTGTGTCCCAGGTCGACGACGCGCTGCGTCGGGGCGGCCTGCTGCGTCATTTCGGATGGATGGGCGACGAGCTCCTCGGCATCATCGGTCACGGACGGCGCGATGAAGAGGCCGTGCTTGCCATGCTCCGGCCGTTCGCCCCGTGGCGCTGTGGCGTCGCGGAAGTCCCCGGCCTGGCGCTGACGGCGCGGGGCATCCGGTTCGCACGTGCCGCGATCCGCAGCTCCGCGCAGCCCGGAGTGCGGCACGTGGAGGGCCACTGGATCGGGGCGATCATGTCGGCGCAGGAGGAGCTCACCGGTGCGATGGCCACCGGCGTGCTGCGCCCACTGCTCGAGCTGCGCGACCGCGACAGCATCGTCGAGACCCTGCGCTGGTACTTCGATCTGGGCTCGGTCGCCGAGGTGGCCGCACGCACCTACCGTCACCGGAACACGGTGGGCAATCGCCTGCAGGCCGCGGAGGAGGCGACCGGGCTGAAGCTGTCCCGCCCGAACGACGCCGCCCGGCTGGTCCTCGCCCTGGCTTGGCTGGAGACGGACGCGGGCGCCCGCTTCCGGGCGACGATGTCCTGATCCACCGATCGCTGGACGGGGCAAGGCAACCGGCCCGGCCGGGGCCGCGACCGAGAGAGCTGGAGCCAAAGCGCGGCGGTCAGAGGCCACATGCCCTTCATGAGAACGGCAGCCTTGGCGGCCGACAGCCCGGTCACGCCGCCGGGCAGCAGCGCCAAGCGGCCGCAGTTCGCGCCGGAGCCGCTCGCGGTGCCTCTGAGAAATTGTGCACAGGCACAAAATACGCGGTCGATCTCGCGGCCTCACGTCCCTTGTTGCCGGATTCTCCACAGTGCTTCACTGACGCATCACCTCGAGCCGGAGAGGCTCATCGCATCGGAGCAGCAATGATGCTGCCGCCGACTACCTGATCAGCATTCGCCGTCCCCGGCCTGTCCGGGGGCTCGTCCTCCAGCGGCGGCCCCTCGGGCACCCCCTCAGCCCCCATGCCATCGGTCGCCGCCCCAACGCTCGGCAGCCTCCTGAAACCCCGATGCGGCCGGCCTGGCCGCACTCGACGAGATCGTGACTCCCAGCAAACCGAATGTCCTATATGCCTGGAAAGAGGCCGAATATCATGCGTCAGATCGTCACCTTCGATGCCTACGGCACCCTGGTCGACTTCCAGCTCGGCCCCACCACCCTGAAGGTCCTGGCCGACCGGCTGGACCTGGACCGTCTGAACGTCGACGAGTTCCTCGACGACTTCCGCATCATGCGGTTCCACGCCGTCCTGGAGGCATACCGCCCCTTCCGCGAGCTGCTGCCCGCCAGCCTGGAGACAGCGATGCGTCTGCACGGCCTGGAGTACCGGCAGTCCGACGGCGAGGCCCTGGTCGCGGCCGTGCCCACCTTCGGCCCCCACCCCGAGGTCCCGGCTGCCCTGCGGGCGCTGAAGTCCCGGTACGAGATCGCCATCATCTCCAACACGGACGACGACCTCATCGCCCAGAACCTGGCCAACATGGGCGTCGAGTTCGACCATGTCATCACCGCCCAGCAGGCCAAGGCGTACAAGCCGTCCCGGCAGACCTTCGAATACGCCTTCCAGGCCATGGACATCGACCCCGCCCAGGTCATCCACGTCGCCCAGGGCTGGGAGTACGACCTCATCCCCACCCGCGACCTCGGCCTCGCTCGCCGCGTGTGGATCAACCGTTACGGCCACAACGGCTCCATCGGCGCCCGCGGCAGCGCCGACTACCAGCCCTTCGACGAGCTGCCCGACCTGTCCGGCCTGCCGGCCCTTCTCGGCTGCTGAAGCCGGGACCCGGACAACACACCCCTGGACTACCAGGAAGACCCGAGGACGTACGTCATGAAGCAGATCCCCTACTGGCTCGACACAGCTCCTGCCTTCCCCGACCGGACCGGCAAGCCCCTGCCCGAGCAGGCGGACCTGGTGGTCATCGGTGGCGGCCTCACCGGCCTGTCCACCGCCTACCACGCGGCACGCAAGGGCGCCCACGTCGTCCTCGTGGAGAAGGACAAGGTCGGCTCCGGCGCCTCCGGTCGCAACGGCAGCATGTGCACCCAGGGCATCACCATCAGCCCCGCCGAGGCGCGCAAGCGCTACGGGCAGCCGCGGGCCCGGGAACTGTACGACGCCTTCCGCGAGGCGGTGGACGTGGTGGAGGAGCTGACGGTCAAGGAGCAGATCGACTGCGACTTCCACCGCGTAGGGCGTCTGGGCGTCGCGTTCAAGCCGCAGCACTTCGAGGGCATGCGGGCCAAGCAGCGCGACCTGGCCGACAACTTCGGCCACGACACCACGCTGCTGAGCAAGAGCGATCTACGTGCCGAGCTGGGCTCCGACTACTACCACGGAGCCCTGCTCGACCCGCTCAGCGCGCACCTTCACGTCGGCAAGTACGTCCATGGCCTGGCCGAGGCCGCCGAACGCGCCGGGGCTCAGATCCACGAACGCAACGCCGCCACCGCGCTGCACCGCATCCCCGAGGGCGGTTTCCTCGTCGAGACCCTGCACGGCACCATCCGCGCCACGCAGGTCATGGCGGCCACCGACGCCTACACCGATAAGGCCATGCCCTGGTTCCGCAAGCGGCTGATCAACGTCGGCAGCTTCGTCATCGTCACCGAGCCACTGGGCGAGGAGCGGGCCCGGCAGCTCATCCCCAACAACCGCGTGGTCGTGGACTCCAAGAACATCGGCCACTACATCCGCCTCACCCCGGACAACCGCCTCGCCTTCGGCGGCCGGGCCCGCTTCGCCCCCTCCAACCCCGCCTCGGACGTCAAGAGCGGTGACGTCCTGAAGCGGGAACTGGCGGAGATCTTCCCGCAGGTGGCGGACGTGCGGATCGACTATGTGTGGGGCGGCATGGTCGGCTTCTCCTGGGACCGCGTTCCGCACGCGGGTGAGGCCAACGGCCTTTACTACTCCATGGGTTACTGCGGTCACGGTGTCCAGATGGCCACCTACATGGGCCGCGCCATGGCCGAGGTGATGGACGGCCACCCGGAGGCCAACCCCCTGCGCGGCTTCGGCTTCCCCAAGGTCCCGGTGCCGTTTTACAACGGCACCGCCTGGTTCCTGCCGTTCGGCGGCGCCTACTACAAGGCCAAGGACCAGCTGCGCTGACCCTCTGCAAGAGGCATTCGTCAAGTTGCGTTACGAGGCCTGCCAGCTGCACCGTCGGCAGCGTGCCGTTCACCAACGACGCCGTGCGGTGGCACCTCCCCGACGACGAGTACGGCGTCCGACCGCGACTTCGCCGATCAGTGCGATGCGGTCACGGATGCGTGCCGTACCGAAGCAAGGGCTTGTGCGTAGCAGGCCTGCCTCACGGGATCCGGGGCGACGGCAACGCCGGCCCCGATCTCGGCCACGGTGATCACGCTCAGGAAGCGGTTGGGGCGGGCGGTTGACCGGGACCAGGCCAGGACGCGCGGATCGGGCTTCGCCCGGGTCGTAAGCTCGGCAACGACCGTCGGCGTTGGCGTCATGTTCGCAAGCCCCGATCTCCGACCCGCCGTTGCGGCGGATCGGCCCCCGGCGCCGTTGGGGTTCAGTCTTCGTCGGGGCGGGGCTGGGGCGGGCCGAAGGGTTCGATCTTCGGGTTCGCGTATGGCCCCTGGGCACCGGGCATACCGTGGACGCGCTCGGCGACGGCCTCGGTGACGAGCAGGGCGTAGGTGCCGTTGTGCAGGTCGACGAGTCCGTAGTCGGTGTCGACCGCCTCGCGACCGATGCCGAGCTGACGCAGGGCGTCCTCGAGCGTGGCTCCCGACGGGAGCGTCACCGTGACGAGGCTGGTTGGCTTGTCGGGAGCCATCGGTCTCTCCTCCGATGTGATGGGCTACCTGCGGGTGCCGTGCCCGTTCTTGCTGCGGCGGCGCAGGGCATCCATGATCGACGGTACGTTGATGATGCCGAACCCGTAGTTGTGGTCGAAGCCCGCGGCGCCGCGGTCGTCGGCCGTCCGCTGGAGCAGGGTGCGAAGCTCGGCCGGCTTGAGGACGTTGGTCGACCACTGCGTGCGGATGGCGGCGACCACGCCCGCGGCCACCGGGCAGGCAGCCGAGGTCCCGGAGTCCGGTGCGTCCGCCCCGAAGGCGTGCGAGCCCTCGAAGTGGGTGTACGCGCAGATGTCGGGCTTGTTGGCATCGAGCCGGCCGGGACCCTGCGAGGAGTAGCCGACCCGGTGGCCCCGGGTGTCGACACCGCCAATGGACAGCGCACGCGGGTGCGAGTTGGCGCCGACGATGGGCCGGTCGGGGAACTCGCAGCGGTTGTCAGGGCAGTCCAGGCCGCAGTTGCCCGCCGCGAACAGGACGTCGGCGCCCGCACTCTCGAGCGCGGTCACCATCAGGTTGAAGGGGTGGCCGGGGTTGTCCGAGTAGTTCCCGGGGTGGCTGGGCGCGAAGTCCCACCGAGGCGAGAAGGAACCCCAGCTGTTGCTGACGACCAGGGCCCGCTTGTCGTCGGGCATCGTCTCCAGCACGCTCCACAGGTGGGCGTAGGCCGCCACGGCGTCCGAGAGCAGCCCGCTCATGACCGTCGGGCCTTGCGCCTGCGAAAGCAGGACCGGCACGTCGATCAGCGTCGCCTTCGGCGCGGCGAGCAAGGCGTCGAAGGCGCACATGGTGCCGTGGTCGACCGGGAACTGGCCCGGCCTGCCGGTCACTCCGGGCGGGTTCCAGCTCCGTGCCGCGTCGACCGTGACGGGATGGCCCAGTTCGTTGATCAGGTGCTGGGTGTTGATGCCGGTGTCGGTGATCGCCACCGCGATGCCGTTGCCGTCCAGGTCGTCCGCGCCGAGCTCGGCGAAGAAGTTCTTCACGTCCTGCGAGGTCCCGACCGGTCCGTCCCCGGGACACGTGGGCGATGTCTGGATGACTGGGTCGGCGGAGATGCCGACGATCTCTGGGCGGCTGAGGGCCAGCATGGAGAGCCGGCTGGCGGAGTCATAGTCGTGGATCTCCCCACGGACCATGACGGTGGCGTCTTCCGGCCGCATGGAGAACCGGAGCGACTGGGTCAGGGACAGCGGGTCCCCGCCACCCGTGGACGGCAACGGCCGGGGCAGCGCCACCGGTGTGAACGACTGGTCCATCTCGACGCCGGGCATCGACCCGGCGACATCCTGGGTGGTCGCGGTGAGCTGCGGGTTGGCGACGGCCTCGACGACGTCGCGTTCGGGCTTCATCTGGATGAGGACACGCATGGTTCTCCTCGGTGTGGGACGGAATCCAGCGCGGAGAGTGCGGCTGGGTGGGGAGCGCCGTCGAGAGGCGATGGGTGGCCTCTCCTGCTATCTGCCCCCGACCGGCGGATCGGCCGAGGCCGAGCATGCGGGGGCGGGGCGGATGCGGATCAGGCGCCGTTGTCCATACTCACCGCGCATGTGCGACACCGCATGTCGATGCCCCTCGAATGGCCTACGGGCGACCCGTCCCTCCACCTTTCAACTGCTGACCGGCAAGGCGCTTTCGGTGTAGGGGCGTTGATGTTGCAAGAAACGTGCCGAGACCTGCGGAGGCCCGATCGTCCGGATTGCCATCGAGGAGGGTCGCCCCGACGTAGCCGCCCAGGCGGAGGAAGCCCGCGCCCTCGTCGGCTACTGATCAGGGTTGTCCTTCTCGAAGGTTGAAGGCGGCACCCTTGGCCCGAGCGGTGTGGTCGAGCTGTATCTTGATCTTGCAGTACTTCCCGGCCTCTGGGACGGTCCCCATGAGCCCCTCCGTGCGCTTCCCGTCTTCAGATGTGAGGCAGGGTCCGGCAGCAGGGTGCGGCAGGTGTTCCGCGCCCTCACCTGAAGACTGGCCAGACGCCTACGGCCGCTAGGAAAGCGCCGGCGTACCCAGCCGGGTCCAGAACGTACGGCCACAGGCCGTTGGGAAGCCCAGGGCGAGCGTGCAGGGCATGCCGTGGTCGGCGTGAGGGCCAATGACACTGCCGCGCGACCACACCGCCGCTCCGTCCACCAAGCCCCGCGTGTCACACGAATGGGGGGAAGCCCTCTCTGCATGCAACTGTCGCAGGTCCTGAAAAGTCCTCCACCTACAGCACCATCCGTTCCGTGTGGAGGAGCACCATCCTGCGTAAGCGTTCCATTCTGGCCGCAGCCGTCACTGCGGGCACTGCCGCGGCCCTGGTTCCCACCGTGTCGGCTCAGGCTGCCGAGTACAGCTCGACGCGCCAGTAATCCGGCGAGCAGAGCGGCAGCTGCGGCGCCGATCGCCTGTACCAGGTCGCCCCGCTGCTGGGGCGCTCCGTCCGGCGATCATGGCATTGAGCCGGGCGTGAACAACTCGGCGGGGCGCGCATGGGGGGGGTGTACAGCCTCGCCCAAGTCCACTCGCCTGGCCCGATGACCGCTTTGCTGTAGTTACGATTCGTTCGTGCCTACTTTGCGGCGACAGCGACGCCGTCGTCCACCCGGTGACCGATGGGATGTTGTCCGGCTGTCACCGGTGATCCTCACCATCCTCATCGGCGCGCTGGCGTTCGCGACACCGAGGGACATCGCCATCAGCCGCCTCCTGCCTGCCGCGCCCGCTCTGGCCGCCTCGATGTGGCCCGTGCTCCCCACGATCCTCCTGGGCGTGTTCTGCGCGCTGATCATGCTCGGCCTGGGCCTCGTCCACACCGACCTGGGGACTCCCTACACGGCGGCCGCAATCGCCGCCGTCACCCTGGCGGCCGCATACGCGAGCCACGTCCGGCTCCGGCGGGAGGAAGCACTTCTCCAGATCCGACTCGTGGCCGACGCTGCCCAGCAAGTCCTGTTGCGACCGTTGCCGAGCCGCCTCGGAGGGCTCGAGATCGAATCGCTGTACGTCGCGGCGCAGGCCCAGGCCCGGATCGGCGGCGACTTCTACGAGGCGGCCGAGACACCTCACGGCGTCCGGCTGCTCCTGGGAGACGTACGGGGCAAGGGCCTGTCCGCAGTGGGGGCGGCCTCTGCGCTGATCAGCTGCTTCCGGGAGGCCGCACACGACGAACCCGACCTGACGGGCGTCATCCAGCGCCTGGAGATCAGCATCGGCCGCCACAGCGCCGCCTACCCCTCCCAGGACCTCCCGGAGCGGTTCGCCACCGCTCTGCTCGCCGAGATCCCGCGCGGCGGCGGCCACGTCAAGCTCCTCAACTGCGGGCACCCCCCACCGCTTCTCGTGCACCAGGGTCAGATGCACGTCCTGGAGCCCAGCGAACCCTCGCCACCTCTCAACCTCGCGGCACTCGTCAAAGACAACTACCGCACCGACACCGTGCACTTCGCCCCGGGCGACCAGCTCCTGCTCTACACCGACGGCGTGACGGAAACCCGGGACTACGCCGGCGAGTTCTTCCCACTGCAGGACTGGATGCGGCAGCAGAACCCGGTGTCACCCCACGGACTGCTCGACCGACTTCACCACGACCTGCTCCGCTTCAGCGGCGGAAGGCTGGACGACGACATCGCGGCCCTCTCCGTGCGATATCCGAAGTCCCACCCCCTTGACCAGTGAGGAAAGCGCCGCCGCGCGCCCAGGTAGCAGGCCCCCGTCGGCTGCCCGTGGCCACCGGCGACCAGGCACATGCCATTCAGTCACGGGGAATGCCGTCCTTGACCGACGCTCTGCCGGGGCATCTGCGTACCTGCCGGTGCAGCGCACGCGGCTGCAGTGGCATCCCCGCCAACGCGGCTGTGCAGGACCGATGCTCCTCGCCCTCACCCGCAACCGCAGCGGCCGCACCTGGCATCTCGCCGACGCCTGCACCGCCTGCGCGGCCGCCACCAGCCACACGGTCGTTGTCCCGGCCACCCTCCTCGCCCCGCGCCCTCCCGGACGCGCTCGATGCTGGCCCGAGCCGCCGGGCGGCCCGGCCGAACGCACCCGCGTGCGGGAGATGCTCACCTATCTGGCAGCGGCACTCCCCCAGTTCACCTCCCCCGCCGCCCGCCTCCTCGCCCCGCAGTGCGCCCTGACGCTCCGACACCCACGGCTGCGTCCAGCTTTTCGGTGGCCTGCTGCGCGGCATGCGGCTGCCCGGCCGCAGCGAGCTGTGGGAGGAACTGGAACACACACGCCGGCTACGCCGCACAGCCGGTAAGTACCCGCGTACGCAGGCGCAGCTGCTGGATGTGACAGTCCTCTCCCAGCAGCCGGGCAGCCGAGCCCGGGCCCGCGCTGCACACCTCGGGGGGCGCCGGCAACACTGACATGAATGTGCTCGCCCACCTCACGCACTGACCATCTGGCGGGTCCTGGCCCGCCAACTCGGCCGCCGCGAGCACATGAGCGAAACGGTCCAGGCCATCGCCGGCCTGCTGTCCCACCAGCAGATCAGCGACCTGACGTCAGCGCAGTAGATGTGAACCCCGAGTCCCACCCACGTCCTCGACGTCTCACCGCAACCATGCACGAGCTCGTTGGCGTTGGGAATCGACTCCGGCGAGCATGGGGGCGCACGGGACTGAAGTCGGCGGGGGCGGTGGATGACGGTGACCAAGCATTTAAAGTGCAGGTCCCACACATTTATCGGCGACGTTAACTTCTGGCTCCGGAAGGAAATCCCTGACCCGGAGAGTCGTATCCAGGGGAAAGTTTCTTCCCCCCTTCACGAGTGGACACCATCTCGACCGCGGCGAAAGATGGCTGAGGGCCGCCTGTCGGCGGGCCGAGGCCGAGAAAGGGGCAGGCGCCATGGTCGAAACTGTTTCGTTCAGGAACAAGGCAGTCGAAATTGCGGGACATCTTCACCTGCCGAAAAACTTCAGCGAAGACAAGAAGTACCCGGCACTCGTCGGAATTCATCCGGCGGGCGGCGTAAAGGAACAGACCATCGGCCACTACGCCGAGAGGCTCGCTGAGCACGGGTTCGTCACCGTCGTCTACGACTCCTCCTATCAGGGAGCGAGCGGCGGGGAACCCCGCCTGCTGGAAGACCCGACGACCCGGGTCGAAGACGCCCGTTGTGCGGCCGACTTCCTTACCACCCTTCCGTTCGTCGACTCCGAGCGAATGGGCGTCTTCGGTATCTGCGCCGGCGGCGGCTACGCGATCAGCGTGGCCCAGACCGAACGTCGCTTCAAGGCAGTGGCTACGGTCAGCGCAGCTCCCATGGGTGAAGGCTCCCGGGGTTTCCTGGGGCATCTGTCTCCGGTGGCCGAGCAGATCGGAACGCTGGAGATGGTCGCCAACCAGCGCACGGCGGAGGCTCGAGGGGCGGAACCCCTCTACGCCCCGTTCGTCCCTGAAACACTGGACGAGATCGACGAAAACACGCCGGACCTCCTGCGCGAGGGGTACGACTACTACAGGACGCCGCGAGGTCAGCACCCCAATTCGAAGGGCCGTTTCCTGCTGACCAGCATGGACAAGATGTTCGCCTTCTCGACGTTCGACCAGATCCCGGAACTGCTGACTCAACCGATGCTCCTCATCGCAGGGAGCAAGGCGGACACCAAGATATTCAGCGACCAGGCCTTTGAGCTTTCCAAGGGGCCGAAGGAACTGTTCGTCGTCGAAGGAGCAACTCATATCGCCTTGTACGACGTGCCCGAATACGTGGACCAGGCGATCCCCAAGATGGTGGAGTTCTTCGCCGTTCTCTAGTGGTGCCGAACGCGCGCCGAGCCCGGGCCGGCCGTCGGGCCGGGATCGCGTACCTGGGGAACGGTAGACAGGGGAAGATTTCTTACCCCTCACAGCGCGCGCCTCAGGTGCAATGCTCGGGCACACACCGAACAAGGACTTTCGAGGAGCCCGATCATTATGTCCTCTTCCAGCCGCACCACGATCGCCATTGCCTTTCATTCGGGCTACGGCCACACGGCCGTCGTCGCCGAAGCCGTGGCCCGTGGCGCGGCCGGAGCCGGCGCCGACGTGGCCCTGATCTCCGTCGACACCATCACCGACGAGCAGTGGGCGCAGCTGGACGCCGCTGACGCGATCATCTTCGGTGCCGCCACATACATGGGTACCGCCTCCGCGGCCTTCCACGCGTTCGCCGAGGCCAGCAGCAGGCGCTGGTTCTCCCACGCCTGGGTGGACAAGCTCGCCGCGGGCTTCACCAACTCCGGCGCCAAGAGCGGCGACAAGTCGTCCACTCTGGGCTATTTCGCCACCTTGGCCGCCCAGCACGGCATGCACTGGATCAGCCTGGGCCTGATGCCGGGCTGGGATTCCACCAAGGGCAGCGAGGACGACATCAACCGGCTGGGCTTCTTCATGGGCGCCGGCGCCCAGAGCCCGACCGATGCCGGCCCCGAAGCAGTCCACCGGTCGGACATCGCCACCGCGGAGCACCTTGGTGCGCGCGTCACACGCCAGGCCGCGATCTTCCGGGCCGGGCGGGCCGCCCTCGCGGCCTGATCCCAGGACTCTCTTCCGCATTCCGATCCACCACCCCCCTCAAGGAGCAACCATGTCCGACTCCCCGCACCTCGCCCTCATCCGTCGGGTCTACGAATCCCGCATGGCGCCCGAGGTCACCAAGGAGGTCATGGCCCCGGACCTCGTCTGGGACATCACCCCGGGCTTCCCGAACAGCGGCGTCTACCACGGCTGGGACAGCGTGGCGAAGGACTTCTTCGGCACACCCATGCCGAACATCGTTTCCTTCGGCGCGGTGCCCGAGGAGTTCTACGCCGACGACGAAGGCCATGTCTTCGTGTCCGGGCACTACCACGCCGAGACGAAGTCCGGCGACACGGCCGACGTCCGGTTCATCCACCTGTGGACCGTCCGTGACGGCAAGGCCGTCAGCATGCGGCAGGCCGCCGACAGCCACATCCTCCAGGAAGCCCTCAAGGGCTGAGACCACCCCCCAAGGAGACCCACCCATGGCGAAGATCCTTTTCGTGATCACCGCGTCCGACCACTGGACGCTGGCCGACGGAACCCGGCAGCCGGCCGGCTTCTGGGCCGAGGAGGCCATCGGCCCGTACCAGGTCTTCAAGGAGGCCGGATACGAGATCGCGGCGGCGACGCCCGGCGGTGTGCCGCCCACGGCGGACGCGCTCAGCCTCACCGCGGACTTCAACGGCGGCGAGGAAGGCGCCGAGCGTATGCGGACCGCGCTGCGCGAGGCGACCGAGCTGGCGCACCCGATGCGCATCGAGGACGTCGACATCGACGACTACGTTGCCGTGTTCTACCCCGGCGGCTGGGGCCCGATGGAGGACCTGCCGGACAACGCCGCCTCCGGCAAGCTGCTCACCGAGTGGCTCGCCTCGGGCAAGGTGGTGTCCCTGGTGTGCCACGGACCTGCGGCGCTGCTCGCCACCATCGGCCCGGACGGGACGTCCCCCTTCTCCGGCTACCGCCTGACCGGCCTCTCCAACGCCGAGGAGAAGCAGAACGGACTCGCGGACCGCGCGAAGTGGCTGCTGCAGGACCGCCTCGTGGGCGAGCTCGGCGCGGACTACCGCGAGACCGAGCCGTTCGCCCCGCACGTCGAGGTGGACCGCACCCTGTTCACCGGCCAGAACCCCGGCTCGGCGGTCCCGCTGGCCCAGGAAGTGCTCAAGGCACTGAGCTGACGGCCGCGCTGTGTATTCTCTCGGCGGCCCGGGCACACACCCCGGGCCGCCGAGCCCTCTTCCGTTGGTTGTCAAACAGGTCTGAGTCGGTAGCATTTTTTCATATGCGGGTGAGGGCGAAGTCCAACCTGGGCACGATCCTTCCCCCTCACAGCGCCGGGCTTCTGTGCGAGGCTGCGCATCATGAACCGCAACCCTCATCTGAACGAGTTGGGTGAGTTCCTCAAGGCCCGTCGTGGCGAGCTCAGCCCCACCGAGGTCGGTCTGCGAGGTGGGCAGCGGCGGCGGGTGAGTGGTCTACGCCGTGAGGAGGTGGCTCTTCTCGCCGCGATCAGCACCGAGTACTACACGCGCATCGAGCAGGGCCGTCTCCAGGCGTCGGCTCCCCTGCTCGACGAGATCGCCCAGGCGCTCCGGCTGAACGACGACCAGCGCACCTACCTCTTCGACCTCGCGGCGAAGCAGACGGCCCGTCCGTCCGCGTCGGGCGGTCGCCAGCAGGTGGACACGCAGTTGCAGCGCATGCTGGACGATCTCACCGCCTCTCCGGCCTTCGTCATCGGCCGGCGCACCGACATCCTGGGCTGGAACCGGCTCGCCGCCGCCCTGTGGACCGATTTCGGGCGCTACCCGGAGGAGGAGCGCGTGTTCCTCCGGCTGCTGTTCACCGAACCCTGGATGCGCACGCTGTACGCCGACTGGGAAGAGGTCACCCGGCTGGCCATCGCGCAGCTGCGCATGGAGAGCGCCCGCTACCCCGGCGAACCGCACCTCGCCGCTCTGGTCAAGGAGCTTTCCGCCCGCGACGCACAGTTCCGGCAGTGGTGGACCGAGCATGACGTCGCGATGCGGGGCAAGGGCATCAAGAAGCTCCGCCACCCGGTGGTGGGCGAGCTGACGCTGGACTGGAACACGCTCACCTGCGGCACGGACCCCGACCAGCACATCATCGTGTGGAACGCCGAGCCCGGCTCCCCGTCCGACGTCGGTCTGCGCCTCCTGGCCTCCTGGGCCGCGGACCAGGAGCCGACCCCGTCCGACTCCGCCACTTGAGCCTTCCCACGTGCCGCGCCGCCTCGGCGGCCGGCAACCGATCAACCGTGTGAACCGTCGGCTCCGCCACCGGGGCACCTCGCGTCGCCGAGTCCCGGGGCGGAGCCTCGTCGTATCAGCTCACGGTGTAGGTGTACGGGATTCCGATGAGCTCGGATCCGATGAGCTCCGATCCAGGAAGCTCAGGAACCCGCTGTGCGCGTCGACGTACACCGTTCCGCGCACCACCGTGTCGGCAGGAGCAGTCGGTGTCAGGGTGAGGGTCATCGTCGCGGTCGTGTCCGGTGTGACGGTGACGGGTTTCCACTCGGGGTCGTTCTCCCAGGGGCTACCGGTCGACGCCTTCGCCGAGCTGTCGATCGTCCGGGTCGTGGCGTCGAGCGAGACGTGCGCCGTGTCCTCGTCCGCCGGTCGGCCGGTGAACGAGGACCTGCGTCGGAAGTGTGCAGCCCTTCCAGTGCGGGTCGACGGTGCAGGCGGCCACGCCGACCATGCCCGGTGCCACCAGGTCGACGACCTTGTTGCCCTGGGTCGTGCCCCCGGAGGACAGCGCGGAGATGTTGTCGCTCGCCCACTGGGGATAGCCGTAGGCCTGCGCCGCCAGCCGGAACGACGTACTGGCGCCGACGCCGATCACCTCCGGGTCGCCGGCCGACGCGCCGACGGTGCCCGAATCGCCGCCGGCGGCCACCACCGTCACTCCGGCGGCCACAGCCGCCCGGTCCGCCAGCCGGATCGGGGGGCGCCGCGTCCGGGGTAGAGGTAGCTCATGAACGACTGGCTGAGGACGTCCGCGTGGTGCTCGACCGCGTACTGGATGCCCCGCACCAGACTGGAGGTGGAGCCGTCCTCCCCGTAAGCCTTGACGCTCATCAACTCGCCGCCGTCGGTGTGGCCGTTCGTCGGCAGACCGACGTGCTGGTCGCGCAGCGCGACGATGACACGGTGCGAGCTACTTGCAGCGGGACAGCCAACGAGAGGGCGCTCACGAAGATCTTGAGGCTTTTCCAACTTGGTTGCGTAGCAAGTCGGTTGGCTGAGAGCGGCGTTGAGGAAAAGGTGAAGCTCCTGGTAGATGGGTTGTCGACCAAGATCAACCTGTCCGCCCGGAGCTTCACGTGCTTGTCTACCCATCGGGGATCGATCTGTCCAACTCGACCCTGCGCTACCTGGCCGACCTGTTGAGAGACCGGCGTCGTGAGCGCGGCACGCGCTGGCGCCGCCTGACCGCGGACCGACAGGCTCTGCTCGCGCTGGCCCATCTGCGCTGCGGGCACACGTATGCCCAGCTCGCGGCCGGCTTCGGGATCGGGTTGGCCACCGTCTACCGGTACATCGTCGAGGCGGTTGAGGTCCTGGCCGCCGTCGCCCCCACCCTCCAGCAGGCCATGACCGTCGCCGCCAACAAGGCATTCGTGATCCTGGACGGCACCCTGTTGCACATCGACCGCATTGCCGCCGTGTCCCTCCCCTCGTAGCGTGAAGACCGTGACTGCAGGGGAAGTTGGGAGTCATGGCGGAGAAGCGACGGAAGTTCGACCCGGAGTTCCGCGAGGGGGCTGTGCGGATCGTCACGGAGACCGGCAAGACGATCGCCGAGGTCGCCGAGGACCTGGGGATCAACGAGACCACCCTGGCGAG
>NZ_JBEOYO010000044.1:30297-77491 GCF_040297125.1 Streptomyces sp. NPDC001868 | reverse complement strand
CCACCTGATGCCCGCACACGCCTACCGCGCCGAGATGACCGTCCGCTTCGCAATCTGGGAGCAGATCACCGGAGTCGCAGACCTCGCCACCGCAGCCTGAGCACAACCCGGAACCGGGCTTCACCACGCCACGACGCACCATCAGACACCTACCCACCCAACAACGTGACAGCGCCCCTCCGCCGCCTGACCCTCCGCCGGGTATGCCGACGGCCCGCCCCCGATAGGGAGCGGGCCGCCCTGGTGTTCGAGGGGCTCAGGCAGGGCGGAGTTCGCGGAGCATGACGGCGAAGTTCGGGGAGTCCGGGAAGGGCTGGCGGTTGCCGATCTTCCGGTAGTCCCACGTCTCGTAGAGGGCTTGCACCTTGGGGTGGTCGGGGTCGACGAGGAGGACGGCCAGGGCCTCCGGCCGGCTTTCCAGGAGGGCCGTGTGCAGCTGCTCGGCGGTGCCGGTCTTGCGCCACTTCGGGCGCACCATCAGCTCGGACACGGAGAACGTCGAGTCGTCCGCCGGCGCCGTGACCAGGTGCTCGCGCCACCACTCCCGGCCAGGGGTGGCCGGGGCGCCGTAGGCGAAGCCGACCGGTTCGCCGTCGTCGTAGCCGACGACGCACGCGAAGCCGGGGTGTCCGCCCCAGTGGTCGACGAACCAGGGGAACCGCTGGTTGAACTCGTCTTCCATCTCGTCCGCGTACGCGTCCGCGTGCACATCGAGCAGGGTCTGCCGGATCTGCGGTAGGTCGTCGTGCCCGTAGTGGCGGAGTTCGACGGTTGCCGTGGTCAAGGGGTGCTCCATTCGGTCCGGTAGCGGTCGGTCCACTCGTGCGCGATCTGCGCGGAGGGGGCGAGGGTGATGAGGTCGCGTTGGAAGTCCCCGAGGGCTTGACGCATTCGGCCGGGGATCGGGGCACCGATCATGATGTCAAACACCTGACCGCCGGTGGTGACTGCTTGCTCGATGTCGCCTTGGTGGAGCTGGGCCAGGGCGAGGTGGATGGTGGCGTTCGCGCGGTTGCGGCGGTACGTCTCATGCAGGGCGGAGAGGGCGCGGTGGGAGGCGGCCTCGGCTTCGGCCGGATGCCCGACGACGTTCCGCACGATGGCGGTGATCGAGTGCAGCTCAGCGGGTCCGTAGAAGGACATCCAGGTGGGCAGCGGGGCCGACAGGTCGGCCTTGGCCATGGCGTCCTCGGCGCGGCCGAGGGATCGCAGGGCCGCCCGGTGCTCCCTGGCGTGAGCCAGACCGATTGCGGTCCGGGCGTGGGCGAGGGAGGCGTGCATGGGGCTGCGGCGGACGATGGTTGTCGCCCGCGCGGCCTGGGCTGCGGCGACCGCTTCGGCGTACTCCCCGCGCTGCCGGGCGAGCATGGCCCGCAGGTTCCACACCTGCATGGTCATGTCGGCGTCCTGGGCCATGCCGGCGAGGGTGAGCGCGCGGTCGAGGTGTCGGCCGGCGTTGTCGAGCAGCCCGGCGTCGATCATGGACCATGCGGCGGTTGCGGTGAAGTCCGAGGCGACGGCGAACAGGCGTTGCCGGACGCGCTGCGTGGTGGATTGCTTCTGGAGGCCGAGGGCTTCGGAGGCTCCCGCGAGGGCGGCCCGTTCGAGGGCGGTGTGTCCGCCGCGTGCTGCGTCCAACTCGACGAGGTTCTCGACACTGTCACGGAGCCGGATCACGTCGGAGGTACCGACGTGGGACGGGCGGGAGCCTGCACTGACGAGGGGTATGGCGGCGGCGGCGGTGCCGGTGGCCGCCCCGACGAAACGGCGGCGGTGCACTGAAGGGTCCTCCGGTTGTGCTGTTGGGGGCGGTGAGACGGTCGTGTCTTTCCCCCGAGGCACGAACCCTAGGGCCGTGATGGTGAGACCGGTGACGATCTCCAGGGCGGTGCGCTGGAGTGTCTGCGGCCATTGGTTCTCGCCGGACAGCCACCGCCACACGGTCCGTTCCGACGTGACGCCGGGCTTGCCGGTGATCTTGAGAATGGCGTCATTGACGGCGTCGGTCAGCTTTGCGACGGACATCTCGCGTGCTTTGAGCCAGGCGGCTAAGGGTTCGTTTCGGGTCTCCGCCATGGCTTCACGGTAGAAGGTTCGGACCACCTCGGCGGGTAAAGAGCGAGTCAATTCGTCAGTCGCGGTGTGAGTAGCTGGGCCAACTTCGTCATACACGACGCACGGTGACGATGGGTTAGCTGTTGTGTACGGCCCCGCTCAACTCCCCATCCCTACATGGGGACCAGCGGGCACCGAGACGACGAAGAGGCCCCACCATGACCCAAGCAGGAATGCCGCAGGAGAGAACCGCCGCCCCGATCGCTCCTGATTCCGCCGCGGCTGTTGCGAACGTGCTGCGCCCGACACCGGAGACTGCGCGGTGACCCCCGCCGGGACCCCGCTGTCCCCGGCTCCCCTCCACGGGGAAGCGCGCCGCCGCACGGCGGCCATGGAGGCGTGGATGTACCAGGCCGCCGGATCCCGGCAGGCGGCCGTCGATGAGTGGACGCATCAGGGCGTGGCCCTGCTGACCGCCGGCATCGTGTGGGACGCCATCCGTGTGCCGCACAACGTCCTTGCCCCGGACCTCGGGTGCGACGCCGACCCGGACACCCTGCGCCGCCGCCTGGCCGAGCTGGGGCTGTCCGGCTCGGTCTTCTGCGACCCGTACCGGCCCTTCCTGTACTTCCTCGTACCGCCGGGCACTGACCAGCGGTGGCCCCGCGACATCGCGGCAGGGGTGGAATGCCTGGGCGGTACCCGGCCCTACATCCATCACGTGGGGGTGCCGCGCCTGGACCGGCTCGCACCGCCCGGCCTGTACTGGCTGACGCTCCCGCACGACACCGGCTGGCACGCCGCCCCGCAGCACCTGGAGCAGGTTCTGCGCGCGCGGGTGGCGGAGGCAGCGAAGCAGGATGGCGCCCCCGGCGGGCCGTTGACCAGCCCGCCGCCGGTGACCGCGCCGAGCACCCCATAGACCGGCGCCGGCCGCGCGTGCTCCCCCGTAGCGCATGGCCGGCGCCTTCCACCTCCCCCGTCACCGTGAGAGAGACATGTCCCGACCCCTACCCCTCACCTACAAGGGCCTGCCCGTCCCCTACATCGCCGCATGGAGCAACGAGCGTCTACCGCGACCAGCCGTGATCACCACCAAAGAGGGCATCGCTTTCGCGGACGCGCTCGGCGCCAACGGGCACGCTCAGGGCCGTGACTGGGACGGGGTGCTGTGGGAGCGGTGGGCGCTGCGTCGGGGAGACGGGGAGGCGGAGTTCGATGTGGTGCACGCGCCCCGGCAGAAGCGCGCGATGCGCAAGCTCCTGTGCCAGGTGCGGCGGCCCTTCGGACGAGAACGAGGAGGGCCGACTGTTCTTGCTGGAGGACTACCGGGGCGTAGAGGGATGGCCCGAGCGGGAGATCACGGCCCATCCGCCACTATGCCGCCCGTGTGCGCCTCTGGCCGCGCGCCTGTGCCCGCACCTGCGGGGCAAGGTCGTCGCTGTCCGGGCCCGTCAGGTCTCCATCGATGGCGTGTACGGCGATGTCTATCGACGAAGCAACGGCCCCTTTCCCGTGCTGGCCGAGAAGAAGAAGGTGGTGTTCACCGACGACTGGCGCAGGAAGTGGATGGTCGGCGCGCAGCTGGCCGCCACCCTCACCGGCTGCACGGTGGTCGACCTCGCCGAGCTTGGCGTCGAGACCGCCGTACGCACCTGCCCCGTCCGTACGGACGCCGTCGCGTAGGCAGGAGATGCGTCCCGTGGAGCGGCAATGGGTCACCGGTGACTGCTGGCTCGGGTGCGAGCGCACCGACCTGCCGGTGATCTGGCTGGGACCGGTGCAGTGGGACGGCCAGCACGCCCCGCTTATGTCATGCGAGCCGTGCCTCAACCGCCTCAAGGTGCAGGCGCACGCCCACTTCATGCAGCAGCGGCCGGCCGTCGCTTAGACGGCCGCCTGGCGGCTGCGCACGGAGGCGGCTACCAAAACCCCGCTCCGGCCGTCCCATTGGGACGGTCGGCGGCCGGAGCGGCACTCGATGAGAACCGAGCAGAAGGAGTATCCACCGCGTGAGCAACAAGAAGAACACGGTCAAGGCTGCGAAGGTCGCGATCGCCAAGGACACCAAGAAGAACCCCGCCCCGCCCGCTACAAGCACTCAGGGGGCCCTCGCGGACCGGCACATCCGTACGCACACCCCGGACAGCCTGTACAGCCAAGACAAGGACGCAACAACACTGAGTAACCAGAGCCACTCTGCGCATCCCCGGTGGCCACTACCTGATCTCGGGGGACTCGTCTCGGTCGGAAGAATCTCGCGGGCGGTCTCCCGCAGAGAACGTGCTGCCGAACGCACTCTCCATCCGGTCGGTGGCGACCTCAGCGAACAGTCCTACGAGCACGCCCGTGCCGCCAAACGCGAAAACGTTGACGCTCTCGGCAGAGGTGGGTGCGGCAAAGAAGCCGCCGCGGACCACCAGGTAAAAGCCCAGTGCGAGGATCGCTCCGATCGGTGGCGTCAGGAGGTACCAAGGTACGTACCACTTCCTGATCTCCGGCGAGGTGAAGTCCCCGCGGATGCGAAGCAGCATCCGGATGGAGCCACCCAGCAGTCCACAGAACGCCACGCACAGAAGAATCCGTCGCTCTGGGGAGATGGTCCAGGACCAGCCCAGCAGGTGAAGTCGGGTTGGGCCGGCCAGGTCTGCTTGCTCTGGCCACAAAATGATGAGGCACACCAGCGGCACGTTCGACAGCAGCAAGAGCAACGCGACCAGCCCATAGACCTGCCATCGCGGCAGGTTAGCGACTACCGGAGCGTCTCCATGATCGGCCGCCGCCATGCTTCCCCCACCCTGCTGATGCTACACAGAACGAGCCACCGAGCCTAGCGAGTGCGGGCAGCTTCCAGCAGGTACTCGCTGCGCACCAAAGTGGCCAACTGAAGTGCACAGTGGCCAACTAGCCTGCTCAGTCACAGAGGATCAGAGGTCGTCCCGGGCGGGGTCTGCGGCGGCGATGAGCTGTCGGAGCGCGCCGAAGTAGACGTCGTGGTCGACGACGGCGGAGAGGACCTCGGGGAGGTTCCCGGTCAGGGCCGGGAATTCCTCGGGGTCGAGCGCGGCCAGTGCCTGCCGGGTGGCGGTCTGCGCGGCTCTGGGGTCGCGGTGGTCGACGAAACTCGCGCTGCCCAGGGTGAGCAGGTACATCCGCCGGTAGGCGGTGATCGCCTCCTCGGCGGTCATGCCGGCCGCGAGGGAGTCGGCGAGCTGCGGTTCCACCAGGCGTTTGAGCAGCTGCGGGCCGAGCCACGGACGGCTGCCCCGCAGGACGACGAGGCCCGGGTGGGCGGTCAGCAGCCCGTAAAGGGAGGCGAACCGCGTCTCGGTGGCCGTGGCCCACGGCGTGCCGGGGTCGATCTCGGGCAGCTCGGCGGCGAGGTGATCGGTCACCAGGTCGAGCAAGCCAGCCAGGTCCGTACAGCGCCGTTGGAGCGAGGCCACCGAGATGTCCAGCGCGGCGGCGAGGGTGCGGAAGCTGAGCCCTTCGGGACCGTCTCTTTCCACGATCAACAGGGCTTGCTCGGCGATGTGTTGGGGGGTTGCGAGGTCCAGGGAAGCGGATTGCCTAGGCATACGAGTCAGCGTACGGTACAGCGTATCGTCACGGTAGGTTCCCATCTCCTCACGGAGGCGACATGACCGGCACCACCACGGGGCTTGACCCCCTTTTCACCGACGTGACCACCACGGCCTTCACCGACCGGCACTTAGCCACCCTGGCGGCCGGCACCCTCGCGGCGGTCCGCGTCCCGGACTTCCTCGACCCCGCCGCCTGCGAGGCCGCGATGGGAGCCGTCGCTCGGCTGCCCACCGCCGACTACGACCCCGCGCGCGTGCCGACCCCGATCCTGCGGTTCGGCCCGGCCCTGAACGACTACCGGGACCCGTCCGGCGACCTGGACGCCGGGCGGTACTGGCACGACGCGGAGGCCGCTCGGACGGCCTGGCAGCGGGCCGGGATGCGGCCCGACCCCATCACGGTCTCGCTCGCCCGTATCGGCACCGCGTGGGGCGCGGCCGTCGCCCCCGCCACGATCGGCGGCCGGGCCGTCTTCGGCGGCACCCTGCGCGAGATCAACGCCGGGGCGCTCATCCACTACGACGACATCAACCGCGAGTTCCCGCGCCGGCTGTTCGACCAGGACACCGTCTGCCAGCTCGCGTTCAACGTCTGGGTCGCCGTCCCCGAGACCGGCGGGCGCACGACGGTATGGCGCCACCGGTGGGAGCCGGCCGACGAACAGCACCGCCACGCATACGGCTACCGGCCCGAGGCCGTCGAGCACTGCCAGCAGGTCAGCGTGACCCCGCAGCTCGGCGACGCCCTGCTTTTCAACCCGGCCAACTTCCACGCCGTCGAGCCGAACCCGGGCGGACGGCGTATCGCGTTCGCGTACTTCCTCGCCCTGACCACCACCGGCCAGCTCATCGCCTGGTCATGACCCACAACCACAGGAGCAGCACCGTGCGCCTCATGTACGGCGAAGTGAAAGCCGCCCTCGACCGGATCGACGGGCGCACCCGCCCGGTCACCCTCGCCCGGGTGGATACCGGCGCGATTCGCACCGCACACCGTGACGCCCTGGACGAGGGCCCCGAGCGGCCGTGTCAGGTCTGGCTGGCGCTGGAGTACATGCAGCACACCGGGTCGTTCAAGGCCCGGGGCGCGCTGAACTTCCTCCAGACGCACCAGGACGCCGGGATGCTCCCCAGGGCTGGAGTGACCATCGCGTCCGGCGGTAACGCCGGTCTCGCGTGCGCGTGGGCCGCCCGGCAGCAGAACGTGCCCGCCACCGTGTTCCTGCCCGAGACCGCCCCGGCGGTGAAGGTGGCGAAGCTCCGCAGCTACGGCGCGGATGTACGCCTGGTCGGCTCCGAGTACGCCGAGGCACTCGCCGCCTGCCAGGCGTTCGCGTCCACCACTGGAGCACTCGCCTCGCACGCCTACGACCACCATCTGATCGCGGCCGGGGCCGGAACCCTGATGGAGGAGATCCGCACCCAGATCCCCGACGTGGACACCGTCGTGGTCGCGGTCGGCGGCGGCGGACTCTTCGCCGGGGTGGCCACCGCCGCCCAGCATCACGGCATCCGCACCGTCGCCGTCGAGCCGGAGAACTGCCGCGCCCTGAACGCCGCGATCGAGGCCGGCGAGCCGGTCGACGTCACTGTGGACTCGATTGCCGCCGACTCGCTCGGCGCCCGCCGCACCTCCGCCCTGGCACTCCAGGCCGCGCAGCACGACCGTACGCACTCCGTGCTGGTGACAGACGCCCAGATCGTCAGCACCCGCCAAGCTCTGTGGGACCACCGCCGGATCGCTGTCGAGCACGGGGCCGCCACCGCGCTGGCCGCCCTGCTCGGCCCGGATCAGCACACCGCCAACGGGGACACGCCGACTCCCCCCGAGCAACCGAGCCGCAGCTACCGGCCCGGCAACGGCGAAAAGGTCGTCGTGGTTCTCTGCGGAGCCAACACCGACCCGTCCGACCTCGTACAAGCCGACCAGAACTGACCAAGGAGAGGACACATGTCGATCCCCACCGTGGCACCGGCAATACCCGCACCGATGGCGTTCCTTGAGCTGGAGATCACCAGCCGCTGTCAGCTCACGTGCGCCTCGCACTGCTACGCGGAGGCCGGGCCGACGAAGGGGCACGGCACCATGACCCGCGAGGACTGGCGGCGCGTCATCGACCAGGCCGCTGACCTCGGCGTGGAGACCGTGCAGTTCATCGGCGGCGAGCCCACCCTGCACCCGGAGTTCACGGAACTCGTCTGGTACGCCCTGAACGCCGGTCTCGGGGTGCAGGTGTTCAGCAACCTCTACCGTGTGCGCGCGGAGCACTGGGAGCTGTACGGCCACCCGCGCGTGACCCTGGGCACCTCGTACTACTCCGACGACCCGGAGGAGCACGACGCGGTCACCGGGCGGAAGGGCTCCCACGAGTCCACCCACGCCAACATCGTGGAGGCCGTACGGCGCGGCATTCATGTCAAGGTCGGCATCATCCACATGCGCGACGGGCAGCGCTCCGAGGAGGCCCGTGCCGAGATGGCCGCGCTCGGGGTGGGCCGGGTGCACGTCGACCGGGTGCGTGGCGTCGGCAACGCCGTGAAGACCCTGATCCCGTCCACGTCGGAGCTGTGCGGGCGGTGCGCGGACGGCAAGGCGGCGATCCTCCCCGACGGGAAGGTCGCCCCGTGCGTCCTCGGCCGGTTCCTGACCGCCGGCGACGTCAAGAGCGGATCGTTGACGGACGTGTTCGCCGGGCAGCAGTGGGCGCAGCTCGCCGCCTCGATCCCCCGCCACCGCGGCAACTGCGTCCCGGACACCTGCACCCCGAAGGAGGACTCGTGCCAGCCGTCCCCGGGCGTGACCCTGGGCGTGACCCGGGGCTGCAACCCTGACAACGACAGTGAGGACTGCTCGCCGGCCGAGACCGAGGCGTGCGGCCCGGCGTACGACTAGGAGACCCCCATGGATTGGGAGACGCACGCGCGGCGCCTGGCGGCCGATGTGGTCCGGCCTGAGTCGCGCTGGTACGAACCGCTCGCCACCACCCCCCGGCACGTGTTCGTGCCCCGCTGGTGGGGGCGCGGCGAGCAGGAGTGGGAGCTGCGGGACGGTCCGGCCGACCCGGAGGCGTGGATGCACGACGTCTACGCGAACCGGACGCTCGTCACCCGGCTCGGGCCGGCGCACGCGGATCACGCCGAGCCCGGCGCCACCAACCCCGGTGCCATGCCCACGTCCTCGTCAACGCTGCCGGGCCTGGTCGTGACCATGTACCGGCACGCGATGATCGCCGACGACTCCCGCGTCCTGGTGACGACCGGCACCGGCTACGGCACGGCACTGCTCTGCCAGCGCCTCGGCGCGGAGCGGGTGACGAGCGTGGACGTCGACCCGCACCTCGTCCAAGTCGCAGGGGAACGGCTCGACTCCGTAGGGCTGCGCCCCCATACGGCCGTCTGCGACATCACCGGGGACCTGCCGGGGACGTACGACCGGATCGTGTCCACGGTGTCCGTACGGTCCGTACCGGCTTCCTGGCTGGCGGCCCTGCGGCCCGGCGGCCGGCTCGTGACCACCCTCGCCGGAACCGGGCTGATCGTCACGGCGGACAAGACCGAGGACGGCGGCGCCGTGGGGCGCATCGAGCCGGACGCTGCCGGGTTCATGCGCACCCGCCACGGCGAGGACTATGAGCGGCCCACGGACGAGCTGTGGGAGAAGGTGAGGGACGCCGACGGCGAGGACGTGAGTACCAGCCGGTACCCGCTGCTTTACCCGTCGGACGCGTGGGACGTCATGTCGATGCTCGAACTCCTCGCGCCCGGCATCGAGTACCGCACCGGGGGTGAGGGCGAGGAGCGCACGGTGTGGATGCTCCACCCGGACGGCTCATGGGCCCGCGCCACCGCTACCGGGTTCCTCGACTCCCCGACGGTCCATCAGGGCGGCCCGCGCCGACTGTGGGATGTCCTGGAGAAGATCCGTCACCGGCTCAACCGTGAGGGCACGCTGCCGGTGTACGGGGCTCGGGTCCGCATCGACCCGGGCGGCACCCTCGCCCTCTCGCGCGGCGCGTGGTCGGTGACCGTGATCTGACCCAGCACCACCTGACCGGGCCCCGGTCGTCTGTTACCCCCGTGGCAGATGACCGGGGCCCCCTTTTGTGGTGTTCGCAGTGGGGCTATGGGCGCCATTCGGCCAACGTCGTGGACGTGCGCCCAAGCGTGCGCCCACGGTCGCACCAGGGCGTTTTCATCTGGGGGGATGCGGGGTGATTCGGGGGGATGCGGGGAGGTGAACGTGCAGGTGGATGCGTTTTCGCAGGTCAGGCGGGTTTGTCGTCGGGGGTTCGCCCCCGGCTCGCTCAGCACCCACACCGCCGAACAGCGCCTCGGCCCCAAACGGGCCTGCCTCCTGACCGGCGCCTACCGGCTCATGCTGATCGCCCGTACCGCAGCCGCTGTCGCCCTGGTGGCCGGTCTGGCACCCCGGGCGTCGCTCATGGTGGTCCTGGGCGGCACCGCGATGGAGCTTCTCTACCTCAAGAGCCCGAACGCCGTGCGTTACGCGCTGCTCACGGGCGGCTGTCTGCTGGTCGCCGGCGACCTCGGGCACGGCGTCGGCATCGCGCACGGCTCCAGCACGGCCAACACCTGGGCTTTGTGTCTGCTCGTGCTGATCACCACGGATGTCTACTGGAACAGCGCCTGGCAAAAACTGACGTCCCGGCAGTTCCGCACCGGCCTCTACCTGGCCCAATGGGTCCACACCTACACCCAGGCCAAAGACCAGTTGCCCTACCGGGGCCAGCACGCCATCCCCGGAGTCGTCCGCCGCCGCATGGGCAACCTCACCGACCGCGACGTTCGACTCTGGCGACCGGTGGCCGCCACCGTCATCACTGCGGAAATCGCCCTGCCCCCCCACACTGCTCATCCCGCAGACGATGCCGTACGCCATCGCCGCCGGCATCGCGATGCACGCCGCCTTCACCTGCCTGAAGCCCCGCCAGCTCATCACCTTCTCCGGCCTCACAGTCGGCTCTTACGTGGCGTTCGCCGCCTGACCCCCTCCTCGTCGGACACAGCCGTGCCCCGCCAGGCCCCTCACGTGACACCCGGCGGGGCACGGCCACGTCCCAGGCCGTTGCCAGAGACTGGAAGCCGCATCCCGCTCGTAGGGTGCGGGCATGACCGGAACCGCGCGACTCACCGCCAGACAGTCAGCACAGCTGATCACCGCGCTACGGCACGGCCGACCGCTGGACGAGGCGGCCGCAGACCCGCGGCTCGACCTGACCGCCGTGTGGGCGACGGCCCGCACGGACACCCGGCTCGCGATCGCGCTCGCGGGCCGTGACCCGGACGCGGCCGCAGAGCAGGGGCGAACCGCCCGCGCCGAGTACCTGCGACTCCGCGCCCTGGGTGTCGCCCCGAGCCTGCCAGAGTAGATCATGGGCGGCGGTCACGTGGGCGCGTGGCGGGGAAGCGACCCGGCATACGCCCACGCCTGCACGGCAGTACGGGAGGCGTCCGCCCTCTACCACCGCACCCGTCAGACCCGGCTCACCCCCGAGCGGGTGGTCCGGTTCCTCGACGAGTTGCGCACGCCCGCCGTGTACGGCGAGCGGGCCTGCTCGGTACGGGCCGGTCCGGCCGCCACACCAGGGGCACCGGAGACGGTGAACGAGGCGCCGCTCGCATCGGCGAGGACCGGTACCGCGAAGTAGCGCACCGAGCCGTCGGCGTACCGCGCAGCCAGCGTCACCGACCACGCCCTGTCGGTCCGCTGCACGCTGTGCACCGCCACGACCGACTCCGGCCCGGGCTGCGCCCCGGACCTCTGGCCCAGCCCACGACACCCGGCGTGTGCTACCGACGGTGGCGGACCGTCGCCTTCGACGGCTGCAGCTCCCTCAAGGCCCCCGACCAGCCCCAGATCCGTGGCCTTCTGGACAAGGTCCGCCGTCACCGAGGTACGGCGGGTTACCCGGCCCTGCGCCTGATGGCCCTGTGCGAAACGGGGACCCGTGGCCTGCTCGGCGCGGTCTTCGGCCCGGCCGCAACCGGCGAGATGGCTTACGCCACCCGGCTGATGCCCCTGCTCACGCCCAAGATGCTGTTGCTGGCCGACCGCGGCTTCGATGCCGACGCATTCCTCGCCTCCGTCTCCGACACCGGCGCCCAACTCCTGGTCCGCCTCAATCCCCGCCGCCGCCCAGCCGTGCTGGCCACCCTGCCCGACGGATCCTTCCTCACCCGCCACGGACTCAAGCTCCGCATCATCGAAGCCCACATCACCGTCACGACCAGCGACGGACAGCACATCGGCGACCACTACTGGCTGGCCACCACCCTGCTCGACCACCGCACCGACCCAGCCGAGGCGCTGGCGCGCCTCTACCACGAACGCTGGGAAGTCGAATCGGCCTTCTACGCCCTACGCCACACCCTGCTCACCGGCCGAGTACTGCGATCTTGTGACCCATCCGGACTCGAACAGGAGGTCTGGGCACTCCTCACGCTCTACCAGCTATTGCGCAGGGCCATGGTGGACGCCACGGAATCCGCCCCGGGCACAGACCCGGACCGGGCCAGCTTCACTGTTGCCCTCCAAGCCGCCCGCGATCAGGTGATCACCGCTGGCGGCATCCTGCCCCCCGAACCTGCTGACACGGCCGACGTCCTCGTGAACGCCGTCCTGACCGCCCTGCTCCCCAAACGCCGCCCACGCATGAGCGCCCGCAGGGTGAAGTGCCCGCTGTCGCGCTACCCGCTCAGCCCAACGGAATACCGGCCGTTGAACAGCCAGACCATCACGCATCTGGCAATCAACATCCACCGCCCCCACGACACGCACACCGCATCCGGAGGCGCGGACACAGCTTCGCGGGCACCCAGCGCCGCGCTGGCCAGGACCGGCACCAAAGACCGCACGCTGCAACTCCTGCGCACCGACCCCTACCGAACCTGGCGCGTGCGCGAGATCGCCCACGCCCTTCAATACCCCAACTTCCACAGCCTTTGCGCTCAGTTGAGCCGATGGGCCCGAGAAGGACTCCTCCATAAACCCGATCACGGCACCTACATGCTCACAACCTCGTGGATCCACCACGACCAGCCCCAACCACCAGCGCCGGCACTATTGACGAACCCAACTGAGGCTTAACTACGCGGCATTGGGCGTACAACAAGCTCTGTGACCGCCTGGGCGTGATGCAGTCCATGGGACGGGCGGGGTCCGCTCTGGACAATGCCGCCGCGGAGAGTTTCAACTCGCTGATCAAGGTCGAGTACATCCACCGCCGACAATTCGCGACCCGGACCGAGGCCCGCCTGAAGATCGCCACATGGATCACTGGGTTCTACAACCCGCGACGAAGGCACAGCGCGGCCGGCGGCCTACCGCCCGAGGAGTTCGAAAGAATCATCGCCGAAGCGTGCGAGCGATACGGCCAGATAGATCAGACCGCATAACCAAAGTCTCTACGGAACCAGGGGGTTGACAGATCTGCTGTGGCTGCTGCGGAAGGTGCCGGTGCGGCAGGCGTGAGGCCACGGCCGCGCGGGCCTGCCGCACAATCTCCGGGCCCGAGGCTCGAAAAAATCCTCCGCGCGGCGGTGCAACGAAATCCGATCCTCATGGACTCCTTCAACCATCTAGGAGGTGCCCATGTTGGATCGGAAAGAGGCTCGGGACGCGGAGTTCCAGAGCTTCGTCGTCGGCCGCTGGCCACGGTTGCTGCGCACGGCTTTCCTGCTCACGGGGGAGCAGCATGCCGCGGAGGACCTGGTCCAGTCGACGCTCGAACGGGCCTATGCGGCCTGGCGCAGGGTCGGCGCGGCCGACGACCCCGACGCGTACGTACGGCGCGTGATGATCAACGCGCACGCCCGCAGGCACCGCAGACGCCTCAAGGAGTTCCTGGCGCCGAAGGACGACTCGGGCCTCACCCACGAGTTGCCCGACGCCGACGACCGCATGGCGCGGGCGGACGACCGCGGCGCGCTGCTGACGGCGCTCGCCGCACTGCCCGCGCGCCAGCGGGAGGCGGTGGTCCTGCGGTACTGGGAGGACCTGAGCGAGGCGCAGACGGCGGAGGCCATGGAATGCAGCGTCGGCACGGTGAAAAGCAACACGGCGAGGGGGATCGCGAAGCTCCGCGCCCTGCCGGGACTGGCCGAGGCACTCACGAACGGAGGGCGGAAGTGATGAGCGGGGACAGGGAGACGAACCACGACATGACGTACGACGAGGCGCACACGGACATCGCCCTCCTGCTGGCGGACGCGGCGGACGAGGTGGAGGTCGGCGCGGCCCCTTATCAGGCGGTGGTACGGGGAGGGAGGCGCCGCAAGACGCGCCGCTGGGCGGTGGCCGCGGCGGCCGCGGCGGTGATCGCGGGGTCCACGGGGACGACGCTGGCGCTGGCGGGAGGCACGGGCGGCGGGCACGGGGCGGGGCAGGTGGCCGCGCGGCCCTCGGCGGGGACGGCGAAGCAGAGTCCCGAACGGCGGGTGACGACTCTGGCCAGGGGCACGGACCACGGCAGGAAGTGGAAGGTCGACGCCGCCGTCTGGACCGCGCCGAAGACCACGGCGAAGGCACGCGCCCAGCTCGCCGAGATGGCCCTGTACGGGGAGGAGCCGGTCAAGGTGGAGAAGGCCTCGGACCTGGTGGGCGAGAGCTGGCACTTCGTGCACCTGACCGTGGGGGGCAAGCCGTCGACGGTGATCCTGAGAGCATTCAAGAAGGACGACGTGATCGCGGGCAAGAATCTCGAGGCGTACCCGAGGCCGTTGGACACCGACCGGGTCGACGCCCCGCAGCGCCTGGTGATCGGCCAGGTCGCCCGGACCGTCCAGGAGGTCACCTGCACCTGGGACGACGGCACGAAGATCCGGGTGGAACGGGCCGCTGCGGGGGCCGGCGACTTCAAGAACCTGATCCGCGAGGTGGACGGCTCCCCGAAGGACTGGTTCGTGTGCCTGGGACCGGACGGAGTGAACTACAAGAAGGCGGAGGTCACGGGGTGAGGTGAGCGATGCGGGCAGGGCGGCGGCAGGGGTCACAACCCCCGCCGCGGCAGCAGGGTCACAACCACCCCTGCTGCCGCGCCTCCCGCATCGCCTCCATCCGGTTGCGGGTGCCTGTCTTGCCGATCGCGGAGGAGAGGTAGTTGCGGACCGTGGACTCCGAGAGGTGGAGCTTGGCCGCGACGATCTTCCACAGCGACCGCGGCACGGAGGGCGGATTCAACCGGTCGTCGCAACACCTCGAGATTCCGGAGGTGCGCGATGGGACGAGGTAAGCAGCAGAAGGTGCCGGAGGCGCCTGCGGATGCGCGACGCCAGTGGGCCGCCGATCGGGCGATGCGACCGCCGATGCGTTCACCGGGTCGGCCGGAGCCGTCTCGTGCGGTGCAGCGGGACTTCTGGCGGCGGATCGCGTCGGGAGTGACGACGGCAGAGGCCGCGGCGGCTGTTGGCGTTTCATGGCCGGTCGGATCCAGGTGGTTCCGTCACGCTGGCGGCATGCCGCCCATCAGCCTGGACGAGCCCACCGGCCGCTACCTGTCGTTCGCCGAGCGCGAGGAGATCGCGCTGCTGCGCGCCCAGGAGCTCGGCGTGCGCGAGATCGCCCGCAGGATCGGCCGCGACGCGGGCACGATCTCACGCGAGCTGCGCCGCAACGCGGCGACCCGCGGTGGCAGGCCGGTCTACCGGGTTCTGGTCGCGCAGTGGAAGGCGCAGCAGGCCGCGAAGCGCCCGAAGACCGCGAAGCTCGCCAGGCAACGACAGGTTGCGTGAGTACGTGCAGGACCGGCTCGCCGGCAGCGTCCGCCGCCCCGACGACACGATCGTCCCCGGACCCAGGACGCCCGCGTGGAAGGGGCTGAACAAGCCGCATCGGCAGGACAGACGATGGGCGACGGCATGGAGCCCGGAGCAGATCTCGCACCGTCTCCATGCCGACTTCCCCGATGATGAGTCCATGCGCATCAGCCACGAAGCGATCTACCAGGCGCTGTTCATCGAGGGCCGTGGCGCGCTCAAGCGGGAGCTGGTCACGTGTCTGCGTACCGGCCGGGCGCTGCGGACTCCCCGTGCACGGTCACAGAACAAGCCGCAGGGGCATGTCACCGCGGACGTCGTCCTCAGCGAACGCCCCGCCGAGGCCGCAGACCGCGCGGTCCCCGGACACCGGGAAGGCGATTTGATCATCGGAACGGGCCGCTCCGCGATCGGCACGCTCGTCGAGCGCAGCAGCCGCTCCACGCTCCTGGTGCACCTGCCTCGGCTCGAGGGCTGGGGCGAGATTCCGCCCGTGAAGAACGGCACCTCGCTCGGGGGCTATGGCGCGATCGCGATGAACACAGCGCTCACCGCCTCGATGACGCAGCTGCCCGAGCAGCTACGCAAAACCCTCACCTGGGACCGCGGGAAGGAACTCTCCGGCCACGCCCAGTTCGCCCTCGATACCGGGACGAAGGTGTTCTTCGCCGATCCGCACTCGCCCTGGCAACGACCGACGAACGAGAACACGAACGGGCTGCTGCGTCAGTACTTCCCGAAGGGCACCGATCTCTCCCGGTGGCCGTTCACAGACCTCGAAGCCGTCGCCACGGCGATCAACAACCGGCCCCGCAAGACCCTCGGTTGGCGGATGCCGGCCGAGGTCTTCGAAGAGCAGCTACGCTCGCTGCAACAGCCCGGTGTTGCAACGACCAATTGAATTCGCCCTGTTCAGCACATGACATTCTGACTCGGTGCTCCTGAATGATCCCGCAAGCAGTGTCGATATCCGCCCCGTGCGCTATCAGTTCACCGCGGTCCGGGGTGACTCGTTCGACGACAACTGGCTGGTCATTGCTGGCACAGTGACGACTCCGGAGGGCAGCTGGTCGTTCGTCGATCCGTGTTTGCTCACCCATGAGGCACGCGAGGTGGCCGTGTGGCTGCGCGCGGTGGCTACGGGGGCGGTGACCGTAACCGAACCTGATGCCGAAGGCGAGCTGTCACCGGACGCTTCGTTCATTGAGCCGCTCGTGGCCTTCAGTCTCGCCGGTCGGAGCGAGGGTGGAGCCGCGGTGATTCGCATTCATCTGTCCTTGCAGGCAGCGCCCCCGTGGCAGCAGGGTGACGACCGGGCTGGCATCCACCAGTACGTCGTGGAGGTCGCGACGGATGCTGCGGCGCTGCTTCACGCGGCTGATCAGTGGGACCTCGCTCTGACTTCCTTCCCGCCCCGCTGATCACCGTTCATGAGCGATAACCCGACGTGCATTTACGCAAGATCCACCTCAGCCGGGGCGGCACCAGACACTCCCCGTACCGCTGATTCCTGCTCGCAGTGCCCGGGGAGTCTTCTACGATCCGGTGCATGGATCCCGAGCTGCTGGAACGGATCACCGCGCGGCGCGCGGAACTGGACGAACTCGAAGAACAGCTGGCCAAGGAGCTGGCGGAAATACGGCTGGAGCGGGACGAACTCGCCGTCGCTGAACGTGTCCTTGAGCGGGTGAGCGAGCAGATCGCCGACGAACGCGCCTCGACCGCGCCAGTTCCTGGGGAGGTGGGCGGCCGAGCGGTGATGCTGATCCCGCACCGCGAGCCGGGCGTGGAGGAGACCATGCTTCCGCCGGACTACCAGCGCATCCTCGCCGCCGCGCGACAGGCCGCCGGACCGGTCATGACTCGGCAGGTCGGCGAGATGCCGGGAGTGGACGTCAGTGTGCGGTCCAAGCTGGAACCGCTGCGGGGGAAGCTGGTCAGACTGACTGACCGCGGCTGGCTGCGGAAACTGCCCGACGGCCGGTTCACCACCCGCCTATGAGCAGTGACGCAGCCGCCTGGGTGGCTCTGCTCCACGAGAACGGATTCTGACAGCCCAGTGCGGGGGCGTAGCTGCCGTGGGTGTTCGGTGACCGGGGATGCCAGGCGTCTAAGGTCGCGTCCATGACGAGGACCACGCCCCCGCGCCCTCTCGATGTCGAGGCGCTCTTCCCGGAACTGGCGGCCTTCCGGGGGACGACAACTCGGCTCCATCCGCGGCCGGGCAGACCAGACCATTCGGCCAGTTCCGTGGGCGGTCCTATGCTGTGGCCGGCGGACGAGCCGTGGCCGGTGTGCGGCGAGGCCCACGGCCGTGGGCGTGGTCGACGCCCGGCTGACATCCGCCGCTATCGGCAGGTTCTGGCTTCCGCGTGGGCCCGCGAGCAAGCTCCCGGCCCGACGGACGAGGAACGGGAGCTCCTGGGCGAGCTGCACCAGGAGCACCGGATCCCCGGGGCATCCGAGATCGACCCGCTGCCGATGATCGGCCTCGCGCAGCTGTACCGGCGGGATGTGCCTGACCTGCCGGCTGGGCCGGGCGACTGCGATCTACTTCAAGTGTTCTGGTGTCCCTTCAACGCGCACGGCCCGGGCCGGTATGACCTGGAGCTGCACCTGCGCTGGCGGCGGTCGTGGGAGGTCGGCGAGGTGCTGACCGCGCCGCCGCAGCCGCTGGTCGTCGGGTCCGACGGCTTCGTGCCCGAGCCCTGTGTGCTGCACCCGGAGCAGGTGGTCACCTACCCGTTTGCCGGCCTTCTGCCGGAAGAACTGTGCGCCCGGATCGACGCCTGGGAGGAAGCCCTTGACGAGGAAGCCGAACAGTCGGCGGACGAAAGCACGACAGACCTGCTCGGCTACCAGTACGACCTGTCCATCCCACCCGGCTGGCACGTGGGCGGCTTCGCTTCCTGGCACTCGACCGACCCGTATCCCATGGATTGTCTGACCTGCACGGCACCGATGCACCTGCTGCTGACCATCGACAGCTCGGAATGGGACGGCGGCAGCGGCAGCTGGAAACCGCTGGAGGACCAGAACCAGCCCACTCACCGCTGCGCCACGCCCACGGAGATCACTGTGGGCCGCTGGGGTGAGCTCAACGTATTCGCCTGTCCCAACGAGCCCGAGCATCCGCACCGCTGGAGCATCCAGTAGCTTGTCGTGCCCCTGGGGAAGCGCGGCAAGCGTAACCGCGGCGTCCCCGGCGGCCGTTGGAATTGTGTGACGAATACCAAAGAGCGCGCCGAGGACACCTGCCCGGTTGTCTACCAGTGCCGTCTGCCGCTGTCCACGCGCACCGTCAACCATCTCGCCGATCTGCTCAGGCGCCATCTGAAGGCGATTCGGTCCCGATGGCGGATCCTGCCGCCGGGGAAGATCGCGGTGATCGTCCTGGCCGTACTGCGACACGACCAGCGCCTGGCCGACATGGCTGGCGGCAACGACGTGTCCGAGTCCACCGTCCGCCGCTGGCGGGACGAGCTGATCAGGCTGCTCGCCGCCCAGGCACCGCGTCTGGACCGTGCCCTGAGGAAGGTCGCCAAGCAAGGCGAAGAGGTGGTCCTCATCGACGGCACCCTCATCCCCACCCAGCGCCGCACCGGCAAAGCCAACAGGCGGAACTACTCCGGCAAAAACCACCATCACGGCCTGCACTTCCTCGCCCTGACAGACGAGAAGGGCCGCCTGATCTGGATATCCGCCGCCCGGCCCGGCCGCACTCACGACATCACCGCCGCCCGCCACGACCACATCCTGGCCCACCTGCGCGCCGCCGGCCTCGGAGCGCTGGCGGACCTCGGCTTCCGCGGCCTGGACAACGACGCACGCGACCCCGTGATCATCACCGGCTTCCACGCCAGCCGCACCCACAAGCTCACACCCGGCCAGAAGACCGCCAACCGCGTCCTCGCCGTCGGACGTGCACCCGTCGAGCACGGCTTCGCCCACCTCAAGAACTGGCGGACCCTCACCAAGCTCCGCACCGACCCCGCCCATGCGACCCGCCTCCTGCGCGCCTTGCTCGTTCTGACGAACCTCGAAGTCAACCGCTGACAGACGATCTGCTCCGCAGACAGCCGCCGACTACCAGCGTGAGCACCCCGAGAACCGGTCACACCAGCCCTTTGACCTGCGACTTCAAGTTGACGGAGGCTCACTGCGGCGAGCACTGGCCGGTGGGGGAGTGCGGGACATCCAGGCATCCGGTGCGTGCACGCTCCGGTGGTGCGCACTGAGGTGCGCACGGTGAACGACATCCTGCGCACCGGTGCGCGCACCGGCGATGTCGTGCACTCCCGGCCGCCGCACCGGTGCGGATCACGGTGCGCCCGGCGCGGTCCATCACACCGCGATGCGCACACGCAGGGTGACGGTGCGCGGTGCTGGTGCGGCCGGTGCGCACCCCTTGTCCGAATGGGCCGCACCGGGTGCACACCCCTTGTCGAGTTGAGAATCAACCCTTGTCGTCGTCGAAGGTGCCGACGTTTTCCCTAGACCACGTTCGCTACCGTCCGCATCGCCCCCTTTTGCGTGCGCGATGCTGTGCACCGAGAGGAGAACTCTCCCTCCCGCACCCGCTCTTGGGCCCTTCACGCTGGGTGAACCGGTGCGCGGTGCGGTGCGCACTTCCGCACGGCGATGCGCACGCCGCGCGGGAATGACCTGCGTCGTGCGCACCGGGCCGGGAGTGAACCGCACCGGTGCGCACTCAGGTGCGGTCGGCGACGTCGCGGACGACGTCGCCGGCCCGCTGTGCCGGAATCTCAGACCGTGGTCAGCCCGTATCCGCTGCCGACGTTGCCGCGGACGTCGGCAAGGAACTGGGAGACCTGGTCGACCTCCTGCATGCACTCGATCAGGAACCCCGCCGCGATCCAGGCGGCCTGCGCGCCGCCACCGGCCAGGCACCAGCGCTTGAGGTACCGGCCCGCTACGGCCACCAGCTGCCCGAGGACGTACCCGAACTCGCAGTCGGCGTGCTCATCGGGCACGACACTGATGTAGTCGGCCAGCAGCAGCGCGCCGAACTCGCCGACCAGCACCACCAGCTCCTGGCCGTCGGCGTGGAACTCCGCGAGCGCGGCCTTGTCCTGCTCGCTGTCCCGGTACCGCCAGACCAGCTCCACATAGTCGGCGGCCCGCGCGATCTGCTCCCGGGCAAGCTGGGGCACCTTCGACGTCGTCGTCTCCATGACGCTTCCTCACTGTTCGCACACCGGGCGCCTGCTGCACCCGGCCGAACCCCTACGGTGCAGCCCCTGGCCTGTGGACAGATTCCGGAGCCGGGGCGGGCCACTGCTCGTGACGTCGGCCACGGACGAACCGTCTCGTCAAGGGGCGGTCAAGGGTCATAACGGACAGCCTGGAGAGGTGGCCGTCAGGTCGCGGACAAGGGGTGCTCTCCCACGGTGGCTCCGGCCCGTACGCCTTGCGCGTGCGGGCCGGACCTGTCACCGATCCGGCCGCGCACGGCCGGAGAATCCCGAGGCCACGATGACCACCGCCCCCGTTCCGCCGACCCCGCAGACACCGCCGACCCCGGCGGGCACTGCTGCGACAGCCGGCCCCGCGGCAAGCCACACGGCGAGCCCCGCTCCCAGCCCCGCAGCTCCCAGCCGCCGTCTGGTGGTTGTCGCTGATCAGACCCCCGATTCACCCGCCCCGGCCGGTTGCAACTCCTCTTCTCCCAGTACTGATGTACCTGGAGAAGCGTCCCGGCCCCGCGAAGCCGCCCCGACGAAAGCCGGAGCGGAGATCCGCGGCGAGGTCCTCCTCACCCTCGCTCAGTTGCGTCTGGCCACACCCCGGCAGCTCAAGGCCCTGCTGCTGCCGCACCAGCAGGACACCGACCACGTCCGTCGTGCGCTGCGCGACCTGCTCGCCGAATCCCCGGCCCTGGTCGGCCGGACCAACCGCGCCCAGCAGAGCTACTGGTACTGCACCCCGGCGGGTCTCGCCGAAGCTGCGGCCTTTGGTGAGCTCGCGCCGACTGCCAGCCGAACCACCGGGAAGCGCATCGCCTCCAGCAAGACGGGTCTGCGTGAGCACGGCCTCGCCCTGATCGACGCTGTCATCGCCTTCCACCAGGCGGAGGTGGCCGACTGCGCCGACTGGCAGGTGGAAGTCGCCCACCCCACCCCGGCCGGGAACCTGGTGCCCGACGGCGTGGTGCTCCTGAACAACGGCTCCAGCGCGTTCGTGGAGATCGACCGCACCATGTCCTACGCCCGCTTGGTCGCCAAGCTGGAGCGCTACGACGCCTACCGCAACGCGCCGCCGTCCGGACGCGGTAACGCCGCCCGGGCCCCGCGCAGTCACTGGCAGGAGACCTACGCCGGGCCGTCTCTGGACCGGCCCTTCCCGCCGGTGCTGTTCGTCTTCGCCCCGGCCCCGCGTCGCGCGGCCCCGGCCACCCGGGAAGCGGCCTTTCACCAGCGTGCTCAGCACGTCCACGGCGTGAACTACCGGATCATCGTGGCGACTACGACGCTGGGACAGCTGACTCAGCACGGCCCCGATGAGCCGGTGTGGCGAGTGGCCGGCCGCGGTGTGGGGGAGGAACGCCGCTCTCTGGACGGGTTGCCGAAGGCGCGGTGAGCACGGCGGGCCCGGCCCGGATGAAGGAGGCTCGGGCCGGGCCCGCCGCCGCGCGGTCCCGGGGAGTCTGGGCAAGCCGCCCTTTGAGGACGGCTTGCCCAGCAGGAGAGGGCTGGGCTCAGGAGTGTGGTGAGCGGAGTGCGAGAGGGTTGCTGTGGTGGCGCATCCGGAGCCACAAGGGGTGGCCGGCGAGGGCGTCGAGCAGGATCGCGGCCACCGACCGGTCGACGGTGCGGGTGCGCTTCACTTCGTCGATCACGAAGGGCGTCTGCCGGGCCCACACCTCGCGGGCGGCCGTGTTCAGCCGTCGGCTGACGACGCCCAGGGCCGTGAGGGCCGGCTTGCCGGTCAGATGTGGGGAGAGGTACTCCGCGATGACTTGCCCCCGGACGCCGGGCGGGCCGGGCTCCGCGCACACCCGCCACACCACGTCCAGTTCCTCCACGGTGTGTAGCGACTTCACCCAGGACCGCAGCATCTCCTCGGTCCAGGCCGGGTGGTCGTACCGGCTGGGCGGCTTCCACACCACATCCTCTGGCAACACCTCCGGCCGCCCCCATAACTCGGGCTGCGGCTTTCCATAGGCCGCGCGCACGGTACGCATCGCGTCCTCGTACGAATCGGATGCGGTGTCGGTCGTGAATCTCAACGCCCACCCCCACGTTCAGCGCACTCTGCCCGGAGGCTACCCGGCACGTACTGCCGGAACTGCGTGTTCTGGGGGAGTGGGCCTTCTTGCAACGACACCTCTTTCCCGCGCGATAGCCGTGGGGAAGAGGCCCCTTCCACCGCTGGGGTCGGCGCGGGACCCGCGTTGTCGGTGGCGGCTGGAAGGCTGGTCGGATGAACGGTGACGAGCAGCTGCGCAACGGCCGCGTCTACGGCCACGACCACGACGACCCCAACCCCGGCCCGCTCCCGCACCGGACCTACGCCGAACTGGTCGGAGGACCGCTGGACGGCCTGCTGGTGGACATCCACGGATGGCGGACCGTGGAAGTCGACGACGGAGTGGCCCTGTCCACCGAGCTCGGGCAGTTCCCCGGCGGGCGGTCGCTGTACGACCCGCGCCCCGGCGAGCCCCGCTCAACGGGCCCGGGTGTGAGCTGCCGCTTCTACTACTCCGGCGACACGCCCTGAGCACGGCCCCGACCACCAGCCCGACCACGGCAGGTCAGCGCGCTGCCCGCTCGCACCACCGGCTTACGACGGCCTGCCCTCGGTCAGCTGACTGGCGGTGTTCTCGATCCACAGCAGCGTCCACTCGACTCCGGCCTGCCACCCGGGCTCCGCGCCGGTGTACCGGCCTTCGGCGTCGGCGCGGATGTTGGCCGCGAGGGTGCGCAGGTCCTTCTGCAGTCCCTGCCGCCGGGCCGTGTCCACGGCTTGGCGCATCTCGTCAGTAATGTCACCGGGTCGGAGCTCGCTCATCGCCCCACCTTGGACGACCGCCCCCACCGATGGCCAGACCGACCACGGCGCCGACCACGCTGCCACCACCCCCGACCATGACTGGTCAGCGGGACGTGGCCGCCCGCCCGCAGCGCTACGAGCCGGGCTCCTGGCGCAGGTCCAGGAAGCAGCGCAGCCGTACACCGGGCTCGCCGGGCTCCCGGGTCGTACGGTCCGCCGCTGCGATCGCGCACCGCGCGGCGAGCAGCTCCTGGACCGCGAGCGCGGTTTCATCATCGGCTGCCGCGACCTCCACCACAGCCAGCCCGCTCTGCCACGTGCGCGTCAGTGATCTCCCTCATGCCTGGCCTTACGCGCCGCAACCCGCAGAAGTTCTCCGACCTTGGCGTCTTCACTCGACCGAGTAGGGTCCCGGCCGACGCGGTGACCAGCCCGCCCACCGACCACTCCGCCTCACAAGGCCCCGGGTTGCGCCAGACGTTGCGGTAGAGGTTGCGCGAAGTGTTGCGCTGGGTGTTGCGGTAGAGGTTGCGCAGGCCGTCACATCGTCCCGGAGTCCGCCCAGGTCACCACGGACGTGCAGCGTGGTCGGGCCGCTGACATCCCCGTTGCGACCCCCTTCGACCATGCCCTGGCTGGAGTTGAGGATGAGGGAGGGGCGGGATGGGCGGCGCGGGCGCAGCCGGGGATCGGGGCGCGCTCAGCCGGTTGCGCGTCGGCCGGGCCGCCGCGCCCGTGCCGCGTCAGTGCGGCGGTGACGTCAGGCGGGGGACGTCCGCGGCGGAGAGGTCGGGGCGGGCGCGGTGCCAGCGTGCGGGATGCCGCCACCGGGCGGAGGCGTCGCGGGCGACGTCGACGCCGACTTCCACCACCAGCTCGGGTTCCACCAGCGTGACGTTCAGCTTTTCCTGGCTGCCCCACCCGGCGGAGAACGACCAGCCTGTCCACGGATGACCGCGCCGCCCCGCAGCGAGCAGGCCGGCGACCGCCGCGCCTGCCGCCTGGACGAGGGTGGTGGTGCGGCCGACGTACTGAAAGCGTCCTCCGTTGTCGTACCTGCCGAGCAGCAGCGTGCGCGGAGCGGCCAGAGAACCGGTGACCGCGCCGACGATCGCCTCGCTCGTCTCGCGGACCTTGTACTTCTGCCAACCCCTCACCGACGGCTTGTAGGCGCCGTCCAGCCTCTTGAAGACCACCCCCTCTATCCCGACCGACGCCCACGTCAGCCACTCGCGCACGACGTCGGCCTCGGTGGTCGACGGGCACAGCGCCCACGGCGCCGACAGTTGGTGGGCGGCGAACACGGACTCCAGCGCGGACCTGCGCCGCCGATACGGCCAGGAGGTCGTGTCCGTCCCGGACAGCCGCAGCAGATCGAACGCGACGAAGTGGGCCGGCCACTCCTGTGCCGCCCGGGCCGCACCTGCACCACGCAGGGCAAGCCGGTTCTGCAACCGCTCGAACGCGAGGCGGCCCGCGGCGTCCCATACGACCAGCTCACCGTCCAGCGCGGTCGCGTCCGGCAGCTGCACGACCCCGGCCACGACCTCCGGAAACGATGCCGCCATCTCGGTGCCGCGCCTCGAGCGCAGCACCACCTGGCCCGCGTCGACGGACAGCAGAGCCCTGAACCCGTCCCACTTCGGCTCACCCGCCCACCCCGGCAGCAGAGCAGGATCGGACACAGGGGCGGCGAGCATCGGTTCCGGCAGCGTCCACGTCACAGCCCCATGCCTTCCACCCGGCCCGTCCGTCCGCACACCGAGTGGCGCGAACGCACCCGACCCCCAGCCCGACCATGGCAGGTCAGCGCGTTGGCGCCCCACCGCCGACCGCTCCCACGCCCGGCGTTCCTCAAGGAAGCCGTCTGGAAGGGCGCCTCTTCTCGGGCTTGGTCGGCACTTTGGGCAGTTCCGTGTCACCTGTCACGCCGCACTGGCCTGGGTCGGGCCCGCCGCCGCTGGGACATTGCCCGAGTACCTCCGCTTCGGCGCGGCACATGGAAGCGGTCGGAGGGATAGGGGCGTGTCCGACAGGTCCCGTGACGGGTCTGGCGGTGGAGATCCGCCTCTCGGCGGCCAGGGGACCTGTCAGTGCCGCGTGCTTCGATGGCCTGCCCAGTGCATGTGAGAGGAATGGAGATCCCGTGACACGTACGACCCCGCCGCGGCCTGTGGATGTGGCCGCGGTGTTCCCGGAGTTGGCCACGATGTCCAGGAACGTCACTCGGCTCCATCCGCGGTCGGGCTTGCCCACGGTTGAGGACAGTTCGGTGGGTGGCCCGCTGCTGTGGCCGCAGGACGAGCCGTGGCCGACGTGCACACGGTCGCACGAGGTATACGAGGTGGTGGAGCTGGACGCGGTGCGCGCCTGGCATCACATTGCGGTCGCCCGGTGGTCACGGCCGGACGATGAACCGCCCACGCCCGAGGAACAGTCGATCTTCGACCGAAGGACACCGAAGGAGACCGACAGCCCCTATACAGATCCGGTGCCGCTGCTGCCCGTGGCTCAGCTCTATGCCCGCGACGTCCCCGGCCTGCCTGTCCCGGACGGCACCGACCTGCTGCAGATCCTGTGGTGCCCGTTCATGGACCACGACGACGACATCCCGGCCATCCACGTGCGCTGGCGCCGTGCCGACCAGGTCACCGCACTTCTTTCGCCCCCACCGGAGCCGCCTGTCATCGAACTGGACGACTACTGGCCCGCGCCCTGTGTCCTGCATCCGGAACAGGTGACCGAGTACCCGGCGCCCACCCAGCTGCCTGCTGCGGTGAGCGCACGCGTGGACGCGTGGCAGGAGGAAACCGGCCATCACTACACCGAGTTCGCGGTGGCTCCGGGCTGGAAGACCGGCGGCTGGGGTGTCGTCTCATCGGACTTTGCCGATGCCGCCGACCCGCCACGATGCGGATGCGGCACGGTGACCGAGCCCCTGTTCACCGTTGGCCTCAGTGAATGGAACGAGGACAACGAAGGCGGTTGGCGCCCGCTGGAGGACGCCGACGCCGATGACCGGAAAGGTTACCCACCGGCGGGCGACCCGACCCAGATCAATCTGGGAGGCGAAGAATTGCAGATCTACTACTGCCCAGAGTCCTATGAGCACCCGCCGGTTACCGTTCGGGTGTACCGAACGCTGTAGTGCGTTGCAGCAAAGGGAGTTCCGGTTCGATGAGCAGGGCCTACTTCGTGTGCGGGCCATGATCGTAGAAAGGGCCGCCGCTGCCCGCCACCGGCCGGCCCGGAGTCGAGCCCACTATGCGTCCGAGAGATCACCCCGCCTCACACGGGCCGCGACGACACAGACACGGCTTCGTCACGTGACCCGTCGGACACTAACTAGCTGGAGGCGCCAGCCATCTGCTGCTCGTGGTGGTGCTTGAGCGCGTCGCGGGCCGCGAGGACATCGGCCGGGGCGAACTCGCTCCAGTACGCATGCGTGACGATCGCCGTGGCAAGTTCGACTTCCCGCGCCCGTAGCCGGGCGATCTCCGCCGCGTCCTGGGGATCCCAGACGGGGGAGGCAGGGCGGGACGAGGGCCGCCAGGCGCTCTCGTGCGTCTCCCACGCGTCCAGCGGTTCGGCCGACCACGGCACCCGCTGGTAGACCGTCTGCAGATCAGCGCGGACCTGACGGAGTTCGTCCTGCGCGTCGGTCAGGTCCTGGGGGAAGTCGTACGAAGCTGCCACGGGGCAAAGGTACTGCTGTTCGAACCGCGCTCCGGTCTGCCGCGCGGCGACATCTCCTGCGGCAACTCTTGCGTCTTCTCCTGAGGCATCTCTTGCGACTTCTCTTGCGCGAGCCTCGCCGACGCTCCCGCATCCGTGCAGGTCACCCCGACCGTACGGGCGTGGTCGGGCCGCTGACATCCCCGTTGCGACCGCTTTTACCCATGCCCTGGCTGGAGTTAGAGGAGAGGGAGGGCAGGAATGGGCGGCGCGGACGCAGCCGGGGATCGGGGCGCGCTCCCTGGTGTTGCGCGCCGGGCGAGGCCGCCGCGCCAGGCCGCCGACGATGCGGCGGCCAGGGGTCAGGAGTCGTCGGAAGCGGAGTCGGTGATGTGGTCGAAGCCACGGAGCAAAGGCGTCAGCTCCTGCGCGGCTCCGCACAGCGTGCACAGCCGGGTGTCCGGGTGCTCTGCCGCGTCCAGGGCGCGGTCCGCATCGAGCAGCGGGGCGCTCGCCGGTGCTTCCTCGCAGTCCGGTGCGTGCACGACGGACCGGGCGGGGCCGCGCCCGTCGCGCACCTTGGCGAGCACCCACCCTGAAGGCCGGCGCTCTCCGAGGACCTCACGGACCACCGACTGCGGCGACCGCTCCAGCCTCTCGGTTGCGACCTGGTCGTAGTCGACGCCGTCGACCGGCCGTACGTGGTCGGGGGCGCGCACCCATACCCGGTACTCGGCCGCCTCCACACCGCCGTCCTCGCGATCTCGGTAGGACGGCAGCCCCACGAGATAGGCCCAGCCCGTCTTCGTTTGCCGCCGCTTCCACAGCCGCGCGACGACTTCCTGCTCGGGATGCCCCAGCACCGGGTCGGCGGGCAGTACGACCCGGACCGCCACGGGTACCGGCTCAGCGTCGGCAGCATCGTCGGAAGGCGTCGTCACGGCCCCACGGTAAGCGGGGGAGCCCATGAGGGCGGACAGATCAGGCGTGGAGTTGGACGGGGTAGCCCATGTCGTCGATGTCTCGGAGCACGCTGACGGCGAGCATGACCCCGGTTACGGCGTTGACCGGGGTGTACTGCGTGGTCGCGGCCGCGTGAGCCGTGGCGTGCCGGTTGAAGTGCTCAGGGACCGGGGCCGGCGGCCAGAACGGCTCCAGCGCCTTCGGGAACGGCAGGAAGGCCGCAGCCTCGCGGAACTGGCGGATTGTGGGGTCGTCGTCCTCCACGGCCGGGATGTTCTCCAAGACCTTGGCGTAGCCCGGCCACTGGCCGTTGGGCTTGAGCCAGCCGGGGTTGGCGAAGGCCAGGCCGCGGATGAGGGTGTCCCACACGTTGGCAGCCAAGGCCTGGGCGCCGCTGAACATGCCGTGTTCAGCCATGTGCACGCACTCTTCGATCAGTACCTTCTGCTCATGGAACCGCGTGTCCGTGACGGCAGCGAGAGCTGCCTTGCAGGAGGTGAGGATGGCCGGGCGGCAGTCGTCGATGACCTGCGCACGGGAGGCTGCGTCGTCGGCGGTGAGCAACTGGCGGATCACGTCGGCCGGGGGCACCCAGGCCAGCGGAACGCCCTCCTGCATCAGAACGATCATTTCCGAGTAGGCGAGGTGGCTGCCCTGCCAGTTGGCAGGCATCATCGCATCCAGACGTTCCAGTGCTGGCTGGAGCGGGGCGACCGCCTCGGCCAGGTGATCCATCGCGGGTATGCGGATCTCCACCGGCGGCATGACCGTTGCTGCGACGGTTCGCCGGATGTTCTCGGTAGCCGCAGCCAAGATCCTCGTCAGATCCGGCCCGAAGCTGCTGTTCATCCTGATGCCCTTCCCTTGCGCGTGGCGAGCATCATCCGGCACGCGGGCGCTCGGCGGCCTCCGCTTTTGCCGCTCCGGCCGCCCAGCCTCACCACAAGGCAGACTGCACGCCCTCTATCCGGCCGGAGCTGGGAAAGGGCACGCTTTGCTCCTCGCCCGGCGAAGTCGCGTGCTGGTATTCAGCGATCAGCCGTTGCGCCAGCGCAGAACCCATGCGACGCCCGCCCTTGACGTAGGCGCGAGCACGTTGGTGTGCCTCGTCAGCCCATGAGGTGAGCGGCATCAGGTGTTCGATGACGATGCTGGCGGCCGTGAACGGGTCGGCCAGCAGAGGGACGACGACGTCGCTGTGCCGGGTGAGCTGCAACGGTTCTTCACGTACCCGCACCACCACCCAGCCAGGCCGGTGACGCTCAATGGCTTCCGCCTTGAGCCGGTCACGTTCTTCCGCATCGCGATGCCAGTACGAGCCGTCGAACTCCACCACCACCGCCCCGCCTTCCTGCGACGGGAAGACCATGTCGAGCCGGAACCGGGCCTGCGCCGTGCGAAGCGGATACTGCTGCTCCCCGCCCGTCAGGACGTGCTGCAGTTCCGCGAACAGCTCCGTCTCCTGCCGCGACATGCTGATCCGCTTCCGGCAGCGCGGGCAGCCCTGCCTGCCCATGAACACCTGAGCGACCTGCGCCGACCACGGCTCATGCCCGGCGGGGCACAGCCACCAGACGGGCACATTGGCGCCGGCAGTCACCTCGGCAGGCGTCAGGGCGCCGTTCAGCCGCCGGTGCCACAGGGCCGCGATCTCGGGGCTCTCGTACGCCAGCGCCTGGTATCGCACACGGCCGGTACAGGCGGGGCACTTGGCCAGGCCGCGGACTCGGTGGAAGACCTTGGCCCGGAACTCACCGGCGCACACCGCACACTTCCACCAGACCACGCGGTGAGACCCAGCAGTGATCGCGTCGGCGGCAGGGGCGTCGTTGCGGTCGGGGTGCCACTCCGCCGCCAGATCCGGACGCGCTTCCCGCAGGGCCGGGGAACGCCGCTTTCCGGCGCAGCGCGGACACCCTGATCCGGTGATGGCGCGGTGACTCACCTTCGCTTCCCAGCGGTGGCCCTGGGCACAGCGCCACCCCAGCCGGACGCTCGAATTGACGAGCAGCTCAACAACATCGGCCGGGGCGGTATCCGGGTCTATCTGCGCGAACAGCTCCGGCACGTCGGAGAGGAGACCGGCAGGGACATCACGGCCGGCGCGGGCGCAGGTGGGACAACCGGTGCCGCGGCTGCGGTTGGATATCCGCGCCTGGTACTCGTGGCCGACCGGGCAGAGCCACCAGACCTTGCGCTGGGAGCCAGGCCCGACGCTGTCCGGCGAGACGTCGTTGCGGGGGTGCCACTCAGTCACCAGGTGCGGGGCGCGGTCACTCAGCTTGGCCCGGCCGCGCGGTACATAACCGGCACACTGCGGGCAGCCGCTGCCTGCAACCCGGGAGTGCACCTGCGCCTGCCAGACATGCCCGGCGTCACACAGCCAGAACGCCGCCTGTGGGAGCCGGGGCCGATCTGCGACAGATCCAGGTCGGCGTTCAGGTCCGGATGCCACTGAGCGGCGATGGCCGGGTGCTCGGTGACCAGGAAACGGGTGCGACGTGTCATGGGCACGCACGGTAAGCCGCGCCACTGACACGTCCTCACACTCGTTGCCGCTCTGTGCCACTGTCGACGCCGTTGCCCAACCCTCGTCGACCATCGCCCAGTTACGGGAGATCACTGGTGTACGCGACTCCTCCTGACCCGGACACCGAGCGCCGCATGCGCGACCACCACGCCCGCGCCGCCCTGGCCCTGGACGCACGGACCGAGTCGGGCAGCGAGTTCTGGGGGTGGGTCGGGCGCACCCTGGGTGCCCCGGCCCGCACCGCCGCCGGCGCCCCGGCGTGGCTGCGGCTGGTGTCCGCCCCGGAGAACAAGGCGTCAGGGAAGCTGCGGGACGGCGCCCTTGATGCCCAGCACGCCTTCGGCGACCTCGACGGGCACCGGCCCGCGCTCCTGGCCGTCCGCGACGCCGTCGACGACGGCACCGCCTACCGGGCGGAGCTGTCGGTGCGCGTCTACCAGCCGGTCCTGTCCGACGACCCGGTCCTCCAGCGCGGCCTCCAGCTGCCGGACTCCTGGTGGGCCGACCTCGCCGGGACGCTGGAGAAGGTGGCGGCCGTCGACACCGACCGTGTCGCCGTACGCCAGCAGTACATGGACCGGGCGATCCTCGAGTTCGTGGGCATCCCGGCCCCGGCCGTGCCCCGCTGGACCACTGCCCACGCCGACTTGCACTGGGCTAATGTCACCGCGCCGCTGAGGCTTCTGGACTGGGAGGGCTGGGGTCAGGCTCCGGAGGGGTTCGACGCCGCCACGCTCTACGCCTACTCACTGCTCCAGGAGGACGTCACCGCCCGCGTCCGCGACGCATTCCCCGTCCTGGGCAGTCCGGCCGGCCTCGCCGCCGAAGCGACCGTGTGCGCCCAGCTGCTGCAGACCGTGGCCCGCGGCGACAACCTCACCCTCGAAGACCGGCTCCGGAACTGGGCTGAGGAACTCCGCCACCGCTGACCGAGCTCCCCGGTGCCTCACGCGGCCGTGGCTTCTCCTCCCGGATGCGAGGGGAGCCACGGCCGCCGACGCTGGAGGCATGAGGGCCACCGCTACCTGGTTGGGCACCATCGCCTTCGGGATGGTCGCGATCCCTGTCCAGCTCTACGCGGCTACCGAAGAGCACACCGTGCGGCTCCACGAGATCCACACCGCCGACGGCAGCCGCGTCCAGCACCGCCGCTTCTGTGCTGCGGAGGGCCGGGAGATCAGCTATTCCGAGGTCGGGCGGGGCGTCGCCCTGCCGGACGGCCGCATGCTGCCGCTCTCCGAGGACGACCTCGCCCGCCTGCCGCTGCCGACCAAGCGCACGATCACGGTGGTGGGGTTCATCGACCCGCAGGGCGTGATCCCGATCAGCTACGACCGGCCGTACTACATCGCCCCCGCAGCACCGCTCGCAGAGCGCCCGTACGCGCTGACCACTTCCCTGATGATTGCTTGTGTTCAAGCGTCAGGGGGAGGCGGCTGGTGGGCACGTGGCATGTGGTGTGGGTACCGGATTCGGGACGGTGGAGAGCGCTGCCAGCTGACGGCGTCCTGGGGGTACAGGACCTGCCGGAGGCAGTGGCACGGATCGGGCTGCGGCCAGGCGATCCGGTGTTCATCAGGCCCGATGGGATGGTCGACGCGGATCTGCTGCACTACGTCCGCTCGAGGGAATTCAGCACGCTCGAACGGGAGTCGAAGCGCAACTACGCCACGGATACGCGGTTGCTGCTCGAGTTCTTGTCCTCGCGTGGGGTCCCGTGGCGAAGGGCCACCGAACGGGATCTTCGTGACTATCGGCACTGGCGATGTGTGGCGCCGGAGAACCCGGAGCGGATCAGCGGGGCGAAGTGGGACCGGGAGGCGGCGGCCTTCACGAAGCTGTTCCGGTGGGGGCAGGTGCGTCCGATGCCGGTGGATGTGTCGCGGCGAGGGGACCGGGCTGCGGACTCGGTCAGCTCGCGGGTGTCGTGGCTGACGCCGCGGACCTGGGGTCTGTGGTCGGACGTCGGCTTGCGCGGTCTCACCCCCGCGGGGTTGCCGGCAGAGGCTCTGATTGACTGTCCGTCAGTCGGGTAGGGAGGGGCGGCACATGGACTGGTTCCGGCGCGGGAAACGGCACGAACGGGCCAAAGCTGGCGCAGCGGCCGCCCGGGCGGCGGAGTGGGGCGGCGGCCCGGAGGGGGAGGCGCTGGGCGACCTCCACAGCTTCCGGGACGAGGTCCTGGCGCTCACCGCCCTCCCCCCGGACGTCGAAATCCTGCTGTCGGACCTGGCCGTCGGCTGGGAGGACGTCACGCCGGAGCGCCCCGCCCTGACCGTCCTGCCGATGATGGAAAGCCGGGGACTCGTCGCCCTGCCCCGGGGCCGCGACGGACTGCGGCGGATCACGTTCCCCGGACGGCTGCACGCCCTCATCTCCTCCCACCGCACCCCGGAGGAGATCCGCGCCGGGCACCGCCGCGTCCTCGCCCGGGCCGTCACCCTGCCGCCGGAGGGCGGCCACTGGTGGCAGCTGCCGGTCGCCGAGACCTACCTCTGGCACCACCTGCCCTGGCACATCGCCGCCCACGACCGCGCCGCCGCCGTACGACTGGTGCAAAACCCCCGCTGGCAGGCCGCGAAGGTCAGGGTCTGCGGCGTGGCCGCACTCCGCGCGGACCTGGAGATGTTCGACACTCCCGAGATCGACGCGGCCCGCCGGGCCGTGGACCGCGTCGCCCACCGCCTGGAGCACCGCGCCTGCCCGGACCCGGTTCTCCGGGCAGGGCTGCTGCTAGACGCCCTGGCCGGCGAGGCCGCCCTGCGGACGGAGGCCGAGCTCTTCCGGCAGGAGCTGCGGGAGGAGACGCCGGGGCGCGTCGCCACCGACCTGACGTCAGCCCTGGTGGGCGTGCTGCCGTCCCCGTCGTATGTCAAGGACGTCGCCCTGGCGGCGGACGGCAGCTGGCTGGTGACGGCCTCGGGCCACAAGGCCAGCCGGATCCACGACGTCGCCGACCGGAGCGTGCGGCACGTCCTGGGCCCGACCGAGGGGATCCACGAGGTGTGCGCGATCACGCCGGACGGCAGCCGGGTCATCACCGGGGACTACGACGCCGCCCGCTGGTGGGACGCCGCCACCGGCCGGCGCCTGCGGTCGGTCGACGGCTGGACCACCCAACTCGCCCTCGACCCAGGCGGTGCCTGGGTCGCCACCGACACCCGGCCCCGCCCCGCGGTCATCGACAGCACGACCTACGCGATCAAACGGCTCGGGAAGGAGTCGGACGACCGCACCCTCGTCACCGCCATGGCCTGCTCCCCGGACGGCCGGACCGTCGCCGTCGGCGAACAGAGCGGGCGGATCCAGCTGTGGGACCCCGTCTCCGGCAAACTGCGGGCCGAACTCCCCACGTCACCGGGGTCCGTCTACCGCCTGGCCTTCGCCCCCGACGGCAGCTGGCTGGCCACCGTCACCCTGGACGGGGTCCGGATCCTGGGTCTGCCCGGCGGCCGGGAGCGCCTGCACATCCCGGGCTCGCACCGGTTCGCCCTCGGCGATGGCGGCCGCTGGCTCGCCGTCCCGGGGGACACCGTCCGCATCCACCGGACCGACACCGGCGAACTGCTCGGCGAGTTCACCCCGGACCGCCGCGGCAAGGACGACCACCACGTGCGGACCTCGCCCGACGGCCGGTACCTGGCCACCTGGCACCTGGGCAGCGCCTCCATCCTCGTCTGGGACGCCCGACGGCTCGTCCGCTGACACACAGGGACAGCGCAGGAGAGCCGCCCGGTGCCGGCCCTTCACGCCCGCCATCGAGACCCTCCGCAGCCCGATCCCCGCTCCCCGGCACCCGCAGCCGCCTCGACGGCCCGATCCACATCGCCGTCCAAGTACGCCGCGGCGACGAGTGGGACATCCTCACCGGCAGCCCCGTCCCGGACGGCCAACTCGAGGACTACTCAGGTTGAACTCGTAGTGGCGGGTGGGGCTGACCTGGGTCTATCAAAAGCACGCACTCAGGAGCTCCAGGAGACTGAACAGAAGAACTTGACAGGGAAGACGACCGCGTGCCGGGTCGTGCCCGCTACGACCTCTACCACCACGTCGCCGACGGCGGGCGTGTAGGAGTCGCCGGCCTTCGTGAACGCCCGCCCGGTCTGGGGGAGCAGGCGCGGGGCGACGACGGAGGAGAGCGCCGTGGTCAGCCGCTGGGACAGCGCTACGCGTCCGTCGGGCAGATGTACGGCGAGGGCCTTCGGGTGCCGGGCGTTGCCGGTGAACCCGACCACGGCCGCGTCGATGGTGTCGGCGTGCCTGATCTTCGCCCACACGCGGCCTGCCTCGTAGGCACCCCGCAGCGGCTTTGCCACGATCCCCTCGACACCCGTTCCTTCGAGCGCCTCGTACCAGAGCATGGCCTCGTCCAGGTCGGTGGTCGACCACACCGGCACGATCGGCGGACCGGCGTCGGCGAGCACGTCCAGGAGGACCTGGTGGCGCTCCATGGACGGACGCGGGCGAAGGTCGGGGAAGCCCGCCGCGGGGTGGGCCAGGACGTCGAACGCCACGTACGTCGCGGGGTGCCGGCCGGCGAGCTCCCGGGCCCGGCGCGGCCTGGAGAGCGCACGGGACTGCGCCGCCTCGAAGCTGATCCGCGCGGTGCCGTCGTCGTCGGCGACGTACACCACCGCCTCGCCGTCCAGGATCACGCCGGGCGGCAGGCGCATCGCAGCCAAGGCCAGACACCACCTGAACTGCTCGTCAGATCCGTCCTTCGAAGCGTGGCAGGTCACGGGCCCGGCAGGATGGCGCTTCGTATCGCTACCTGGAGGCGACCTCGCCGTCTGGACCCGCTCAGGAGCGAGCGAGTCCTAGCCTCGTGTCCCGTCTCAAATGATCTGGTCCGAGACCATGCCTGTGACCTACCGCGCCCAGATCGAGTGAGACGAGCGGCGTCTCGGAGTCTCAGCTGATCCGGTCCGGTGCGTGCGGATGCCGCCCGGCGTCTCAACCGATCCGGTCTGCCAGGCCGCTCCTTTGGTAACCGGTGCGACGCAGATGCCAGGGACTCGTAGCCTCTCGGTGTGACTGATACGACTGAAGTGGATGACCGCTTCAAGAATCGGTGTGCGAACGCGGCGCGCACTCTTGCATCGTGCATCGGGTACTTCATCGACCGCATCGCGTTCGACGCCTTCGCTGAGGAAGACTCCCTGGAGATCGCCCTCCGCGAGGGACCGCACAAGCCCGACGTCGTCATCTCGCTCGCCAACCTCCGCCACATCTCGATCGGGAAGCCGCCTGAACTATCGGGCTTCGTCGACGAGATTTCATTGATCCACCTGCCGAAGATGCCGCACCCCTGGCCGGACGACGTTGCCGGGCGCGTCCATCGGTTCGACGAGATGCCCGAGCTCGCATGGCTGCGAATCGTCGGCCCAACCGAGGTAGACGTCATTGCGTCGATCGTGACCATCTACACGGCACTGAGCGACGAGGAAGCCTCGGCAGACCGGACAACCTGAGACAACGAGGGAGTCGGACTAGATCATCTGAGACCGGGACCAGGTCGTCTGAGACCGGACACCTCGGCACGGGATGCGTCAGGCACGAGACTTGCGCTCTGTCTCAACGAACCGAGTCCACGCGTCTCACCCAATCCAGTCCACGCAGGTCAGCAGCACGCGAACGACTAACTTCGATGAGACAGGACAGCTGCTCCTCAGCTGTACTCGTAGCGAGCGGCCCGGTCATCCATCTCGCGGTCGTACTCTTCGAGCCGGTGGAGGAAGGGGGCGAACGCCTCCTGGGCCTGGGCCGCGGTGATCTGACCGGTCTCGATGGCGGCGAGGAGTTCCAGAACGGCGGGGAGCTCCACGGCGGCGCCGTAGCCCGGCTTGTCGGTGCGGTGCTCGGAGTAGACGGCGCCTACGGATCCGCGGACGCCGGGCAGGACGAGGGGGCCGGCGTTGATGTCGCGGGTGACGTCGTACGGCATCGGGTGTTCCTCCAGGTTGGTCAGGCGGGGCGGATCACGGCGCCGGTGGCGTCATACCCAGAAGGGGCCGCCGCGCTGCGACAGGACGGTGGGGGTGAGCGTGCTCTCGAGGACGGCTTGCCGCCACAGGGTGCGGTTCCTGTAGGGGGCCTGGTCGATGTCTTGGGGGTTGTGCTGCCACTCGGCCAGGTGCTGAGCGACAGCGGCGAGGACAGCGGCCTCACCAGCCGCGGCCTCCTGCGGCCTCGCCGCGTGCAGAGCGGCCACAGCGGCATGGGCGGGGTGGTAGCTCAGCCCCATCACGGGCTCCGGCGCGTCGATTCCCTGCCGGAGCGCGGTGATCGCCTCCTGGAGGTGCGCGTCGTCTTCCGGTGCGGGAACCCTCAGCAGCGCTTCGAGGAGCACCGCGGCCTCGGTGGTGTTCAGCAGTGTGGCGGTGCTGCCGCTGAAGGTGTGGTGGAAGACCCGCAGAAGCACGTCGGTGAGGCGGGGCTTGGCCCGCCGGTCGAACAGGCAGTGGGCGCACAGCCAGGCCATCGGAACGTACGGCTGGCGCGGGTGGGGCATCCGGCCGATGAGTTCGCCGGCCATCACCGGCGCGGCGCACAGGTTGCAGGAGGAGTCAGCGACGGCCGTCTTCGTGCGCATCGGCGCGGTCAGGCCGCCGGGCTCGAGCGGCTCCGGGTGGGTGTATGCGCGGTATGAGTCGGGGTCCTCGATCCAGGCCCGGACCTGGATGATGGCGTCGCGCAGCTGCTCGTCGGTCGCCTCGGCGCGGCTGGGCGCACCCATCCATTCGTTCAACTGCGTCTGGACGAAGGGGATCGGCTCGCGCAGCGCTCCCGCCAGCGGCCCCACGTAGGTGGCGAGGAGCTTGCGCAGCTCGGCCCCGTGCAGCTTGTCGAGATCCTCGGAGGAGGGAGCGGGGAGCCCGGTCGGCATGGACGACGGGTCTTCCAGCCACCGCTCGACGTTGGTGAGCGCGACGCCGAGCTGAGCCAGAGAGATCCCTGACCTCGTCTTCGCCCCGATCGAGTCGTTGACGATGCCATTGACCCTGCGTCCGTGGATGCCCGTCGCGGCGGCGAGCTGCTCCACCCTCCAGTTGAGCCGCTGCCTCGCCTGGTTCTCGGTGAGAAGGACGACCGGCTCGCACGTCCGGCACGGAACACCGGCCGCGGAGGCCGGCCGTTCGCCGCACTGCCCGCAGACGAACCCCGGGCATGCCGAGCACAGCGTTTCGAGGCCCTCGCTGTCCCCAGCGACAGGCGGACACAGCTCTTGGCGCAGCTGCTCGGCGAGCGACCTGCACTCGCCCGCGCAGTTCGCGTCGGCGGCCGCGGCGCCGGGCTGATGGACCAGGGCCTCGCGCACGGTAGGCCACAGCACGGTCGCGTGGGGATCGGTGAAGTCGTCGGCATGCCATTGCTCGAGCTGCGCGGCCCGGTAGGCGGCCAGCAGGCGTTTGTCGCTGCCGCCTGCGACCTTGTGGTGCTCGCGGTCATCGAGGCAGCCGCAGGGCAGCCGCTCGGCGTATCCGCAGAACTCGGCGCCGAAGGCCCCGCACTGCGGGCACATCGTCCACTGGTACGGCTCGTCGCCGTAGACGCTCATCCCGTTCGCCTCGTGGAACCGCCACGGCCCGTTCCACGGGTCGGGGCGGCCCCACGTGTCGACGCCTGCCGTGTCGTCAGGGAAGAACGGGCCCTCGGCCAGCAACGCTTTGCCGTGCCACTCCTCCGGAACCTCCACCGGCAGGCAGCTGTCGGCCTCCTCGTCCCGGCCGCCGAACCACTCGTCGCAGCCCGAGGCCGCCATCGCGAACCGGCCCCACCACACCGGGGCCTCCACCTCCGCCATGAACCAGATCCGCTGCTCCGGCAGCCAGAACGCCGGCGTACGCGGCGAGCCCTCACTGTCGTAGAAGGTCACCGGCTCGTACGCCCACGGCACCCGCAGGTGGTCGAAGAACACCGACCAGCGGGCGTGGAGCTCCGTACGGAACTCCACCTTGATCACCTCGTACGCCACGTGCCGCTCCCTGCCGATGGGCCTCTGGCTGTTGCCGGGCCTCACCCTCCACCCGACAGGACGAGCACCGATGCGCGCCGTCACCGGTTCGGCCCATCTGTGTCCCTCTGCCGAGGTACGGCACTCCTCTGTCGGTGCCACGCCGTAGCGTGCGCCCATGAGGTACACGTTCACGCCGCCGGCTCCGGCGGAACAGATCCGGCAGCTGCCCACCCGGGACGTTGCGCTCCTTCTCCTGCAGCACCTCGCCGGCGGAACCGGCTTCCTGCAGTACGGCGGAACGATGGGCTCGGCCCGCCAGGCGTTCCAGGACGAGCCGGACACCGAGGTACTCGTCGACCGCCTCTCCGATGCCTGGGCCTGGCTGGAGGCAAACGCGCTGCTGTCCCGGGTGCCCAGCCAGTCGGAAGCCTTCCGCCAGCTGTCCCGCGACGGCAGGAACCTGCCGAAGGATCCCGAGGGCATCACGCGGTTCGAGGCCCGCCAGCGGCTGACCGGCCCGCTCCACCCGGCGCTGGAAGACACGGTGCGCACCAACTTCGACCTGGGCGACTACGAGACCGCGTGCTTCGCCGCGATGAAGGCGGTCGAAGTCGCCGTCCGGGACGCGTCCGGTCTCGACGACTCCCTGGTCGGCGTGCCGCTGATGCGCAAGGCGTTCCAGCCGCACCAGAACGGCAAGGCCGGCGGCCCGCTCGCCGACGCCGGAGCCGAAGGCGGTGAGCAGGAAGCCGCCTCCGCGCTGTTCGCCGGTGCCATGGGCGCGTACAAGAATCCCGCCAGCCACCGCACCGTCGACTTCGACGACCCCATCGAGGCAGCCGAGATCATTCAGTTCGCCGACCTGTTGCTGCGGCAGGTCGAACGCGCCAAGCGCCGCCAGACTGCCACGACCACGTAGCAGAAGCGCGGGCCCGGGGTGAACCGGGACAGGGCGCGTGCCGGAGCGAGCGGATCGCGCCGACGCTGCGGCATTTTCGCGCTCCCGTGTCAGTCCCCGCTGCCACACTGCAACCATCCCCATTGCGGGGGTGGTTGACCTGATCGCCGACGAGAGGACCGATGCGTGGCGGCCGACTGGGATGCACTGGACTGGACATGCCCCACGTGCGCGGCTTCGCGCATGACGACGTGCACCACGAAGGACGGCCGCCCCCGGCCCACGCACTTCGCCCGCCGCTTCACCTCGATCCTGCTGCAGTTCGCCGTACGCCGCGGCCGCGGCCAGCCGCCCGCCGAACGCGCCCAGATCGTACGGTCCCTCACCACGGTCCAGGAGTCGGACACGTCCGCCCGCGAGGGCTACCTGTGGCACCAGGTAACGGACGAGCTGTACCTGTGGGACCAGGTGGTGGCCGCGGCCGGCCGGCACGCAGCGGCCGCCGTCGAGGGCCACCTTGACGGCGACGAACTTCGCGACGCAGCCCAGCAGGCCGCACACCGCATCACCCAGGCACGAGAGCTCCTGCACGAATGGCACGGCGAGCGCGCAGAGTATCCGCTCGACGAAGAGTTCCTGGCGGGTGTGCTGCGCCCCGCGCCGAGCCTGCTCGCCCGTGCCCGGCGCCGCGGCGATCTTCAGCGGCTTGAAGCCGACCTGGCGCGCCGGCCCGTGCACCTCGACCGGCCGGGCGGCACCTGGGCAGCGACGTGGCACAACGACGGCACCCTGACCGGGCACCGCGACGACGGTCTCTGCGTGCGCGGCTGGAGCGCCACCCCCGACGCCACCGAGCAAGCCCTGCAGTCGTTCGAGGCCACCAGCCGCCACCGCCCACAGATCACCCTGACCTTGCACGGCGAACGGCCAGAAGGCCCCGCCGCGGGCAGTGACGCACCCGGCATCGATCGGGTGGATGTCCTGCGCGCCTTCGACGCCGACCGCGCCGCGCTCGACGCCACCGTCGCCGCCATCACCCAACTCCAGCGGGCCTGGCCCGAGCACGAGATCAGCGACCGGGTGCGCGCGGCCACCACTCAGCTCCAGACCAGTGCGCCGCAGTCGCCGCACTTCAACCTCTACAACCGCCAGCGAGAGCACGAATGGGCAGCCAGCGAGAGCGCCGCCTGGGTGCGTACCAACGCCATCGTGCACGCCATCGATAAGGTCTGGGGCGACTTCGACCGGTCCGAAGCCTCTCGCGGCCCCAGCTGGATACCCCGCGCCACCCGCGAACTGCTCACCACCAAGCCCGAGCAGCTCGCCGCGTTCCTCCGCCACCACCTTGCCGAAGAACCCGCAATCTCCCTCAGCGTCATCAACGGACCGGCCGGACCCCTCTACAACGTCTCCACGGGCGGCGCCCATCGCACACACCTTTTTCGGATCTTGGGCCTGCCCTGGATGATCGCGAAGCTCTATGCCCGCGTCCCAAAACGCCGGTTCGACGTCGCTTCCGTCATCGACACCGCCAAGGGCATGACCGAGGTCGAGCGCGTCGGGCGCGGCTGGCACACCCTGCTCGAGCGCGGCCTCCTCCACGGCCGCATCCGCTACGAAGGGGCCTTCGCCGTGCTCGACCTCGACCACGCCCCCGCGCCATGGCTGCTCGGCGACGCCGCCCTCGCCAGCGCCTACAACACGGCCTACGAGCGCGTGTACCCCGGCGCGCTGACCGAACTGGGCATCCCCGCCACCGCCTTGACCGGCCGCAAAGCCTGGGAGCAGTGGCTGTACGGCTGACGACCACCAACAACGCGGCATGGGCCATCGGCGTGCGCCTATGACTGGTCGCCATAGTGGGCACCGGCGGAGCCTGCCGGACAGGCACGATGCGCCGTGGCGGTCGCGATAGATGGCACCGTTTGGGCATCGTTGTTAGCACTCGCTCGCGTTGGTCGGGCCCATCTGTCACCGGAACCCAGGTGTCTGCCGGTCAACGGCCCCGTGGTTTTGTAAGTGGGAGCTGACACCACTTATCGCTCAGAGCGGGGAACGCCCGGTTTCGCCGGAAGGCGATGTACACGAGCTCTGGCAACACCTGGGGCCTTGCGGTGAGAGCCTGGGGGTGCTGTCCTCATGCCCCGACCACCCCAACGTCACCCGAACCGGAGCGCCGTTCGACCGGCTGACCGCGCCGATCGCTACGAACGGCTGCTCAGTCCGATGCTCCTACGGCGTCCGCACCGGCGGGTTCCCAGAGCTGGATCGGGGTGCCCTCCGGGTCGCTGAGTTCGGCGAACCGGCCATTGGGGTAGTCCTGCTCATGGACATCGGCCTGGATGCCCGCGCTCCGCAGCTGGGCCACCATGGCATCAAGATCGCGAACCCGGAAGTTGATCGCCCACTGCTGTCCGGGCGTGCGGAAATGCTCCGATCCGCTCGGGAGCGGCGCGAACACAGTTGGCCCAGTCTCGGTCTCCCAGGACCGCTCCTCGTAGGTATCCGGTGGGCGTCCTACGCCGAGGTGAGTCTCATACCAGCTGGCCAGTGCCTCGGGGTCGCTAGCACGGAAGAAGATGCCGCCGATGCCCGTCACGCGTTCCATGCCGCCATTCTGCCCTGCCGGCTCACTCGGAGCCCCTGGCTTGAGTCTTGACGTGCGGAGTACGGCGCAGCTACCGAGGCTCGACCCACCAGGGCAACTCGCGACGGATTTCATGCCCACCCAACGACCATGTTCGATACGACAACGGCTTCGAAGGACCGCGTGTCCTCGTGGTGAGGCGGACGAACTCGTCACGTGGCGGTCTGCTCATCCTCGCGCCGCTCTACGGAACCGTCGCCGTGCTCCCAGCGTTGCTGCTTCTCATCGACATTCTTCGATCCTGTGATCGCCAAGTGCTGCCCAAAGCCGTCGACAAACGTTGCCAGCTCCCACGTACAGAGCCAGCCCCGCGCATCCCGAGACCGTGTCGACGAGGCGCCACTGTCATCCACCCCGACCAGGTGTCATCTATCGTGACCAGTCACACGGAGCGCTCCGCTGCTGGTGCAGCGTGCAGCATTGTCGGACCCCGGTGACAGTATGGCGTCAGAAGCGTCGCGTCCGCGCAGCGGCCGCGGCAACCCGAACGTCACGGAGTACCGCATGAACCGCAGTGAGCTGGTCGCGGCCCTCGCCGAGCGCGCCGAGGTGACCCGCAAGGACGCCGACGCCGTTCTGGCCGCCTTCGCCGAGATCGTCGGCGACGTCGTCGCCAAGGGCGATGAGAAGGTCACCATCCCTGGCTTTCTGACCTTCGAGCGCACCCATCGTGCCGCCCGTACGGCCCGCAATCCCCAGACGGGCGAGCCTTTGGAGATCGCAGCTGGATACAGCGTGAAGGTCTCGGCGGGCTCCAAGCTCAAGGAAGCCGCGAAGGGCAAGTAGCCCCGTCCCCCTCGTGCCGTGACCCACTCCAGGACCGCGACCTGGCTTCACCAGGTCGCACTCCGTTAGACGATCACTGCGTGGGGCCCGGATAGTTGCGGCGCCGACGGGGTAGAACGGACGCCGAGTGCCCTCTGTTTACAGAGGGCTCCGACTCCAGACCAGCCGGGATTCCTCGGCAAGATCGAAGGACACGCAGTATGGCCAGCGGCACCGTGAAGTGGTTCAACTCGGAGAAGGGCTTCGGCTTCATCGCCCAGGACGGCGGCGGCCCGGACGTCTTCGCCCACTACTCCAACATCGCCGGCAGCGGCTACCGCGAGCTGGCGGAGGGCGACGCGGTCACCTTCGATGTGACCCAGGGACAGAAGGGCCCCCAGGCCGAGAACATCGTTCGGAGCTGACGGCCGTACGTGCGCCGCCCCGCCCGCGAAGATCACTGTGTAGAGTGGCCTCACCGACGCGGGGTGGAGCAGCTCGGTAGCTCGCTGGGCTCATAACCCAGAGGTCGCAGGTTCAAATCCTGTCCCCGCTACTGACCGACGGGCCCGGCATACAGCCGGGCCCGTTGTTGTATCCGGGCACCGCGCGCCAGGGCGCCAACGACCTCCTCGCCACCTCCCGGCGCAGCTGACCGGTCCCCTTTCCACACGCTGGCGTCACTTCGGCCTCGGCGGAGGCCACAGGAGCCGGGCCCGGCCGTACCGGGCCCTGGCCGCGTCCGCGCTCAGACCGTGCGCGCCCGATCTGCTCCCAGGTGGCGCCCACCTCCCGATCCGCGATCACCGCGCACCGCACCAGCTCGCTGGTCAGGTGGCGGAAGCCCGCGGCCGCAGTGCTGTGCAGCCCCGCGTCGGCCCGCTCGTTGCCGATCGCATCGGCCACCAGCAGTTCCAGGGCCTCGCATCGGGCCCGGATCTCGCGCGAGATCTGCAGCAGAGCGATCCGTGCCCGCAGGGCAGCTGCCGCCCGCCGCCGCTCCCGGTACGCCTCCTGCCGGCAGGAACGCGGACGAGGGCAGTACCGGCGACTGTGACTGAGCACCTTAGTTGGCCACTCTGAGCATCACATCTGGCCTCAGCTCTCCCCCACCCTGAGGCGAGGGAGAGCGGCAGACAGACCAGCGGAACAAGCACCCTTTTCAGTGGTGGATCAGGAGCTCCCGCAGCAACCGGAAAACGTTCGCGGCAGCCGAGACAGCGGCCAGAACCACGCCCCAGCGCGGCTTCGAATTGTGTTGTTCCCTCTGTCGCGAGGTACTGTCAGGTATCACGATGCGTCACCTCTCCTGTGGTGATCTTCGTCGCCCGTCGGAGCGAGTCGAAGCTGTCCAGGCTGCTCGCGCCGACGGGTTTTCCCCAGTCAGGGGCCGTAACAGACCGTAACAAGAGATCCGCGGTTCGCAAATTCGATCTCGGCTATTCGGACACGGATTTGCCTGCTTTCAGCGGGACTTGTGAACGGAGTCACCCGTTCCGAGAGGTTGGATCTGGCTGGCTGGTCAGTTCGAGCCCGATCTCGTCACGTTCTGTCAACTGAGTATGGCCTGCCGGTTGGTGAGGCCGCCGCGAGTCACTCGGCGAACTCGGCCGCCGGCTTCTCGACGTCCTGCGTGCCGCCCCCGCTAAACAGGTCCCGGGCCGGAACGGCGAGCCGGTGAGCGCGGAAGGAATTCCGAGACTGGTGCCTTCACCGAGGCTTGAGCGGACCGCCGGGCAAGGGCGTCCAAAAGCTGCTCCTCCGGGCGTGACATGACCAGCGCAGGTGGTTCTTGCCCGGCGTCCCGCACCAGTACGCGGCGTCCACGCCCGTGAGCCTGGCGGTCGCGTGACCGCGACGTTGCCCGCTCCAGCGAGGCGGTCACCCGGCGTAGCGTTCTCCGCATCCGTACTCCAATACTCGAAGCCGCTGTGCACAACTGGCTCGAACCCGCCTTCGGGGTCGAGTAGATCCCGGAGCCGCGGGCCGCTGGCCGGAGCGCGCAGGCCCTCCACCGGCGTGCCCGGCTCGGTGGCCAGCGCGCGGCGCAGGTTGTCGGTGAGGTCGCGGCTGATGTCGCCGGACGCCGTTCGTTCTACAGACTCAGCACCGAGCCGTCGTCGCGGCGCAGGGCTGGCCAGGCCATCGGCAACACCGTCGCCGACGTGACGGATGGGATGCCCTCCGACAGGCCACGCTTCAGCGTCAGCTCCACGGCGGCTGAGAGCACCAGTCGCGCAGCGCCACCCAGTCGCACTCGCTCACGAGGCTCTTGAACGGCAGCGCACCGGTTCGGTCGCGGCGTGTGCGGCGGCCCGCCCGTGACAGGCCTTGCAGCGCTGGCCGCTGCACTCGGCCTTCGTCTGGGTCGTTTCTTGGCCATCGTGGGTGTCTCCCGGCTACGACTCGTTTCATGCGGGGCGCCCCAGACATCGGCGGCACCCTGGCGGGTGGCTGTCGCGAACACTGGGCACCAGAGCGGCCAACTGAAGTGCGCAGTGGCTAACCACGACGCTCAGTCACAGCGACGCCGCCCACTAGGCAGCCCGGCGCCACACCACACGCATCTGTCGTCCATATCCGAAGGATTCCCCCGGAACTCGATGACAGCACCTGGGGCCACCGCAGTCCGGCAGCACCGGCGCGACCCGCCACATACGCCCACACAACCACAATCACACGGCGCTGACCTGCAAAAACATCCCCTGGAACGTTGGACGCAGCCGCAGCGTCGGTCTCGCTCCACCCAGCTCCGGCAAGGCGTTTTCGTATGCTCCCCCGCACCGCGGGCACGCCCTCGCCCGCGGTGCGCCTGGAGCCGGCCGGCCCCAGCGCCCGGACAAGCAGGGCTGGAGGACTGATGCGCGGCACGACGGTCGCCGGCCGGTACCGGCTGAAGGAGCCGATCGGCAGCGGAGGCATGGGCACCGTCTGGCGCACCGAGGACCTCCACGAGAACCACGACGTCGCCCTCAAGATCATCCCGGTGGGGGAGGGGGACCCGGTACGGGAAGCGGCCTTCCGCCGCGAGGCACAGGTCGCCGCGCGCCTGTCCCACCCGAACGTCGTCGCCGTCCGGGACCACAGCGCCGCCGACCTCGACGGCCGCCGGATCCTCTTCCTGGCCATGGACCTCGTCGACGGACGGCCGCTGAATACGCTCACCGGCCGCCCGCTCCCCATCAGCCAGGCCCTGACCTGGGCGATCCAGATCAGCCAGGCCCTGGAGGCCGCCCACCACCGCGGCATCGTCCACCGCGACCTCAAGCCGTCCAACATCCTCCTCGACCAGGCCGCCGGCAACGCCGCGAAGCTGTGCGACTTCGGCATCGCGCGCCTGACCGAGGCCACTCACCACACCCTGACCGTTACCGGCGTCGTCATCGGCACCCCCGCCTACATGTCGCCCGAGCAGGTCCGCGGCGACACCACCCTGAGCGCACCCAGCGACCTCTACTCGCTCGGCTGCCTCCTCCACGAGCTGCTCACCGGCCACGTCCCCTTCACCGGCACGGGCTGGCAGGTCCTCAGCCAGCACCTCAACGAGGCGCCGGCCCCGTTGTCTGCCCTGCGCCCCGGTGTTCCCCGCGAGCTCGAGCAGCTGGTCCTGGAGCTCCTCGACAAGAACCCCGACCGCCGGCCGACCGCGGCCGACACCCGCACGCGGCTCATCCGGCTGTACACCGCGCTGGCCGCCTTCGCCGACGCACCCACCGCGACAGCGCCCCGACACCCGCCCACGCTGGTCGCCACCACGACGTCCGCCGGCGCCGCCGTCCTGCACCGCGAGCCGGGCGCCCGCGGCACCACCGTGTGCGCGGCCGGCCTGACCGCGGCCGCCATCACCGGCGCCCTCTCGCTCACCACCACACTGCCGACTCCCTGGATGGCCAGCCTCGGCACGCTAGCCGGGCTGCTGCTCGCCGTCCTCTACCTGCTCGACCCGCCCCAGCGAACGCACCCCGGCCAGCTGAGGATCACCACGGCCGCCCTCATGACCCTCCTGCTCCTCACCGGCGGCGCGGCGCTCGCTGTCCTCGTCACCGACTTCTCCCGGTGGGCGGCCGCCCTGGTCATCAGCGTCCTCGGCGGCCCCGCCATGGTCGCCTGCGCCAGTGGTGTGCGCCGCCTGGTCGAGCACACGCTCCACCGCACGGCCTGGCACGGCGACCTCGCGACGACCGCCGGCGCCCTGCAGACCACCACCGTGCTGCTCGCCGCCCACCACGCCGGCCTTCCGCTCCTCACCCTCATCGCCGCCGGTGCCGTGGGGGGGGGGGGGCGGGGGGGGGGGGGGGGGGGGGGGGGTGGCGGCCGTAGCGTCGGGGGGCGG
>NZ_JBEOYO010000044.1:0-30287 GCF_040297125.1 Streptomyces sp. NPDC001868 | reverse complement strand
CCGACCCCCGGCGCCCTCCAGACCCCCACCGTGCTGCACCCCCCCCCCCCCCCCCCCCCCCCCCCCCCCCCCCCCCCCGCCCCGGGGGGGGGGGGGGGGCCCCCCCCCCCACTTCTCACCGCGGTCCTCACACCTCGCCGAACGAGCCACGCCCCTCTTGCGCTGGCTCGGACCGGAACCACCGAGCTCCGGAGTGTCACCCGGCACCGGTCCGCCGTTACCCCCACATGAACGACGCCACCACCTTCACCGGCGAGATTATTCCCGGCGCCGTGATCGACCAGCTCCTGGCCACAGCCGACTGCGACACCGGCGTCCGCGCCCTCGCGAACACACCCTCACCGAAGAAGCGGGCTACAAGTACGGGCTGGCCTAGGGCCTGTCCGAGGGCCGCGACCTTCACGACGATGCTCACAGCCCGGCATCGACAACCTCCTGGGTCACGCGGTGCCCGCAGCCGTCGCCTTCGCACTGCACCACCTCGGTGCACTCCTGCCCGACCTGACGATCGAACAGTGGGACCGCCTCGACGCCGTCGCCACCACCCTCCACCTGAAGATCTGCGAGGACCTGACCGGAGCGAACGGCACCGGCGACGAGACCCTGCCCCCTGCCGAAGTCGTACCCGAGACCGTGAACTGAGCCGCCCGGCACCACTCCCCACCGGCGGCAATTCGACACCGAGCGTTGATGTCAGTGGCCGCCTCTATGCTGCGCCGCACAGCGAGGCAAAACCCCGCTCACCCTTGGAACGCGGGGAGTTGAACTCATGGCGCGCACCGGCAGACCGCGGAAGGACCCTCGCGAGCCGGAAGAGATCATGCGGGCAGCGGGCCTGGAGCCGCTGGAGCCCTACCCCGGCAGCGCCGCCCCGTGGAGGTGCCGCCATACGGCGTGCGGGCGGGAGGTCACCCCCCGCCTGAGCAACGTCACCAAGGGACAGCGCGGCTGCGTGTACTGCTCCGGGCGGGCCCGGATCGACCCCGAGGCCGCAGCCGCAGTGATGCGGGCGGCCGGCCTGGAGCCCCTGGAGGTCTATCCCGGCAGCGACCGGAAGTGGCGGTGCCGCCACCTCGCGTGCGGACGCGAGGTCACACCCACCTACGTCCGGATCAACTCCGGTACCGGGCCCTGCCGGTGGTGCGCACCGAACGCGCCGGTCGACCCGGACGTCGCCGCGGCCGACATGCGGGCCGCGGGCCTGGAACCCCTCGGCCCGTACCCGGGAGTGGACACACCCTGGCACGTCCGCTGCCGGACGTGCGGAGAACCCGGGACCCCCACACTGGGCTCCATCCGACAGGGGCAGGGCGGCTGCTACCCCTGTGGCCGGCGCAAGGCCAACGAGTCGATGCGCCACGACGCCGAGACCGCGGCCGCGGTGATGCGGTCGGCGGGCCTGGAGCCGCTGGAGCCGTACCCCGGGACCGCGTTCCCGTGGAAGAGCCGCTGCACCAAGTGCGGAGCCATCGTCTCCCCGCGCCTGGGTTCCCTGACCGGCCAGAGCCGGCGTCCAGGCTGCAAGCCATGCGCCGACCGGGCAACCGGTGCGGCACAGCGCCACGACGAGGACCTGGCCGTCGCCGAGATGCGCGAGCACGGATTCGAACCCCAGGAACCGTACCGCGGGGTCAAGTACCCCTGGCGGTGCCTGTGTCACGGCTGCGGCACCATCACCTCACCTACCTTCGGCTCCATCCTCGCCGGCCAGAGCGGATGCCGACGCTGCGCCGACCTCCGCTCCGCCGCCGCACGGCGGGAAGACCCCGAGCGCGCCGCCGCCTCCATGCGCGAGGCCGGCCTCGAGCCCCTGGAGCCCTACACCACGACCATGACGCCCTGGCGCTGCCGCTGCACCACCTGCGGCCGCACCTCGACCCCCACCCTGTCCAAGATCCGCAGCGGCCGCAGATGCAAGTACTGCGCCCGCTTCGGCTTCGACCGCGCGGCGCCCGCCCGCGTCTACGTCGTCACCCACGCACAGCACGGCGTCGTCAAGATCGGCGTCGCCGGCGCTCTCCAGCGCAACGACCGCATCGCCCAGCACCGCCGCCTCGGATGGGTCCTGTTTTACGAACACCACGTGCCCACCGGCGACGACGCCCTGGCCGTCGAGCAGACGATCCTGCGGCGCCTGCGCGCCGCCGGGCACGGCGTCTTCCTCACCGCCGTCCAGATGCCCAACGGCTGGACCGAGACGTTCGATGCCGCCCGCGTGACCGCCACCCAGCTTCGGGACGCGATTCGAGAACACCAGACCACGCCGGCCCTTCCCGAGCCCCTGACCCTGTTCTAGCCGCCCGGCTGGGCCGGGGAGCGAGTCAACCTCGGCGGGCAGGGGCGGCGATGGGGGTGGGCTATGCCGCGTCCTGGAGGGGGAGGGCCGCTGCGGCGGCCTGCTTGGCCGACTCCAGCGCCTTGGTGAACGTCGAGGCGACGACGGCGGCCTCGTCGGTCAGCCTGTCGATCTCGGCGACCGCCAGGTCGTCGACCGCGGTACGGGCAAGGATGTCGAGGAGCTCGTCGCTGGCCGCGTCCAGCCGCTCGATCTCCCGTACCTCGGCGTAGCGGGCGTCGGCCTCGGCGACCTGTGAGGCGTAGGCCTCCAGCGCCGCCACCCGCCGCTCGATGCCGTGCAGGCTCGTCGCAAGCACACCACGGCGAGCTGCGAGCAGCTCGGCCACGGTGGCGTTGTCCGTCTCCTGCGGCGCCCTTTGATCCTTGCGGGCCACACAGCTGTAGTCCCGCAGGTCTTGGGCGATCGCCCACTCCTGACGGGGGAAGGCGGCCTCGTTGCGCTGGGCGTCGAGCCACTTCTCGCGGTGCACCCTGGAGCCGAGCACGGCTGTCATCGCCCGCCGAGCCCGGGCCAGGAGTTCCTGGGCATCGGCGGTCAGGTCCTTCGGATGCACGAGGTGCTGCTGGACGGCGGCGAGCCGGCGCAGCTGCCCGTTGTAGAGCGCCCGGTCGGCAATCAGATCGGCGCAGAGCACAGCCACGACGCCAGCAGCCAGCGGCCATACGGACAGCAGCGTGTGCACCAGGTCGACGGCCTCCTGCAGCAGCTGGTCCTGCGCGCCGACGAGGGTGGAGGAGTCGGCGGCGGGATCGGCGATCTCGAGGCCACCGGTCCACCGCCACACCACGGGGGCCGCCGCCACTCCCGCTCCGCCGCGCGTCAGAAGGGGGACAGCCGCCCACAGCGGGTTGGCCGGGCGGCCCGCGAAGCGGCGAGGATCCTCCAGGGCCTGCCCCAGGATCTTCCGGGTAGCGTCCGAGAGCTCCGCATCCGGGTCAAGGACCGGGCGCATCGCGCTGCCCGCGGGCTTCTTGGACTCCGTCACCGCTTCCTCCCCCTGTACGACCACAGCCCGCTCGGCCCTGCTCCGCCTGTCCCGGCGGCGACCGCGCGGTCGCCCGCCGAGGCATCGGTCCGCGCCACGGTACGTGATCGCCTTCCGGCGCCAAGGCGGCTGGACCATGGCGTACTCCACGCCGGTCCGGGCCCACCGCCCTGCGGTGGGGGTCCTGGCAGGGAGATGGCCCGGGCGCGGCCGGCAACGCCGGTGAAAAGACGTCCTCCAGCAGAACCGAACCAGGGAAAAGCGGTGGGCCCGGTCCCGAGTCGTACCGATACTGGCGACGAAGGAAGTGAGGCTCCCGTGCCGCAGGTCGAACCGAGTGTTCTCGACGCCCTCATGGAAGCGGCGCAGGACGCCGCTTCCTACGAGGCCATCGCCATCGCACTCGCGGCCGCCGCCCTCGACACGAACGCGGCCGCCGCACAGCAGCGCGATGCGCTGCTCGCCGCGTTGCGACTTCGGCTCTCCGGGACCGGCAAGGCCCAGGACTTCGCTGCGCCGCTCCCCGGCCACCCGCTCAGGGGGTGGTTGGCGGCCCTGTCCGAGGCCCCCGCCGACCAGTTGGAGATCTGGAGCGCATACGCCGAGGCCGTCAGCAACCACTTCGTCCGGGGCCGCCTCCATCACCTTCTTCTGGCCGCGGGACACGGCACCAAGCCCGATCGCATCCGGGGCGCGGCCACCGGGTATCTGGACGCGGCACCGCTGCTGCTCGCCACCCCCCGACGCTTCCCCGGCCTGATGGGCGCGACCGAGTGCCTGCGCTGGGCCGGAGACCTCGCCCGGACCTTCAACCAGACCGACTTGTGCAAGCGCGTCACCGACGACACGGCTGCCCTGGCCGAACGCGTCCTGGCCGCTCCCGAGGACGATCCGGGGATCGTGGCCGGCCTTCTGGACGGACTACGCGTGCAGCGCTACGACATCACGCACCTCGCCGAACGCGCCGCACATCGCTACGCCCGCGATGTGCACACCCACGTCGAGTTCCTCAAGCTGCTGCGGGAGGAGGTGCCCGAGGACCGCCGACCCGGCATTGACACCGCGATCGTCAACGCCCTCCTCGACGCCGCCGACGCCGACACCGGGTTCCGTCGCCACGACCTGCTGACCAGGGCCGCGACCGAAGCCCGCGACCGAGGTCTGTCCGAGCTGAGGGTGCGTGCCGAGATGGCCCTGCAACAGACCGATCCGGACTCCCTGGGATGGACCCGACTTGATCGCCCACTCATCCTCCCGCCGGGACTGTTCGCCGGGGCCCGAGCGCACATCGACGCCGCCGCCGACCTGACAGACGCGTTGTGGCGAACCACGCTGGACGTCCATCCGGCGATGCGCGAGGACACCGACGACGCGCACCTACTGGACGGTCTGCTCCGGATCCCGCGCTCGCGCATCAACACCGCCGGCCCCATCCAGGTCGCCCCGCCCGTCGAAGCCGACGACGACCACGTTGTCGGACTGCAGGTCCTCGCGATGGACTTCGTCGGGCACCTCGCCGCCGAGCAGCTCGACCGCATCCACGAGCGCTTCGAACCGGACGAGGCCGAGCTGATCGGCGCCCTGGTCCACGAAGCCGTCCTGCCGCCGGCGCGCGCCCGGATCTTGGCCGATGCCTTCGGGTACTTCTGGCTGGGGGAACTCGACGCGGCGGTGTGCATCGCGCTGCCTCAGGTCGAGCAGATCCTCAGACAGCTCCTGCGTCCCCGAGTCCCGATCGTGTCCGTGGCCAAGGGCCAGTCCCCCGGGACCGTCGACCAGATGGGCGGACTCATCCGCAGCATGCCGGCCGCCGGGTATCCCCGGGACTGGAGCCGCGCCTTGGAGCTGCTCCTCGTCGACCCCGACCGGGGCATGAACCTGCGCAACGACGTCTGCCACGGCTTGGTGCGTGTTTCTGAATCCTGATCGGCCACCGGAAGGGTCTCATCGTTTTCGGCCTGGACCTGGCTCTGTCCGAACGATCGGGGACCGAGACCGGAGGAGCATCAACCTCAACGCGGTGATGTCCCATGGTGGGGTTATCCTCACCGCCAGGGGGTGGCTTACCGGATGGGCAATGACATCGGTGCGCGGCGATCGTGTGTCCCAGAGGCGACTTGATGGCCACGCATGACGAAGGGACACCTCATCAATGCGCATCCTCCTGATCGGGCCGCCCGGAGCTGGCAAGGGCACGCAGGCAGTGCGCCTTGCCGCGCATCTGTCGATCCAGCACATCTCCACCGGTGACCTGTTCCGAGAGCACATCGACCAGGGCACCGAGTTCGGGCACAACGCCCACACGCACATACGCGCCGGCCTTCTGGCACCGGACGAGGTCACAATCGGGGTGGTCAAAGAGCGCCTTGCCCGTCGGGACACCGAGCGCGGATTCCTGCTGGACGGCTTCCCTCGCAATCTTGCCCAGGCGGAGGCGCTGGACGGCATCCTGGCCGACTCGAAGTCGAGACTGGACGCCGTGCTAGACCTGGAGATTCCCGAAGCCCAGGTGGTCAGGCGGATCGCTGGACGACGGTTGTGCCGTCAGAACCGCGAACACATTTTCCATGTCGACTACAGCCCGCCTGAAGTGGCAGGAGCCTGCGACGTCTGCGGCGGTGAGCTGTACCAGCGCGATGACGACCGCGAGACAACCGTTCGTAAGCGACTGGAGGTTTATCGCAGCGAGACAGCGCCGGTCGTCGACCACTACCAAGCTCAGGGCCTGGTGACCACGATCTCGGCCCTCGGCCAGGTCCAGGAGGTCCTGGACCGCGCGCTGGTCGCGATCGGCCAGGCCAGGTTGATGCCTCCGGCGCGTCGAGCTGTTGACCCCTCCGCTCGGAAGGTGCGGGGCTGCCGTCCCTGACTGCCGCTGCCGAGGACTGCAAGCTCCGCCCGCCCGCTGGCTCTTTTCGGCACCCCGACTTTGGGACGACGCGGCTGACCGGACCTTTGCGATGCAGCCCGGTCAGCGGGTGCGGCTCGTTTCAAGTGACGACGCCGATCAAGCCCCGAGGACGTAATCTCCCTGTTCAGCACCGGGATAGAGCCGTTCCCGTTCGCGTGCGGCATGGAACCGCCAGTACTCCTCGAAGTCCCCGTTGTCGATCATGGCGCGGAGTTGGAGGACGGCTTCGGCGCCCTCGACGCTCCACCTGGAGCCGGTGATGTCGAAGCGGTCGGCGATCAGATGCCGGCAGGCGCCCTCAACCACCCCGGTCGCGATCGGCCAGCCCTGCTCCAGTGCCTGGTCGTAGCGCAGGTAGGGCTCCTTGTTCTCCAGGTAGCGCACGCACTCTTTCACCCCGCCGCGCCGGCCGGCCGACAGGCGGTGCTCGTCGGCCTGCTCCGCGATCGAGGAGGCCACCTGGGCCGAGCGTCCGCGCAGGATGGCCAGGGCGTGCTCGACAACCCAGTCCTCGGCGGCCGGATCGTCCTTGGCGAAGAAGCACCACGCCGCCGACCACACATACTCAAGTACATGGACGAGGTCGACGACGAGGTCGACCGCCACGCTCCGGCGCCTGGCCTCGGTCTCGGTCTCGATCAACTCGATCTGGTGCCGGTCCCCGTCCACCAGCACCACCCAGGTCCGCGCGTGGGCGGGATCACGGGCCTCGGCCTGGTCGAACGCGGCCTTGATGACCTGGCCCGCGTCGCTTTCGACCGAGGCGGTCAGCCACTTCCCGGTCGCGTGCGGCCCGCGCCGCACCGGGCGGTTGCCGCTGCGCCCGCCGGGCACTTCGATCACATCGTGCGGCCGGCGCGGTGCCGGGACGGCGTCGTAGACGCAGGCGACGGCGGCCATCCGCTTGCGGCACTGCTTCTCCCCGGAGGCGAGCCGGGTGCGGAAGACGCCCCGGCCCCGTTTCTTGCCCGCCGCCGCCTTCGCGGTGTGCGGGCGCAGGGAACCGGGCCGCATGGCGATGCCCTTGGCGTCGGCGGAGATGACCAGCAGCACCTCGCGCGTGGAGGGCATCGGAATCCGGGCACTATAGAAGGCGGCGACGTCCACCGCCGCAGCGCGGACCAGGTGTTCGAGCTGCCGCTTGCCCGCCACGGGCCCGCACTGCCGCTCGATCGCCGTCTTCGCGGCGTCGTAGGAGCCGCGCACCGCCTCGGTCACCGCCAAGCGGCGCAGTCCCAGGCTGTGCCGCTCTTTCGGGAGCGATAAAGCGGCGTCCGCCGGATAGACGTTCGACTGCCCTGGTGCGCGGAAGGCCAGCCTGCGCACCGTCACCGTGCCGACCACGGTGGCCAGCCGGCGTTCGTGCCCGCGCTCGGCGCGGCGGCGCCCCCGGACGCTGACCGCGTGGCCAGCCGCGGCCAGGGCCTGCTCCTCCCGCAGCGCGCGCAGGTCGAGATGGTCCTGCAGAAGCTGCCGCTCGATCTCCCGGCCGCGCGCTTGGACCAGCTCTTCCAGCTTCTCGTGCGTCATCTGCCCGGCCATCTCGCCGGACAACTCCACGATCAGATCCTCGAAACACCTTCGCGTGCGGGCAAAGGGGTCAGCCGCCTGGGCCGTGCCGTAGGTTTCCACCGGGCTCTTCTTCCGTGTGGTTCGAACTGGTTCGCACCCTCGAACGTACGAAGGAAGAGCCCGTCAGCGCACCGGTCCTGACGCACCCTCCGCATCCGGATGTGCCATGGTGAACAGCCCCGGCCTCTCAAGGGCCAGTCGGCCCCGCTCGGCCAGCCGGTTCAGCTTCGACCGCAACCCCTCGATCTTGGATTTGTCGGTGCTCAGCCCGGCCGCGGCGGCCACCTGCCCGGCCCGCATCGCGTGGCCGGTGTCGGTAAGCACCTCCATCAGGTCCTGGTAGGAGCGCGGCAGCACCGACACGGTCAGGTCCGGCCGCCACGGCGGCACCGTCAGCACCCCGATCGGCGAACCCTCCCCGAACCGGGAGGCCCCGGCCACCGGCTCGGCCGCATGAACCGGCTCCCGCGTTCCGGCCTCGCCGAGGATCTCGGTGACCATCTCCCGGGTGATCTCCAGCCGCGACAGCACCGACTCCTCGCGCTCCAGCGACTCGGTCAACTCCGCGATCCGCTGCCGCAGTTCCTCGATACGCGCACGGGCCGCCGCCTCCCGTGCGTCCAGTTCCTCGAACAGCGAGCCCATCGCCGCCCCAAGGTCGTGACGACACCGTAGGGGACACCCGCCAGAACCGCAGCCAGAGGTTCAAGTTCCCAGCTCAGCCAGTCTCCCCAAGGGAGAGCTAAGAAACTACACCCGTTGACGAATGGCTTATCCGAATAGGCCGCTACCCAGGTACTTGTAGCCGGAGTCGGGTGCCAGCGTGACGACGGCCGCCTCTCGCGGCAGCTGGGCCGCGAGGCGCACCGCCCCATAGACGTTGGCACCGCCTGAGACACCGGTGAAGATGCCTTCCTCCTCGGCTAGGCGGGACGTCGTCGCAAACGCGTCGTCGTCGCTGATGATGTCGACCGCGTCGACGGCGTCAATGTCGAACAGCGGCGGGGCGAAGCCACTCCAGCCCTGCATCGCGAAGACGCCCCGGGTGCCGGCGGTGATACCTGGCGATCCGGCCGGCTCCAAGCCGATGATTCGGGGGCGCGGGTCGCGCCGACGGATCGCTGCTGCCACACCGAGCAGGGACGCGCCACTGCCGATACCGGTGCAGAACGCTGTCACCGGCAGGTGCGCGCTCTGGTTCAGGATCTCCATGCCGAGTCCGTCGCGCAGACCGGCGACCACATACGGGTTGTTGAACTGGTCGGTGAAGTAGTGGCCCGGTTGTTGGGCGAGGTCGGCCGCGCGGGCGCGCATCGCGTCGATGTCGGTCGGCGTGACCGTACCGGGTGCGATGGCGGCGTCGAGCACCTCCACGTCGGCGCCGAGTGCCCGCATCAGCCGCCGCGGCTCGTCGCTGAAGCAGGCCGACGTGACGATTTTGAGCCGGTACCCCTTGACCGCGCAGACCAGCGCGAGCCCCGGGCCGGTGCTGCCGCCGGTGTACTCGACGATCGTCATCCCCGGCATGAGCCTGCCGTCACGTTCGGCTCCCTCGACCATCGCCAACGCCAGCCGGTCTTTCATGGCGCCAGTTGGGTTGAGGTATTCGAGCTTCACCAGCACCCGGGCACCGGTTGAGGGCGCGAGATGCTGCAGTTCCACGAGCGGCGTGTTGCCGATCGCGGCCAGCGTTCCTGGTCGCATCGCCTTACCCTCTGCCGGTTGTGACAGGCACGGTGGCCCGGCCCGCAGCGTGTGCGACGGCGGCGTAGGCGAAGGCGCGCACGATCGGATGACGCCGCCCGTCATCAATGGCGAGTTCGGGTTGGAAGAGCGTGCTCAGGAAGAAGGGATGTCCTGGTAGTTCGGCGATGCGTACGTCGGGGCCGTCGTGACCGGTGAACCGCATGCCGTGCGCGGACAGGACATCCAGGTACTGGGGATTGAGCCCGTACCCGCAGTGGTAGCGCTCCACGGTCCGGTCCACGCCGAGGATACGTTCGGCCGCCGAGCCCGGGGTGATGCTGACCATGCCCTCGTGCCCGATGAGGGAGCAGGCCAGGGGTGCGATCAGCGGGCTCTCTGCGTGCGGAGTGTTCTCGGCGTGGCCGGCAGTGGTGAGCCCGCAGACGTTGCGCGCGAACTCCAGCAGTGTGTGTTGAAACCCACCGCAGGTACCGAGGTAGGCGATGCCGTTTTCCCGGGCGGTACGGGCTGCCTGGAGCGCGCCGGTCTCGCTGCGGTACGGGCTGCCGGGCAGCAGCCAGATGGCGTCGAACCGGTCCAGCCTGGTGGCGTGCGCCTCCTCGGTCGGTACCCAGTAGGCGTCCAAGGCGATTCCGTCCCGCTGCCGCAGGGTTTCCAGCAGGAGGGGTATCCGCGTGTGGGACCGCACGTGCGGCGACCGGTCGCCCACGAGTGCCACCTTCGCCGTATGCGTCTCGTCGTTGCTCTCCATGGGCTCATCGTGCGCAGCCCGCAGTTATTAGTCCAACGAGAAATCGTCGTTGAAGTATCAGAGATACTTATAGTCATGGACGTCAACCTCCTGCGCGCCTTCGTGGCGGTAGCCCGTGAAGGGTCCTTCTCCTCCGCCGCATGCGACCTCGGCTACACCCAGTCCGCGGTTTCCCAGCAGGTCGCCACGTTGGAGAAGGACCTCGGGGTGCAACTGCTGCACCGTCGCCCGGTCATCCCGACCGAGGCCGGGCGGCGACTGCTGGAGCACGCCACGCCGATCCTGCTGCGCCTCAACGCCGCCCGGACCGACGTCCAGCGCCTGTCAGGCGAACCGCCGGCCCGTCTGACCCTCGGGGCGTCGCCGCTCGCCGACGTTCGGCACACCATCGCCGTACTCACCGAACTGCAGCGCTCGATGCCGAGATTGACGATCGTCGTGAGAACCATGGGCCGTGATGGTGTCCTCGAGGCCGTCGCCAACGGCGACGCGGACCTTGGTCTCGTCGACGGAGTCACCGCCGCCAGCGACCCGCTCCGCCTGCTCGACAGCGGTCCGCTCACCACGGTCGCTCTGACCGAGGAATCCGTCGCCGTGGCCCTGCCCGGCACGCACCCCCTGGCAAGCCGTAGCCGGCTCCGCCTGGAGGACCTCGTCGACGCTGTCTGGATCGACGCACCCGCCGTCGCCACACCGCTGGACCGGCTGCGGGCCCTCGCACGCACCGACGGGTTCCGCTCCAGCCTGCACTACGACGGCACCGATGTGCGCAGTCTCCTGGCCCTCGTCGCGGCCGGCGGTGGGCTCGCCCTGCTTCCCGCGTCCGCCGTGCAACCCCATCGAGAGGGCGAACCCGATGTGACCGGTGTCCCACTCTCGACTCCCCACCTCGTCCACCGCACCGAACTCGTCCACGGCAGCCTGACGGGTCCCGCCACGACGCTCACGGCGGCGATCCACCGGCACGCGTAACAGGCCGGCATTGACCCTCGACCGCGTACCCACGTGGGGACACGTCACGGCACACCGCATGCAGATCCTCCCGGCCACCGGCCAGCACCGCGTACGACGCTCAGGGCCGCAGGGCTGATGCGTTCTCAGCCGGCGAGATGAGCTGATCGCCTGCGTACGCGCCCGCCGTGCGAAACGGTTCCTCCGGTTCACCAACGAGAGACGCGATCCCTGATGATCAAGGTCGTCGAATCCTGATCATGAACAGAGGTCGCGTTCGCATGCCATCCTCACCGATCGGTGTCCTGCAGCGCCACCGCAAGGACATCGACTCCCCCTGCCCGGATCCGGAACCGTCGCAGCGAGATGTGGCCGCTGCGAATTACCAAGATCACGCGGATCGGCGTGACAACAGCGGCACCGGATCAGCCCCCGCAGTGGACGCTGCTCGACTTTGTCGCCGAGGAAGACTACGTCGTGCCCCTCGCGGAGCAGATGGCCGGCGCCCTCGCTCCCACGGGAGGCTGGTACGTCAACTACAACACGACCACCGAAGCATTCGTGATCTTCCCAGGAAAGATCTTCCGCTACCCCCGCGGACAGGCCGAAGGCCGCCACGCGGCACAGTCCCACGGCCGTTCCATCGGCATCCCCGAACCACAACTGGACTGGCAAGACTGACCCCAGAGCGGATCTCCCTCAGCGCGAGCTACACCCCGGTCAGCCGTCGGCTGGCGCCGGGTTTCTCGGCCAGCTGGGGGTGGCGCCTTTCCGTGCGAGGCGCCTGGTCATGAGGGTGATGGCTGCCCAGGTGATCAGGGTTTCGGAGTGCTGGATGAGCCGTTCGTAGTCCCTCGCGTGGCGGCGGGCGTGCATCATCCACGCAAGGCTGCGTTCGACGACCCAGCGGCGGGGCAGCACGACGAAGCCGGAGGCGTCCTTGGGACGGCTGACGGGCTTGATGGTGAGGTTGAGGTGCTGTTTCGCCCAGTCGACGAGTTTCCCGGCGTAGGCGGAGTCGGCCCAGACGATGGTGATCTCGGGGTGCATCAGGCGCAGGCGGAAAAGAACTTCCTTGGCGGCTGCGGCATCGTGCAGGTCGGCGGGGGTGACCATGACCATGAGGGGCAGGCCGTGGGTGTCGACGACCAGGTGGCGCTTGCGGCCGTTGATTTTCTTGCCTGCGTCGTAGCCGCGGGTGGCCCTGGAGACCGTCTCCGCGGCTTTCACGCTCTGGGAGTCGATCACGGTGGCCACTGCTCGGGGGCTTTTGCCCATGTCGCGGCGGATCCGCCCGGCGAGATGGGCACGGATCTGCCCGATGATCCCGGCGGCTGCCCATCGGGCCATGAACCCCCAGACCGTGCGCCAGGGCGGGAAATCCGCAGGTAGGGCCCGCCACTTGCAGCCGGTGTCCACGACGTAGCGGATCGCGTCGACGATTTCGCGGCGGGGATGCTTCTCCGGCCGACCGCCTTTGCTGGTTTCGCAGGCCGGGACAGGCAACAGCGGTGTATTGACTGAACTAGCAAGGATGTTTCTGCAGCTCAGTGACCTATTCAGAGTGCTGGCGTTAGCCGGTGCGTGAAGGATGCTGAAGGACTGAGCCGGAATGTGGCGGCCTTCGTTGTGCCGCAGATCGGGCGCCTGGAAGAGACCGGCGAAGCTGCCGAGCCGTACCAACTACTCGATCCTGACGGACAGTTCGTCCTTCCAGTAGCGATGTTCTTCGCTGACCTGCAGGCCGCATCGAAGCCGGCAACGACGATCCGCTCGTACGGGATGGACCTGCTGCGGTGGTACCGGTTCCTCTGGGCCGTCGATGTGCACTGGGATCAGGCGACCAGAGCCGAGGCCCGCGACTTCTGTCGGTGGCTCCAGCTCACCGACAAGCCGGTACGCGTGCACTGGCGCCACCAGCGCAAAGGCACCACGGCGCCCACGGTTCCGGCCCCGAGGGCGGAGCCGGGGGCGCCGAACCCGGTCACCGGCAGATCTGCCCCCGGCCGGAAGTACGCGCCTTCCACGCGGGCCCACTGCGAAACGGTGCTGCGGACCTTCTACGACTTTCACCTCGACGAAGGCACCGGCCCGATCATCAACCCCTTCCCTCTCGATCGCTCACGCCGCAACGCCCGGGCTCACGCACACCACAATCCGCTGGAGCCGTTCCGTCCCGAACGGCAGGGTCGCTACCGGCCGAAGGTGCCCAAGCGCATCCCGCGGCGGATCCCAGACGAGCTGTTCAACGCGTTGTTCGCCGCGCTGAAGTACAACCGCGACCGGGCCCTGCTCGCGTTCTGGGTCTCCACCGGGGCCCGCGCCGAGGAACTGCTCACCAGCCGGGTGAAGGACGCCCTGCCCGGCCAGCAGCTCATCGGCGTGACCCGCAAGGGAACCCGCGCCTATCAGCAGATTCCCGCCTCCGCTGACGCGTTCGTCTGGCTGCGGCTGGCTCAGGAGGAAGCCTGGCGCAAGGGGGCACCCCGCGGCCACAACCACCCCTTGTGGTGGACTCTGCGACGCCCCTGGCGGCCGCTGAACTACCACGCCGCCCGGGCCATGTTGAACCGCGCCAACGATCTGCTCGGGTCGAACTGGACCCTTCACGACCTCCGGCACACCGCCGCCTACCGGATGGCCCGCGACCCACAGATGTCGCTGACCGACGTCCAGTGGGTCCTCGGACACGCGCACCTATCCACCACCGAGATCTACCTGGCCGCGAGCCAGGAGGAGGTCATCGAGCAGGTCCTCGCCCACCACGCCCGCCGGGCACAACAACCGGCCAAGCCGCCGGCGCCCGCCCCGGGCTACAACCCGGCCTCGCTGAAAACCCTGTTCGGAGGACTCCCGTGACCACCGCGCCAGCGACTGCTGCCCAATCAGTTCGGGCGGGAAGACACGCCTCCGAGCTCTGCGGCGAGGCGGCCCGGAAACTACTCTCGCAGTTCCCACCGCGGCCGCAGCCCTCTACTTGGGCCGCAACCGAAGAGACCCGCGAGGCGGTCCTGACCAGGATCGACCGACCGCCACTGCGAGCACGCGTCAAAACGACACACGAAAACCGTTGGTACGGCGCCCGCAAGATCCTCAGCTGGCTCGAGACCTTCCCCGGGACGACATGGCAGGAGCGTTGGCAGGCCAGCCCGGCCAACATGCTGGGCCTGAAGTGGACCGACGTGGTGCTGCCCTGGATGACCGAGCGCGGAGAGAGCGCCCGGGAGGAGGCACTGCGAAGTGGGCTGCTCTGCCTTTTCGTGGCGGACGTAATCCGGCCCGACCTGCCGTTCTTACTGCGAATCGTCCAAACCCGCTACTGGCGCGAGGCCGTGGTCGAGCACCGCGACCCAGCGGGATTCGCCCGGATCGAGGAGTCCGCCGACCCGGTCGTGCTCTCTTCCAGACCCGGACTCAAGGCCTGCACCCAGATCGCGATGATCCTCCTCGCCAAGGGCGGCGGAGTCGGCGACATCACTGTCGGCGACTGCATCGAGCTGCGGCAGACCGAGACCGTCGCCCTGGAGAAGAAGGGCGGTGACAGCCGGTTCCTGTTCTACTCCCTCCTCAAGGACATGGGGCAGTTCCCGCCGGACGCCCCCGTCACCCTGCGCGCGCTGGCTGTGTTCTCCGGGCAGTACACACCCGCCGAGCTGGTGGACCGCTATCAGCTCGAATACCGACCAGTCCGCGATCTCATCGTCGACTACCTCTCCGAACGCCAACCGGCCCTGGACTACGCCAGCTTCGAAGACCTCGCGCGCGTGCTCGCCCTGCACTTCTGGAAGAACCTGGAGACCCACCACCCTGGGATCACGTCCCTCCACCTGGACCGCAGCGTCGCATCGGCCTGGAAGGAGCGGCTCCGGACCAAGACCGCCCGCAGCCGGAAGCCGGACGGCACCATGGTCGAGGTGACGACCCCGCGAGCCAGCTATGCATCCCTGCTGGGTTACGTCCGGGCGTTCTATCTCGACATTGCCCAGTGGGCTTTGGAAGAGCCGACCAGGTGGGGACCGTGGGCGGCACCCAGCCCGATCAGCGGGAACGAGATCACCTACAAGAAGGACATCCGACGCCGCAAGGCGCGGATGGATCAGCGCACCCGCGAACGCCTGCCAGTGCTGCCGGCCTTGGTCACCGCTGCGGAGAACCGCCTCCAGGACGCACGGACCCGGCTGGAAGCGACCCGTCAAACGCCAAGCGCCGGCGCCTTCACGGTCCTCGGCGAGACCTTCACCAAGGCCGGCAAGTCGACTCGGCTCGACGCCAGCGGTTCTGCCTGCGCTTATGACGCGTCGGGCCGCAGGCACCACTTCGCCCTGGCCGAGCACCGCGCATTCTGGGGCTGGGCCGCCATCGAGTTCCTCCGGCACACCGGTGTCCGGATCGAGGAGATGCTGGAGACCAGTCACCACAGCATCACCCAGTACACCCTCCCCTCGACCGGCGAGCTCATCCCGCTTCTGCAGATCGCCCCGTCCAAGACCGACGAGGAAAGGCTCCTGGTTGTCAGCCCGGAACTCGCCGACGTCCTCAGCGCGATCGTCAGCCGGGTCCGTGAGACCAGTGGGGCCATCCCCTTGGTCCCCTTCTACGACGGCCTGGAGAAGATCTGGCTTCCGCCAACTCCAGTGCTTTTCCAGTGGTGGTCAGCGGCGGGCGGTCTCTTCCAAGACTATCCGGAAGGCGATCAACGAGATCCTCCAGGCCGCTGGCCTTACCGACGCGGCCGGCCAGCCTCTGAACTATCAGCCACACGACTTTCGGAGGATCTTCACCACAGAAGCGATCATGAACGGGATGCCGCCCCACATCGCCCAGCTCATCCTCGGCCACAAAAACATCAACACCACCATGGGCTACAAGGCGGTCTATCCCGAGGAAGCAATCAACGGCCACCGGGCCTTCATCGCCCGCCGGCGGGCACTGCGGCCCAGCGAGGAGTACCGCACCCCAACCGATGCGGAGTGGGAGGAGTTCCTTGGCCACTTCGAGCGGAGGAAGGTCGCTCTGGGCGACTGCGGTCGTGCCTACGGCACCACTTGCCAGCATGAACACAGCTGTGTCCGCTGCCCCGTTCTTCGCGTCGATCCCGCTCAGCGGCACCGTCTTGAGGAAATCCGCAACAACCTGACCGACCGGATCACGGAAGCCGAACGCGAAGGCTGGCTTGGCGAAGCGGAGGGTCTACGTGTCAGTCTCGCTGCTGCGGAAGGCAAGCTCGTTCAACTCGACGAACGTCGCCGTCGAGCGACCACCATCAGCCTCGGCATCCCGAGCTTCCGCGAGATCGCCGGTCGGACTGCAACTCTTGCATCAGGCAAATCGACGGCCGACGCGACCTGACAACTGGGGACGTTCGTCGGTACGCAACTGGGGGCGAGACGTGAAACCGCATGCCGGACGAATCTGTCCTTCACTACCGTAGTGGCCACTTGGTCCCCGAGGAGGGACTGCCGACGAGCTAAAGGGGCGGGGACCGTTGAAGCAGCTTGAGCTGGTAATCGTGCAGTTTGAGGAGGTCAAGCGCCTCATAGAAGTAGGCAGAGTGCCGCAACTCAGACTTGCGTTCATTCTCCTTGATAGCGCCGTCGAGCTGATCATGCATCGTCAGATCCAGGAAGCATTGGCTCTTGAGCACTGGGATTTCCAGAGGCTGGAGAACTACCGCAGAGCCGAGGCTGATGGTCGAGGCAACGATTCGATCCGGGCCGAGATCAAGGACCTCGAAAGCCAGGTGACCTCAAACCGAAGACGAGGGAAGATTGATCGTAGCTTTCCTGACAAGATCGATTTCCTGGTCGAAAAAGGCAGCATCCCGAACGAGATTACCCCAGTACTCAAACGGCTTCACGAGTACCGAAACGAGACGTATCACCGCGATCACCACCGCCTCGAAGTGATCCGCCCCGCTGTGCTGATCTACTTCGACACGGCCTGCGGTGTCCTCTCCACATACAGCCCTGGATCAGTGGCCGATGAGGACACCGGGCCTGAACTCGAACGGTTCATAAAGGGGTTCAGTGGCTACGACGACCCCTTTGACCTCCCCGAACGGGCAGCAAACAAGCTCCGGGAAGAGGTCGGGCTGGACCTTGAAGGCGTCCGTGACGCGCTGACCAAGTATCTGCTCGGTCGCCTTGATGAGCTCGAAGATAACATCCGGTATGTCGAGGGCTTCTTCACGGATCTCCTCCCTGGCGACGCCATCCGCATCATCCAAGTAGCCGAAGGTGACATAGAGGCGATCTTCAATCGCGACGTGATGCGAAGCCGGACTTACCCGCATGAAGAAAGTGACCTTGTGACCTGGCGAGAGCGAGCTGCCGCCCTATCTGGGATCACAGAGAAACATGCGCTCTTCACGGAGTTCGCCGCCATCGAGATGTCCTTCGAGGAACTTGAGAAACAATCAATCGCCGCCGTCGAGCAGATCGATGACCAAATCCAGATGCAGTTGGATGCCCACCGAGGGAAGTGACTCCAGCCGCTACCAACTTCTGAACCCCTAGTTCAGAGAATGTTCGAGCAGGGCCCATTCGGCGTTGGTGGTGTCCGAGGGATAGCGGCGTCGGCGCATGACGAGTGCCTTCGAACGAGTGCGGCGGGACCGCCCGCAGGGTGGTCCCGCCGCAGGTCACGAGCTGGCGATGAGGTCGAGGGTGGACTCGATGGAGTTGAGCTGGGCGACGATGTGCTTGACCCACTTGTCGCCCGGGTGGGCGGCGGCGTGCGGGGCAACGGTGCCGGCGATGAACCGGCGGAACTCGGTCAGCTTCTCCCTGACCACAGCCCGCTCCTATGCCTCCAGCACCGCCCGCTCGGCCCCGAGCTGGTAGCCCGCCTGCCGGGTCCAGGTCAGCGGGGGCCAGCCCTTCTCCGCGGCCTGCTCCTTCAAGGCTGCGAGCCCGGAACGGACCTGACTCGGGGACAGGTCACTCGCGCGTACCAGCTGAGGAAACTCAAGGCCAGCGGGTCTGGCCTCGAACAGCACGAACCGCAGGGTGTCCGCGTGGCGTCTGGCGGCATCGCCCCGTCGCCGTGAGGCGCGGGGCATCCTCATTCGCCCTTGAGTAGACGGGCCAGTTCGTCGTCGACGTCGACCTTGCCGGTGTCGACGGCCGTCTCGATCCAGTCCAGTGTCGCTTCTCTGAACTAAGAGTTGTTCAGCGCTATTGGCTACCCCCGAAGCGACAGCGCGTCATACCGACGCCCTTCCGGGCCCGCGGCCACTTTGCTTCCCGACCAGCACTGGAGACGATCACGCGCCATCATTGCCCAAAACACCGCGGGCTTCCTTCACGAATTCGTCGAGTGCCCCTCCCAGCGTCTTCAGATCCGCACGGCAGCGTTGGGTCAGTGTGGCGCGAGGTTCGTCCCTGAGCTCGGGTGGGGCACCAGGGAGGACAGCCAGGGCCATAAGCGTCTTCCGGCAGGCGATGACTGCTTTCACTATGGCGTCAGTGCTGGCGATCAGGGAGACAGGTCCTTCGACCTGGACTCTGGCGGAGCGACTCAGCAGTTCGCCAAGCTGCTCGAGGACACGGCGAACGCTGTCCTCGTCGTAGGACTCCGAGCGGTTCATTTCAAGCACACGCGTGCCGACAACCTGGGTTAAGTCGATGAGGTCGGCGTATGCCTTACTACGGGCTTCGCGTCGCGCTCGCGCTTGTTCAAACTGCCGCTGCTGATCTGCCTGAAGGTGCTGTGCGGCGGTCTGCTGCCGTACTGCCCTGGCCCCTAACCATGCGCTGGCCAGGGCGGCCGCTCCGGTTCCCAAAGCACCAACTGCGGCTCCCAATATTGCGGCCGTCCCTGGATCCATGACCTGAGTGTCGTGGACACGCACCGTTTGGCACAGACCTAGCGGCCTTGTTGTGGGGTCGTAGTTTCGCTGGTACGTGTGGCGATTTGCCCAAATGTAGGCATGCCGATATCCACGGCGGTCGACCTCCGTCTCGCCTCGGCGTCCAGTTGGCCGAGCTTCTCCTCCGCGCCGACAAGGCTGACGCGGAGTCCTTCGACTTCGCCGAGCCACCCCTCCCGTTCTGCCTCGGTGATCCGGGCGATGAGGTTGTCGCGGATCTCGGCCAGGCGGGAGCGCTGGGTCGGCTCGGGTCGCAGCATGGGGCAGCGGACACAGGCGTGTTCGTGGATGCAGGCGGTGCCGAATGCCCGGCCGCAGGTGCCCACCGAGAGTTTGCGGCGCTCGAAGTGTCCCAGGAAGGAGTCCCATTCCTCCGGGGTCGGGGTGCGGTATTCCTCGCTCGGACGCAGGGTCCGGCGGCGGGCAATGAACGCGTGGTGGGCCTCGATGGCCTCGGTCGGATAGACCGCCTTGTAGCCCATCGTGGTGGAGATGTTCTTGTGCCCGACGATGATCTGCGCGATATGCGGGGGCAGGCCGCTCATGATCGCATCGGTGACGAAGATCCTGCGGAAATCGTGGGGTTGATAGCGCAGTGGTTGCCCGGTGTTGTCCGTCAGCCCGGCCGCTTCGAGGGTCTCGTCCAAGGCCTTGCGGATCGTGGTCATCGACGTCACGCGGTTCTGCTCACCGGTGCGCCACTGGAACAGCAGCGGCATCGGCGGGTTCCAGACCCGTTCGCCGTGGTCGTAGGAGGCGACGAGCGGGATCTTGCCGGATCTGTCACGGGCCCGGCAGACGATGGTGCTCAAGACGTCGGCCAGCTCCGGGCTGACCAGCAACAATCGCTCTTCGTCGGTCTTCGACGGGGCGATCTGCAGCAAGGGGACGATCTCGCCGGTGGTCGGCAGTTTGTATTGGATGATGCTGTGGTGGCTGACCTCCAGCATCTCCTCGATGCGGACGCCGGTGAGGCGGAGGAACTCTACTGAAGCCCATGCCCAGAACGCACGAAGTTCCGCGTCGCCCAGGCGCCGCCGTTTGCCGTCCGTGTCGAAGGCGATCGTCATCTGGCCTGGGTCGCTCCATCGGCTGCCCCGGGCTTTGGTGAACGTCTCGCCCAGGACCGTGAACACGGTTCCCGGATCAGCCGCTCGGACCGCTTCCAGCCTCGCCTGGGCCTTCTTCAGTTCGTCGGCTGCTGTCCTCACCAGGGCGGGCAGAACCGGGAGTCGTTCACGGGTCCGCTGGTCCATCCGCGCTTTCCGCCGTGTTTCGCGCTTCCGGTGGGAGACCTCGTTGGCCTTGATCGGACAAGGGGCGGCCCAAGGTCCCCAGCGGGACGGCTCTTCCATGGCCCACTGGGCGATGTCGAGGTAGAAGGCACGGACCGCGGTCAGCAGGTCGATGTAGTTCATCCGGAGGCTGGTGGTGTAGCTGCCGTCCGGCTGGCGCTTGCGGTCCACTTTGGTGCGGACACGCTCTTTCCAGGCCGCCGCGGTCTCGGCGGAGAGACGGAGCGAGTCGATGCCGGGCCGGAGGTCTTCGAGGTTCTTCCAGAAGTGCCGAGCCAGGATCCGGGACAGATCCTCCAACGATGAGAAATCCAGGGCGGGTTGGCGTTCGGTGAGGTAGTCGACCAGCAGGTCACGGACGGGGGTGCACTGAAGCTGGTAGCGGTCCACGAGGTCGGCGACGCTGACCTGTCCCGAATGCCGGGTCACGTCTCGAAGGGTGTGCGGGGCGTCAGGCGGGAACTGCCCGAGGTCCTTGAGCCAGCGGTAGAACAGCGACCGTCCGGTGCCTCCGAACCGGTAGACGCTGGCTTCGGTGGCCCGCAGTTCGAGGCAGTCGCCGACCGTGATGTCGCGGATGCGTCCTCCCTTGGCGGCCAGCAGGACCGCGATCTGCAGGCGGGCATGCCGCCCCAGTTGGGATGACCACGTAGGGCCGGCGGCCGCGGCAAGGTCCGCGTACCCCTCCGGGTCCCGAGTCAGTTCCATTCGGCTGCGGAAGTTGGGTGAGTGCAGGTGCAGCAGCCAGGACACGCTGGGACGGATCACGTCCCCGCAGATCAGATGCAGGGTGCCTGAGGGGAGGAAGTGCGCAGTGCCGACCCCGCGCTCTGCGTGCCAGGATGCGGGATGATCACTCCAGCTCTGCGGGTGGTCGTCTGCCGTGCTGTTTCGCCAGCGCTGCTGCCAGGTCTCCCCGGGGAAGGTCTCCAGCCAGCGCATGAGCAAGTCCGCTCCGCGCACCCGGATGTAGCGGGTGTGCTTCGACGACCCGGCCGAGAGTTCGCGGAGCCGGGCGACCGCCTGGTCGCGGGACGCGGCGGTGACCGTCCAGGTGTCCGGTGTCATCCGCGGCGGAAAGGTCTCCTGAAACGCCTTGTAGGCCGCCCCGTGAAACGCGACGACCTTGTCCTGCGACGTCGCCGTGGCCGTCGTAACCGTGGTCGTCATCCCACCTGCCCGAAGAGCACGTCGAGGCTGGCGGCGCTGTAACCGGGCGCCGGCGCCGGCGGGCGCATCTGCTCACGTTCTCGGCGAGCGTGGTGGGCGAGGACCTGTTCGATGACCTCCTCCTGGCTCGCGGCCAGGTAGATCTCGGTGGTGGACAGATGCGCGTGTCCGAGGACCCACTGGACGTCGGTCAGCGACATCTTCGGGTCGCGGGCCATCCGGTAGGCCGCGGTGTGCCGCAGGTCGTGCAGGGTCCAGTTCGACCCGAGGAGGTCGTTGGCGCGGTTCAGCATGGCCCGGGCGGCGTGGTAGTTCAGCGGTCGCCACGGGCGCCGCAAGGTCAACCACAAGGTGTTGCCGCGGCCGCGGGGAGCCCCCTTGCGCCAGGCGTCTTCCTGGGCGAGCCGAAGCCAGACGAACGCGTCGGTCGACGCGGGGATCTGCTGGTAGGCGCCGGTTCCCTTGCGGGTCACGCCGATGAGCTGCTGACCGGGAAGTGCGTCCCTCTCCCGGCTGGTGAGCAGTTCCTCGGCGCGGGCACCGGTGGAGACCCAGAAGGCGAGCAGGGCCCGGTCACGGTTGTACTTCAGAGCAGCGAACAGTGCGTTGAACAGTTCGTCAGGGATCCGCCGCGGGATGCGCTTGGGGACTTTCGGGCGGTAACGGCCCTGCCGCTCTGGGCGGAAGGGCTCCATCGGGTTGTGGTGGGCATGAGCTCGGCCGGCGCGGCGGGAGCGGTCCAGCGGGAAGGGATTGACGATCGGTCCGGTGCCTTCTTCGAGGTGGAAGTCGTAGAAGGTCCGCAGCACCGTCTCGCAGTGGGCGCGTGTGGAGGCTGCGTACTTTTGGCTCGGCGCGGGCCTGCCAGTAACGGGATTTGGCGTCCCTGGTACCGGCCGACGCGATCCTCGTTGAGTGGGCACGGAGTCGGCCGGAACGCCCTTGCGCTGGTGCCGCCAGTGCACGCGTACCGGTTTGTCGGCGAGCTGGAACCAGAGGGAGAAGTCCCGGGCCTCGATCCTGCTTGCCTGGTGCCAGGGCACATCCACGGCCCACAGGAAGCGGTACCACCGAAGCAGGTCCATGCCGTACGAGCGGATTGTCGTCGGCGGCTTCGACGCAGCGTGGAGCTCCGCGAAGTAGGCCGCCACCGGCTCCACCACGGACCCGACCGGGTCAACGAGTACGTACGGCTTCCACGGATCTCCGGTCTCGACTAACCGGCCGATTTCAGGCAGGACAAAGCTTGCCAGGTCCCTCCCGGGACCGGTTGGATCAACCATGGCGGGAACCTAGCAGAACCGCATCTGACCTGCGAAAACTCCGAATCTAGTTCAGTCAATACACCCCTCACCCGGGCGACGTTCTCGTGCACGATCGTGCGTTCGTCGTCGTTGAGGGTGCGGTCGCGCAGGCCGGGGACGGTGCGGCCGGCAGCTGCGACGAAGGAGTGGCAGGCGGTGACCAGGTCCAGGAACTCCACCGACCGGTCGATCGCGCGGACTGCCGGGGCGACGGGGCTGGTGCGGTCGAAGTCCTCCCGGGCTTGCCGACTACGTTCGACCTGGGCATGGTTGACCTGGAAGCGGGCGGTGTCGTCGCTCATCGCCTTGAATGCGATGTCTGGTCGGCGCAGCAGGCTCGTCGCGGCCGTCGCCGCGACCGACTCGTCGCGGGTGAACTCCTCCACCACCCGGACCTTGTCCTCCGCCGACACTTTGGACGCGACCTGCGGACGCTTCAGGAAGTCGGTGGTGACCACCGCGGCGACCTCCTCGTCCCGGGCCAGCGAATGGATCGCGGTGACCTTCTCCTGCGGCGTGATCGGGGTCTCGACCTGCTGACCCACCCGCCGGCTCGCGTCGTCCGTGGTCCACCGGGCCTTGTCGTCCGGCGGCGTCAGGATCGCCTCGAACCGTTCCGCCTCGTCCTCGATGTTCGCCAGGGCCCGGTGGACCGTGTACGACGCCGTCTTCGGACTCCAGTGTTCCTTCGGCCAACGGGAGGCCACCCACCTGGTGGTCTTTACCGTGGCGACCGACAGCCCGATGTCGTCGGCCAGCCGCTTCAGCGACGCCTCGACCGTCCACTCCGGCTCCGTCATGAGACCGCCCCGCTGCCGCATCGGCTCGATCTCCAGAGCGCGGTCACCGATCGTGAACTGCCCGCGCGTCTGCTGTTCGACCACATCCCGCAGCTCAGCAACGATCTGCTCGTAACGGGACTGGCTGACGCTCCCGACCTTCTCTGCCACTTCGGTCATGGTGTCTCACCACCAACTACTGGCCATGGCACGGCACTTCAGGCCGCGACGGGACAGGGCCCGCTTCCAAGCCGAGAGTCAGACCGAAAATCCTAAGATCACAATGAATGACCGCAAATGACCGGATGCTGACCGAAGTTGGATCCGGGATGCGTTCGCCCAGCGGTTACTGTGACCGCTCGCCGAACGGTTCTGTCCGGCGCCTCCAACCCCTCACCTTGCACCGCGGCGAGCAGAACACCGCATCCGAGCGACGGTCGACGCCAGCCACCCAGCGGGCCCCGCACTCCGGACACTCCACCTCGCCCGTACCGTCCCGGACAGCCGCCAGGCGCTGGCGCAACCGCCGTTCCCGACGCCACTGCCTGGACCGACACACCGACGAACAGAACTCCGCCCCGGGCCGGGCCCCCGGCCTCAGCCGTTCCCCCCAGCCCCGGCAGATCCTTTCCCCGGCCCGACCGGCGTCCTCGGACACCAGGCCAGCGTAGGACCCCAGGCTGCTCAGAACCGGGGCTTAGAAACACGCACTCAGGCCGACCCGTACGCCGACGTGTCGGTCCCGGCCACGGCCCGGTCGTCGGCCCCGAGCAGAGCACGGCGATGCAGGGAGATCTGCAGGCGACGGCGGTGCGGTTGGCGTCTCCTCCCGCTTTCACGGCAGCGGCCATCAACGCCTGACAGTCCGGCGACAACTCCTCGGCCCCGGTGGCGTTCTGGCCGGTGAGACATCGCCCGGCGCGGACCGTGGACACAGGACACGACTGATAAATGCTGTCCACGGCCATCATCTATGTCGTGGCCTCATCGAGCCGGGCTCCAGGACGCACATCTTTCCGCGGCAGGTCCTTCAAGCCGCAGCGGCTCCATGTGGACAAGGCCTACGACATCCCTCAATCGCGGAGCCGGCTCTGGAGGAAGCGCATCGGCGTCCGCCTCGCCCGCAAGGAGTCGAGTCCGTTGATCGGCTCGGCCGCCACAGGCGCGTGATCGGGCACACCGTCCCGGTGGATCCTCGGCGACGAACGCGGAGAACTCGGGCGGTACCGGAAGGCCACCTCACGACGAAGGGGTGATCTGAATTTCGAAGATCGCGAGATCCATCGAAATGGATCTACGTTAACGGAAACTTATATCTCTGCGAATGGATAAAAAGGCCTAGAAAGGGGGGCTGTTTTCCGAAGGCAACCCCTTGAATACACGTTTCACCCAGGGAATTTGACCCTGTTGCCGATCGCTCCGGGCGACGACGCTTCGATGGAAAGGCATCTTTCGGAAGACAAGGACGTGACCATGAGCGCAAGGCACAATCGGCCGGGACGTACGGGACGGCGCACCAAAGCGGGGCTGATCGCCGGCGGGGCAGCGGTCGTCCTGGCCGCCGGAGTGGGCATAGCCGCGCCGGGCGGGAGCAGTCCCGACGCGCCACCGTCCGAACGGCCCCTGACCCTGAAACAGCCCGGGCGGATCGATCCCGAACGCACCTACCGGGCCTCCGTCGACTACCTGGTGGGCTCCGGAATGGACCGTTCGGCCGCCGAGACGCGGATGCGGAACCAGCAGCGGAACGTGGAGACCGCCGAGGCGCTTCGGGCTGAGGCACCGGACGACATCCAGTCGGCGTACATCGACGACGACGGTGAGCTCGTCGTGAACGCCCTCACCGACAGGGGCACCACCCTGGCACGCGACGCCGGGGCGACGGCACGCAAGGTCTCCGTCAGCTGGAAGGAACTGGAGGAAATGCAAAGGCAGTTGCTCGCCTCGTCGGCGGGCACGTCGGGCACGACCGTCGGCATCGACCCGAAGAGCGGCACGGTCGAGGTCGCGTACTCCGCCTCCCGGAAAGCCGTTGCCCCGCTCCTGGACAAGGCCGAGCAGTACGGCGACACGGTGACGGTCACGAGGAAGGCGAGCACGCTCCAGACGGCCGTCGACATCCACCCCGGAGAAACGATCAGGATCGGTGGGGAGGAGTGCACGGCCGGCTGGGCGGTCGACATCGAGGACGTCCCGGGTGACCCCGCTTCAGGCACGGTGGACGGCCTCGTCACCTCCGGACACTGCCTCGACGCGAACACTCCGGTGCAGTTCAACGACCAGACCGCCGGTACCGCGTTCGACATCCACGACGGGGCCGACGGCGACTACGGATTCGTGGAGCTGAACCAGGAGCACAAGAGCGTGCCCACCCTCGCGTTCGTGGAGAACCCGGTCATCAGCGTCCAGCGGACGATGATCGTGGGCGGTGTCGTCTGCAAGCTCGGCATCACCTCCGACGAGACATGCGGAGAGATCGAGGCGGTCAACCAGTCCACCGAGATCGCGAACCCTGACGGCAGCACCACCACTTACAACGGCATGGTGAAGGCCAGCATGTGCGTCAAGAAGGGCGACAGCGGCGCCCCCGTCTACACCTTCGCGGGCGATGTCACTCAGCAGGGGGCGGTCATCGCTCTGGGAATCGCCGCTGCCGGTGGCAACTTCGACGGCCGGTGCGGCTCGGAACTCAGCCCGGCCGAGCCGGACGAATCCTTCTTCCAGCCCCTCGACACGGTCATTCCGGAAGGCGGTCCGTACGAGGTGAAGCTCAGCGGCTCCGGCGGAGGCGGAGGCTCCTCATGAGCCCGGGTCATGCGACTCGAACCGGACCGATCCCCCAGCCGCGAAAGGACACCTCCTCCATGCCGACGCGCAGCGCCCCCAACGGGCATCGAGCCCGCCGCAGTCCCCACAGGAAGACGCTGGCCTGGTTGTCCGGTCTGGCCGTGGTGGCAGCCGCGGCTGTCATACCGTTCACCGCCAGTGGAGCCGAGGGCGGAAGCGACTACGTCGCCCTCGGCGACTCCTACTCGGCCGGCACGGGTGCCGACCCATATCTGTCCAACAGCGCCACGATCCCCCCGGTCGACACACTCACGGTGAACGCCCCGCCGGCCTCGGTCAACCACAGCGACAACTGCCAGCGCAGCGAGAAGGCGTACTCCGCCCTGCTCGCCAAGGAGAACGGCGGGCCGAACGGTTTCCTCGGCGGTTACACCTTCGCCGCGTGCGCCGGCGCGGTCACCCAGGACGTACGGGACCGGCAACTGGCCGCGCTGAACGACCAGACGGACGTGGTGACACTCACCATCGGCGGCAACGACGTCAAGTTCGCCGACGCCATGAAAATCTGCGTCATCTCGCCCGACATCACGGGCGCCTGCCAACTCGCTCTGAACGAATCGCTGTCCATCATGGAGAACCAGCTCCAGCCGCGGCTGGAGGCGACCTACAACGACATCCTGGGCGCCGCTGCGAACCTGACCACCATGGTGGTCATCGGCTACCCCGAACTGTTCGACCTGGACGGCGCGTGCACCGTCCTGGAGGACGTCTTCAACCCCAGCGAGGCGGTGCGCGCCGAGATGAACCGTGCCGCCGCCCAGCTCAACCAGGTGATCAAAGACGCGGTGTCGGCCGTCGGCAGCACGAAGGTGAGGTTCCTGAACCCGCAGCCCGCCTACGCGGGACACGAGATCTGCAGCGCGGAGTCCTTCCTGACCGAGCCGGTCGACACCCCGGCCATCGGCGACTCGTACCATCCGAACGCCAAGGGACACGTGGAACTCAAACAACTGGTCCTCCGGGTGCTCCGCACGTAGTGCCGGGTTCCTCGAACGCCGTGCACATATCGGCGTCGCAGCCGGCGAATTGGTGGCTCGTCTCCCCGGACCGATGAGCCGAGGACCGATTGCGACGCCGACGCACGACCTCGACCAGCAGGAGGCGGCAGAACTCCGAGCGACCGATCCCCGGTCTTGACTGGTCAGACGCTTTCAAGCGCTCCTCCGAGAGTCGGCCCAGCCGAGTTCGTCATCGATCTGCTTGTTGCTCTGCTCGATCCAGGGCGGCAGGCCGTAGAGGCGGACGATCTCGGCGAGGTCGGCGGGCGGGTGCGGGTGCGGGCTGCGGAGTGGTGGGGCGGGTTGGTGGGGTGAGTCGGGTCCGTAGCCTCCCAGGCGGGCATCAGCGGCCCACCAGGTCTCGGTGTCCCCGTCGCGGAAGTGACGCTCCACGGGTGTCCAGTCGCCGGGACGCTTTGCATCACGCCAGGTCAGGGTGTGGGCTGTGTCGACGGGGGTGTGCGGCTGGTTGGTCGGGTCCCGGGTGCCGCGGTGCGGCTTGAGCGCGACCACGTAGGCCAGGCCGGCCTCCCGCAGTGCGAGACACCAGTCGTCGCTGACTCACGTAGGCACAGCCGGCGACCACCGCCCGGCAGCCGAAGCCCGCCTCCCTGCCCCCGCGCCGCGAGAGCGGCGGCCAGCTGCGGTTCCGTACGGAAGGCCGGATCGGCCCGGCCACGGGCGAAGTGACGAGCGGGGGTGTAGGGGTGTGCGTGCATCGGGTACTACACGCGGCCATCGGTCCGGCACCGTGGTCACCGTGACGATGCCGTTGTCCGTCTTGCCCAGCCGGCCCAGCCACGGCCGGCCCACGTGCGCGGTGGCTGTACCGTCCTCGCGGTCCCCGGAATCGTCGATCACGATCACCCCACCGTCGTGCGGCGCCGGCGCCGGCTGCTCGCGCAGCGGCTCAAGCCACCGGTCGCTGACCCGCTCGGCCTCCCAGGACGATTCGGACAAGAAGAACTGCAGTCGCTGCACCCCCGGCATCCCCGCACCCGCCACCGGCTCCGCCCCGGCCAAGGGTTGACTCCTGCCACCAGCCTGCGACCAACCCGACCTGCCGCTCAACCCACGCCACCACCGGATATGGCGAACTACCGGCAGTTCGGCTGCGAGGGGCTGGGCCGACCGTTCCGGCCTGGAACGGGACTGACGCTCAGTCAGCGTGTCGGCTTTGCCTGCTGGGTTCGGTCCCTGGGTCTGGCTCGGCGTGCTCCATGGGTGAGGTGGCCGTGGCCGCGGCGCGTGTGGGGCCGGTGAGGACGCGGGCGATGGCTGTGGAGCCGGCGCCGTGGAAGAGAACGCTGCCGAGCACGGTGAGCGTCATGGCGTACAGCGCGACGTCCGCGTACGTCCCGTCCGGGAGAGTGTTGAAGGTGAGCAGGCCGAACACGATGGACGTGGTGCCGCGTGGTCCGAGGGCTCCCAGCATGAGCCGTTCGCGCCAGGTGAAGCGGGAGCCCAGGAATGACAGCAGGATCGGAAGGATCCGTACGACGGTGAGCGCGGCGGCGCAGAGCAGGATTGTGGGCCAGTGAACGCCCTCGCTCAGCGCGAGCACCACGGCGTTTCCGAAGAAGAACCACATGCCCATGGTCATCATCGCGTTGGTGTCCTCGATGAGCTGGAAGTCCGAGGCATCGGGGGACGGAGCGCCCCGTCGGCGGACCGGCGCCTGCCGGATGTAGCGGAACGCGATGCCGCACACGAACGCGGCCACGAAACCGTTGCCGTCGGCCGCCACGGTCACGGCGTAGACCAACAGCGGCGTGACCAGCACGATGATCCGCCGTGACTGCTCGGTCATCCAATGCGCGCGGTCGGCCAGGTTCATCGACCACGCGAGGAGCGACCCCAGCAGCACGCCGACCACGACTGCCTTCACCGCGAACGGTACGGCCGTGCCGAGCGCCTGCGCGGGAGTCTGGGCCGAAGACGTCGAACCGGCCAGAATCAGCGCGAACAGGAAGACAGGTGACACGATCCCGTCGTTGTAGCCGCTCTCCACATTGAGGACTTCGCGTACTCCCACCGGGATACGCCGGTCACGCACCAGCGTCTCGGCCGGCGCGAAGTCGATCGGAACGATGATGCACGCGATCAGCAGCAGCACTGCGACCGGAAGCTCGGCGAGCAGCAACGAGCCCAGCAGGACCATCGTGCCCAGGCTCAACGGCATGGCCACCAGCAGCGCCCGGACGGCCGACCCGGGATCGTTGCCGAACAACCGTCCACCCGGCAGCTCGGTGGCGTCGACGAACAGCAGGACAGCGAGGATGACCTCGGCCACGTGCTGGGCGACCTGGGAGTTCAGCGTGACGGCGAGCTGGCTCTGCGTGAACACACCGGTGGCGATTCCCGCGAACACCAGCACCAGAGGAGCCCGGACATGCCACCGCTCCAGCCTCCCGGCGACAAGCGACCACCCGGCGGCCACAGCGGCGATCACGATCAGGACGAAGATCATGTGGAATCCGACTTCGGGACAGAAAGCAACTACGAAGGTGGGATGACAGTACAAGCACGTTGTCGGCGATTTGATCGTAGATCCGCAGAGTAGTGCCAGATGGATGCCCTTACGTTGCTGGATCGTCGCACTCGACAGTCCTGCCCCGGACTCGATGGAAGGAGGGAGCAGGCGTCCCGATGGGTATGCCAGGCCGACGGGCACAACCCGAGACCGACGAGTGGGCACTGTCACGTTGGCTGACCGGTGGAATGATCTTCTGGTAGATCGTGCTGGAGGGGGCTGTCTGTGGGGGCCGTGTCGCCGTCGTACAAGGGG